>CAZUGZ010000009.1:0-54191 GCA_964620555.1 uncultured Alteromonadaceae bacterium
CCACCTGTTCGGCCTGCTGCAGGTGCTGGATAATCGAGCGGGCGTGAGGCAGCAGTGCGGTGCCGGCCTCGGTCAACCCGACCCGCCTGCCGATACGGTCGAACAGCTTGTTGCCGAGGCGGCTCTCCAGCGCGGCCACCCGTTTGCTGACCGCTGGTTGGGTGAGATGAAGTTGCTCCGCCGCCAGGGAAAACGAACGTTTTTCGGCGACACTGAGAAAGGCCTGCAGATTCTGGGTTTCCATGACTTCACAGGTACTCCGATGGGATTATCTATTCTGATATAGAATATTTTATATGAAAAATATGAATTTGTGTTATTTAAAATCCGGGGTTACACTGCCCCGGATTCATGGAAAGCTTGGTGAGATATGCGGGCCAGAACACTTTACGACAAGCTCTGGGATAGCCACCTGGTGCAAAGCCGCGAGGACGGCAGTTCGCTGCTCTACATCGACCGCCACCTGCTGCACGAGGTCACTTCACCCCAGGCCTTCGAGGGCCTGCGACTGGCGGGTCGCAAGCCGTGGCGCGCCGCTGCCAACCTGGCGACGCCGGACCACAACGTGCCTACCCGGCGCGAAGAGCGCAGTGCCGGAGTGACGGGGATTCGAGACCCGGTTTCGCGATTGCAGGTACAGACTCTGGACGACAACTGTCACGATTTTGACATTGTCGAGTTCGACATCGATGACGCCCGCCAGGGCATCGTCCACATCATCGGTCCCGAACTCGGCGCCACACTGCCCGGCATGACGCTGGTGTGCGGTGATTCCCATACCGCCACCCACGGTGCCCTGGGCGCCCTTGCCCAGGGCATCGGCACCTCCGAGGTCGAACACGTACTGGCCACCCAATGCCTTTTGCAAGGCAAGTTGAAAAACATGCTGGTTCGCATCGACGGCAAACTGATGACCGGAGTCACCGCCAAGGATGTGGTGCTGGCGGTGATCGGCCACATCGGCACCGCCGGCGGGAGCGGCTGCGCCATGGAGTTCGGCGGCGAGGTGATTCGCGGTTTGAGCATGGAGGGCCGGATGACGGTCTGCAACATGGCCATCGAGGCAGGGGCGCGGGTTGGCCTGGTGGCGGTGGACGACACCACGCTGGACTATGTGCGAGGCAGGCTCTATGCCCCGCGAGGCGAACTGTGGGACCAGGCGGTACTGGCGTGGCGCGACCTGCACAGCGACGCGGACGCGCATTTCGATGTCGTGGTCAGCTTGCGCGGCGAGGAGATCAAGCCCCAGGTCACCTGGGGCACCTCGCCGGAGATGGTGTTGCCGGTGGACGGGCACCTGCCCGAGCCGCAGGCCATTGACGACCCGGCGCGGCGCAGTGCGGTGCAACTGGCCTTGCAGTACATGGGGCTGGAGGCCGGGACGGCGATCACCGACATCCACCTGCAAAAGGTATTTATCGGTTCCTGCACCAACTCGCGTATCGAGGATTTGCGCTCCGCGGCTGCGGTGGTGAAGGGACGCCGGGTCGCCGACGGCATCAATCAGGCACTGGTGGTGCCGGGTTCCGGGGCGGTGAAACGGCAGGCGGAGAGCGAGGGCCTGGATCGGATTTTCGTCGCGGCCGGCCTGGAGTGGCGCGAACCGGGCTGTTCGATGTGCCTGGCCATGAATGCCGACAAGCTGGGCCCCGGCGAGCACTGTGCCGCCACCTCCAATCGCAATTTCGAGGGGCGCCAGGGTTACCGGGGGCGCACCCACCTGGTCAGTCCGGCGATGGCGGCCGCGGCTGCGGTGGCCGGTCACTTCGTCGATGTGCGGGACTGGGAGGTATCGGCATGAAAGCCTTTGTCAGGGAGAGGGGCCTGGTGGCGCCGATGGACCGCGCCAATGTCGATACCGACATGATTATCCCCAAGCAATTTCTGAAATCCATTCGGCGCAGCGGCTTTGGACCCAACCTGTTCGATGAATTGCGCTATCTGGATGAGGGGCAGCCCGGGCAGGACTGCAGCAGCCGTCCACTGAACCCGGAGTTCCCGCTCAACCAGGCGCGCTATCGGGGAGCCTCTATCCTCCTCGCGCGGGAGAATTTCGGCTGCGGTTCGAGCCGGGAACACGCGCCCTGGGCGCTGGATGACTACGGCTTCCGCTGTATCATAGCCCCCAGTTTTGCCGACATCTTCTACGACAATTGCTGCAAGAACGGTTTGCTGCCGATCACCTTGCCGGCGGCACAGGTGCAGGAACTGTTCGAACAGTTGTACGCCGGTGAAGCGTATACACTGGATATCGACCTGCAGGCGGGGCAAATCCTGCGCCCCGATGGCGTTGCGCTGCCCTTCGAGATCGATGACTTCCGCCGCCATTGTCTGCTCGAGGGGCTGGACGATATCGGTTTGACACTGGAGCACAGCGAGGCCATTCGCAGCTTCGAACAGCGCTGGCGGCGGCAGTCGCCTTGGTTGTTCACCCGCCTGGAGGCGGAACCATCGTGAGCAGGGTGCTGTTGCTGCCCGGTGACCACGTCGGCCCGGAAGTGGTGGCCGAGGCCCGCCGGCTGTTGACGTGCCTGGCCCAGCGCCACGGTCTGGACCTCGAGTTGCACGAGGCGCTGGTGGGCGGCGCGGCCCTGGAGCGGCATGGCGTACCCCTGCCCGAGGAGACCTTGCAGCAGGCGCGCCAGGCGGATGCCATTTTGCTGGGTGCCGTGGGCGGACCCGAATGGGATGACTTCGAGCCCTCGTTGCGCCCGGAGCAGGGGCTGCTGCAGCTCCGCTCCGGCCTGCACCTGTTCGCCAATCTGCGCCCGGTGCGCCTGTTTCCTCAATTGATCGGGGCCTCCTCGCTCAAGCCGGAAATCATCTCCGGGCTGGACCTGCTGATCGTCCGCGAATTGACCGGCGGCATCTATTTTGGCCAGCCCCGGGGCATTCGGGAGTTGCAGAACGGCGAGCGGGAAGGCTTCAACACCTACGTCTACCGGGAGTCGGAGATCGAGCGCATCGGTCGCGTGGCCTTCGAGGCCGCCCGCGGCCGGGACTCGCGGCTGTGTTCGGTGGACAAGTCCAATGTCCTGGAGGTGACCCGGTTGTGGCGGCAGGTGATGCAGCGCCTGGCCGCGGAATACCCGGATGTGGAACTCACCCACCAACTGGTGGACAACGCGGCCATGCAGCTACTGCGTGCGCCCACGCAGTTTGACGTGCTGGTCACCGGCAACATGTTTGGCGACATCCTCTCCGACGAAGCGGCGATGCTGACCGGTTCCATCGGTATGCTGCCTTCTGCGGCACTGGATTCCCGGGGTCGTGGCCTCTATGAGCCCTGCCACGGCTCGGCGCCGGATGTTGCCGGTCAGGGCATCGCCAATCCCCTGGCATCGATACTTTCCGTGGCCATGATGCTGCGCCACTCACTGGCGCAGGAGCAGGCCGCAAATGCGGTGGAGGAGGCGGTGAGTCGGGTGTTGGAGCGGGGCCTGCGCACTGCGGACATTGTGCAGGACGGCTGCCAACTGGTGGATACCCAAACCATGGGCAGTGCGGTGGTAGAGGAGTTGAACAATGGATGAAGGCTACGATGTTGCGGTGGTAGGCGCCACGGGTGCAGTGGGTGAAACCATACTTGAGGTTCTCGAACAGCGTGATTTTCCGGTGGCCAGGCTATACCCCCTGGCCAGTGCCCGCTCGCTCGGCAAAGTGGTTTCCTTTCGCGGCAAATCCCTGCGCGTGCAGGAGTTGGCAGATTTCGATTTCTCCCAGGTACGGTTTGGCCTGTTTTCGGCCGGCGGCGCGGTTTCCGCCCGCTACGCTCCGCTGGCGGCGGCAGCGGGATGCATCGTCATCGACAATACCTCACACTTCCGTCAGCAGCAGGATATCCCGTTGCTGGTACCGGAAGTAAATCGCGAGGCTCTCGCCGCCTACACCGGCCACAACATCGTCGCCAATCCCAACTGCTCGACCATTCAGATGGTGCTGGCTCTGAAGCCCATCCACGACGCGGTGGGATTGGTGCGCGTCAACGTAGCCACCTACCAGGCGGTGTCGGGTACCGGCAAGAACGCAGTCCGGGAACTGGCGGATCAGACGGCCAAACTGCTCAATGGACAACCCGTTGCGTGCGAGGTCTACGATCGGCAGATTGCCTTCAATGCGCTGCCGCATATCGACGCCTTTCAGGACAACGGCTATACCCGGGAAGAGATGAAAATGGTTTGGGAAACGCAGAAGATTCTCGGCGACGACGAAATTCAGGTCAATCCAACCTGTGTTCGCGTCCCGGTCTTCCACGGTCATTCCGAGGCCGTGCACATTGAAACCAGGACCAAGCTCAATGCCGCGGATGCCCGCGAACTGCTGCGCGCAGCACCCGGTGTGGAGGTGCTGGATGATCCCGCCGGGTTGGTGTACCCCACCGCGGTGACTGACTCGGCCGGGCAGGATGCGGTTTTTGTCGGTCGCATTCGCGAAGATATATCCCACCCCAGGGGGCTGAATCTCTGGGTGGTGGGTGACAACCTGAGAAAGGGCGCGGCGCTGAACGCCGTGCAGATCGCCGAGTGCCTGATCGAGGATTATCTGTGATGTGGTGGCCTAGCCCGCCAACCCTGCGGCCCCCCTTGCCGGTTGGCGGCAATAGCTGACCTCCCGCTGACATTGGTACAGTTGGTCGCCCGTTTCAGGTATATTGCCGGTGCTTGCGTGTGCGTCGGCGTCTGCCCGGGGTCGTCGGGATGCCGCGACGAATGCGGGCTTCAACCGGATGCGGGGCGAAAGGGCGGGGTTATGAAGCTATTGTGCAAGGTACTGGTCGCAGCGCTGATACTGCTGTTGCCGGGGATGGCGTCGGCTATTGGTCTCGGAGACCTGAAGTTGCAATCCCGTCTCAACGAGCCGCTGCTGGCCGAATTCAACGTGCTGAATCCGGATGGCCAGCCACTGGAGGAGTTGAGCGTTGGTCTGGCGCCGAAGGCGGACTTTGAAAACCACAAGGTGGAATACAGCGAATTTCTGAACGACCTGGAATTCGAGCTGTACGACCGCGAAGATGGCAGCAGCTACGTGCGGCTGAGTTCGTGGGACCCGGTGCGGGAACCGTATCTCCACCTGCTGGTGGAAGCCCGCTGGCCCGCAGGGCGCATCGTCCGCATGTACACCGTTTTGCTGGATACTGCGGAAGTGGCCGCGATCCCGGAACCGGCGGATACCGGGGAAGTGGCCGATCCGCCGGTAGCGGCCGACCTCGACCAGAGTGACAGTGCCGCCGAAATCCTGGCGGAACTCGAGGCTTCGCTTGGCGAACCCCTGACTCCCGGCAGCCAGTACCTGGTCAGGCGCGCGGAAACCCTGTGGAGCATTGCCTCCCGTCTGCGTTCACCGGGCCGCACCGTTCAGGACACCATGTCGCAAATCCTGCAGGCCAATCCGCAGGCCTTTGTCGATGGTGATGTCAATCGGTTGATGGCCGGCTTCCGGTTGCAACTGCCGGTGGTCTCCGGGTCGGAGACTACCCTGGAAGCCGCGGACGGCTTCGATGGTGGGGGTGTCGGAGACCGCCTGCAAATTCTTGGAGTGGGGGATGCCAACTCGGTGCAACTGGAGCAGTTGCGTCGGGATAACGTGGACCTGTTGGGGCGCATCAGTGCCATCGAGGAGCAACTGCAGACCCTGCAAAGCCTGCTGAGTCTCAAGGACGAGCAAATCGAGCAACTGCAGGCGGCACTTGCCAGGGCGGAAGCAGCGGCACGCATCGCGGCGGAAACCGTGTCGACGGCGTTGACCGGCGCGCAGCAGCCGAGCGAATACCGTTCGGCGTCGTCTTCCGCGACGCTGCTGGGCCGCCTGCAGGAAGGCCGCTACCTGGCGTACGGCGGCCTGGCGGTGTTGGTGATTTTCGCCTTGGTACTGTTGCTTCGGTGGTCCCGTTCCCGGGACCAGGAGAAGACCGACGGCGAGTCTGACGAAGAGGAGCCCTTCGACCTGTGGCACGAAGAAGAAGTCGCGGACGATACGGCTGCGGGTGAAGATGGCGACGAAGCAGCCTCCGGCGCGGCCGGGGACTCCGATGTGGCGGACCACGGCGTGGAGGAGGCGGACGACGACCTGGTGGTCGCGGATGACGGTGATGAAGTTGCTTCCAAACTCGATCTGGCGCAGGCCTACGAGGAAATGGGGGAAACGGAACGAGCCAGGAATCTGCTGGAAGAGGTCCTGAAAGAGGGCGACGCCGACCAGCAACGGGAAGCACGGCGCCGGTTGGACAGCATCGCCTGAGCCGCGGCCGGTGACTGCTGCGGCCATTCCCCGGGGCCAGCGTATCGCCCTGGTGGTCGAATACGATGGCTGCGGTTTTCACGGTTGGCAACTGCAGGCGGCCGGCGCGGTAGAGACCGTACAGGGCGCCCTGGAGAGGGCACTGAGCCGGGTCGCCGACCGGCCGGTGAGACTGTTCTGTTCCGGGCGCACCGACAGCGGGGTACACGCCACCCACCAGGTGGTTCATTTCGATGCCCCGGCCAGCCGCAGCGCCCGTTCCTGGTTACAGGGCACTAACCGCCACTTGCCGGACACCGTGGTGGTGCGCTCCGTGCATGCCGTGCCCGCTAGCTTTCACGCCCGTTTCAGCGCTCTTTCCCGCCGCTACCACTACCTCATACTCAATGCTGCCACCAGTTCCGCCATTGCCGCACGGCGGGTCACCTGGGTGCGTCGGCCACTGGACGTGCAAGCCATGCACCGGGCCGCGCAGTCGCTGCTGGGAGAACGGGATTTCAGCAGTTTTCGCGCCGCCGCCTGTCAGTCTGCCAGTGCACTGCGGCGGGTCGATTTCATCCATGTCAGGCGTTGCGGTGAACTGGTGATCATCGATGTGCAGGCCAACGCCTTTTTGTATCGCATGGTACGAAATCTCGCCGCTGCCCTGATCGAGGTGGGCGAGGGGCAGCTTTCCGCTGCCGGTCTGGCTGCCCTGCTGGCGGCCCGCGACCGCAGTCAGGCCCCGCCTACCGCCCCGGCCCAGGGTCTCTACCTGGTTGGGGTGGTCTACCCGCCGGACTTCGGTGTGCCGGAGTACTCCCCCGGGCGGTTCCCACTCAGCGCTCAGGATTGGGCTGCACCAGCGCCAGAGTGACCTGCATCGGGTTGTGGTCCGACGAATTGACCGGCACCGAGTCAACCTCCAGAACCCGCAAACCGCGCACATAGACATGGTCCAGGGCATTGCCGAAAATCTGGCTGCGGCGGTCGTCGGGGTAAGGCAGCGGGTGCAGCGCAAGTCGCTCCATGACAGCTTCCAGGGCGGCCATGCGCGCCCTGCTCCAGGTGTTGAAATCTCCGGCGAACAGCACCGGCCCCGGGTGTTGCTCTATCAGGCTGCCGCTATCGTGCAGTTGTCTGGTCAGCGGGTCTTCGGCCAATGAAAAATTCACGCCGTGCAGGTTGACCACCAGCAGTTGCCCGGCGCGTTCGCCAATCGGGAAGCGGGCGATGTTGATGGCCTTGGGCGTACCCAGCCAGGGTTCGCTGTGGGACAGGGAGCAGTGCGCAGTGGCGCTGACCCTGCTGATGGTCATCACCCCTGATTGATAGTCATTGCCGCGATAGCCGGGGGAGAACACCGCGAAATAGCTGCCATTGAAAAGACCATTGGGCGCCTCCTCCACTACGGCTTCCTGCAACAAGACCAGGTCGGCATCGGCGGCCAGTTGCCGCAGGTCGTCCCGCCATCGGTGGTGCCGGTGCTTGCGGATATTCCAGCTCAGCACGCGCAGCGGTTCGCTGGGGAGCGCAGACTCCAGCAGTTGCCCGGTGTCCTGCGGCAGTTGGTCCCCACAGCTCGCGCTGAGCTGTATTTCCATGGCCGCGTACGCCGGGCTGTAGCCGTGGGCCAGGGCAGCCAATAACAGCATTGCGAATTTCCCGGTCATGGCTTCAGCCTACAGCCCCCCGAGAAACGCGGATTCGTCCTCGAGACAGCGCAGGTCCAGCCACAGCGCCCCCTGGTGCAAACGCCCGATCACGGGCCGGGGCAGGCTGCGCAACCTGCGCGCCAGTTCCCGTGCCGCGGCGTCGTCGGCGGGTCGCGGGCTCAGCCGCAGGGCCGCACTGGGCAGGGTGTCAACCGGCAGGGCGCCACTGCCGACCTGGCTGCTGCATTCCTGCACGCTGACTTCCATTGCGCCGTTCAGGGCGCTGTCCAGAATCTTGTCCAGAACGGGTTGCAGGCGCCGGGCCTGGGCCAGGATGTCGGCCAGCGGCCGGCTAAGCTGGCGCAGGGTGGGAAGTTCGCGCCGCAGTCTTTCGGGGTGCCGGTACAATTTCAGTACTTCCACCAGCGCCGCCAGGTTCAGCTTGTCCAGCCGCAGCGCCCGCTTCAACGGGTTGTCGTCAATCTGCTCCAGCAGATCGCGGCGCCCGGCAATGATTCCGGCCTGTGGCCCACCCAACAATTTGTCGCCGCTGAAAGTGACCACATCGGCACCCGCCGCAATCGCCTGTTCCACCGTGGGTTCGGCGGGCAGGCCCAGGGCGGTGAAGTCGAGCAGATTGCCGCTGCCCAGGTCGACCACCAGCGGCAGGCCGTGCTCGCGGGCCAGCGCGGCCAGTTCCCCGGTGCCCACCGCCTGGGTGAAGCCCTGAATCCGGTAATTGCTGGTATGAACCTTCATCAGCAGCGCGGTTTCGGGGTTGATCGCCCGTCGGTAGTCGCGCAGGTGAGTGCGATTGGTAGCGCCGACTTCCACCAGGCTGCAGCCGGAGCGTTGCATCACTTCCGGGATGCGGAAAGAGCCACCAATTTCCACCAGTTCTCCACGGGAAACGGGTACTTCGCCATGCCTGGCCAGGGTATTCAAAACCAGCAACACGGCGGCGGCATTGTTGTTGACTACCGTGGCTGCCTCGGCGCCGCTGACTTCACAGAGCAAATCCACTACATGGCTTTCGCGACGGCCGCGCTGGCCGCTGTGCAGCTCAAATTCCAGGTTGCTGGGATTGGCGGCGACGCCTGCCAGCGCCGCGATGGCCACATCGGGCAGGCTGGCCCGCCCCAGGTTGGTATGCAGAACCGTGCCGCCGAGATTGAAAACCGACTTCAGACCGGGTTCCCGACGCGCTTGCAGATACTCCTGCACCAGCGAGCGGATGCCGCTCTCGTCCGGCGCCGCTGTCCGCTCCGAGTCAAGTTGCGCACGAAGCTGCGCCAACACTGCCCGCAGGGCCTGGGTCAGGGCCCGATGTCCCCATTGCGCCGCTTGCTCCGGCATCTGTTGCAGCAACGCGTCCACCGAGGGCAGTTGCCGGCCCGGATGCGGCTCGGTTGCCGGTGTTTCGCTCATATTGGTTCAGGCTGCGGCACCCGGCGCCGGGGAGGGCTTGCGGACTCGGCCTCAGGCCTCGGAGACGTTGCCGGCGTATTCCGCCGCCTCTGGCACCGACCCCATCTCTTCCGCGTCCTCCAGCAGTTCCTTGATGCTCAACTTGATCCGACCGCGCTGATCCACGTCGAGGACCTTCACCCGCACTTCCTCGCCTTCACTGAGATGGTCAGCCACATTCTCGACCCGCTGTCGGGCAATCTGGGAAATGTGTACCAGGCCGTCCTTGCCGGGCAGAATGTTTACGAACGCGCCAAAGTCCACAATCCGGGCAACGGTGCCGGTGTAGACCGCACCCACCTCTGCTTCGGCGGTAATTTCTTCGACCCGGGCCACGGCGGCATCGCGTGAGGCCTGGTCCTGACCAAAGATGCGCACCGTTCCGTCGTCTTCGACATCCACCGTGGCGCCGGTGTCTTCGGTGATCGAACGGATGGTCACGCCACCCTTGCCGATGATGTCGCGAATCTTGTCGGCATCGACCTTGAACGCAATCATGCTCGGGGCATTGGCATTGACTTCGGTGCGGGGTTCGGCAATCACCTGGTTCATCTGGCCGAGAATGTGCAAACGGGCCTGTAGCGCCTGTTGCAGGGCAATTTCCATGATCTGCTCATTGATCCCTTCAATCTTGATGTCCATTTGCAGCGCGGTGACCCCCTCGGCGGTACCGGCCACCTTGAAATCCATGTCGCCCAGATGGTCTTCGTCGCCAAGGATATCGGTCAGCACGGCAAACTGGTTGCCCTCCTTGACCAGGCCCATGGCAACGCCGGCCACCGCAGCCGACAGGGGCACTCCGGCCGCCATCAGGGCCAGGCTGCTGGCGCAGACCGAAGCCATGGAACTGGAGCCGTTGGACTCGGTGATCTCGGATACCACCCGGGTGGTGTAGGGCCAGTCGTCCCGGTTCGGCAGCACTGCCGTCAGGCTGCGGCGCGCCAGGCGTCCGTGGCCGACCTCGCGGCGGTTGGTAAAGCCGATCCGGCCCGCTTCACCCACCGAGTAGGGAGGGAAGTTGTAGTGCAGCATGAACGCGTCGCGGCGCTCGCCTTCCAGCGCATCGATGATCTGGGAATCGCGGGTGGAACCCAGCGTCACCGTGCCGATGGCCTGGGTTTCACCGCGGGTGAACAGTGCCGAACCGTGGGTTTTGGGTAACAGGTCGATTTCGCAGGCAATGGGGCGAACCGTGCGGTTGTCGCGACCGTCGATCCGGGGGTCGCCCTTGAGAATGCGTTTGCGCACCAGCTCCTTTTCCACTTTCGCGAACAGTTTCAACACCTCTTCGGGTGCGGCCGGATGCTCTGCATCAGTACCCAGTTCGGCGATCAACTGCTCTTTCAACGCGTTGATATCGGCATGGCGCTCGGCCTTTTCGGTGATGCGATAGGCCTCACCCAACGGCGACCTGACCCGGTCTTCCACCTTTGCCAGCAGTTCTTCATCCACCGCGGCCGGCTGCCAATCCCAGGCGGGCTTGCCGGCTTCCGCCGCGAGGTCCTTCACCGCCTGTATCACAGTCTGCATTTCCTGGTGGGCAAACAGTACCGCGCCCAGCATCTGGTCTTCACTGAGTTCCCGGGCTTCCGATTCAACCATCAATACCGCTGCCTCCGTGCCCGCGACCACCATGTTCAGTTTGCTGTCTGCCAACTGGCTGTAGGTGGGGTTGAGGATATAGCCCTCGGCCTCGTTGAAACCCACCCGGGCGCCGCCGATCGGGCCGCTGAAGGGCACCCCGGAAATGGCCAGTGCCGCCGAAGTCCCGATCATGGCGGGAATATCCGGGTCGTTGTCCGAATCGGCCGACATCACCGTACAGACTACCTGCACTTCATTCATGAAGCCCTTGGGGAACAGGGGGCGAATCGGACGGTCGATCAGGCGCGAGGTCAGGGTCTCCTTTTCCGAGGGCCGCGCTTCACGCTTGAAGAACCCCCCGGGAATCTTGCCCACCGAGTAGGTCTTCTCAATATAGTGTACGCCCAGGGGAAAGAAAGGTTGGCCGGGTTTGGCGGTTTTCTCTGCCACCACGGTGGCCAGAATCGAGGTGTTGTCCATGGTTATCAGCACCGAGCCGGTCGCCTGGCGGGCGATGCGGCCGGTCTCCAGCGTGACGGTTCGATCTCCATACTGAAATGTTTTGGTTACGGGATTCACAATTTTCTCCAATGTAAGTCAATAGCAATCGCGGGCAACACCCGCGAATTCTCTTTCCGTTTGATGATTACCGGCGCAGACCCAGGCGCTTGATCAATTCTCCATAGCGAGCGCCATCTTTGCGTTTGAGGTAATCCAATAGCTGACGTCGCTGATTGACCATGCGGATCAGACCGCGACGCGAGTGGTGGTCGTGTTCATGGGATGAAAAATGTTCCTGCAGCCCATTGATGTTTTTCGTCAACAGGGCCACCTGTACCTCCGGAGAACCGGTATCCGACTCTGTCCGTTGGTACTCTTTCACTATTGCTGCTTTTTCACTTGCGCTCAGTGACATCGTCTCTCCTTTTCGCTATGCCTGGGGACGCGGTCAGTCCGTGCCCGGTTCATGAAACACCGATCCGCGCATAGGTGCAGACCGGTCTGCATCAGCCCGACTGGCTGACTAACAGTCGACGCGGCGCCAATCGCCCGTCGTCCAGTATTTCTCCTAGGCCCAGAAATTCACCGCTCTCCAGGCCGACCCGCACCATACCACCCGGCGGTAAATTGGCAACCGTAACCGGCTGGCCCCGGCGCAAACTGAAGCCGCCCGATTCGCTCAGCCGGACCAGGGGCAGGTTGCCCAGCGCTGCGTCGGCGGGCAACAGCAACGCATCCCTCTCGGTGTGGCCCGCGCATTGCTCAAGGGCCGCCAGCCTGACCGCCATCGATTCGGTAAAGGTCCCAAGGCCGCTGCGACGCAGCGCACTGACGTGGGCTCCACAGCCCAGTGCCCTGCCCAAATCCTCGGCAATGGCCCTGATATAGGTGCCTTTGCTGCAGCGGATGCGCAACTCTGTTTCCGCCCTCTGGCCACCCCGAAAGGCCAGCATTTCCAGTTCGTGAACCACCACCGCGCGGGGCTCCCTGGCGACTTCCAGACCCTGGCGCGCCAGCTTGTAGAGTGGCTGTCCGTCCCGCTTCAGGGCCGAATACATGGGCGGGAGTTGTTCAATACAACCGCGGAACTGCTCCAGTGCCGCCGCCACCGCCGCAGCCGTAATCCGGGCTGCGGACGCCTCGGCCAGCAGCTTGCCGTCACTATCGCCGGAATCGGTTCGCACACCCAGCACAAAGGTGGTGAGATAGACCTTGTCCGCCTCCAGCAAATGGCGGGAAAATTTGGTCGCCTCGCCGAAGCAGAGGGGCAACAGGCCCGTGGCCAGCGGGTCCAGGCTCCCGGTATGGCCTCCCTTGTCCGCTTCAAACAGGCGCCTGGCCGCTTGCAGCGCCTGGTTGGAACTCATCCCCGCGGGCTTGTCCAGCAGCAGGATGCCGTCGACTGCTCGCCCTCTCCGGCGTACCACGGCGCTGCTACCCAACTGTCCGATTGTGGCTGTCGGCAGTTACGGCACGCTCTATCAAATCCTCCAGATACGCTCCGCGACCCACGCTGTTGTCAAACACAAAGCGCAACTGCGGCACTTTGCGCATCCTGCTGTCACTGGCCAGCCGGGAGCGCAGGAACCCTGCCGCCTGATTCAGTGCGCACTGGGTCTCCTCTGCCTGGGCTCGTTGTTCCTTGCCCAGCACGGTAAAGAAGACACTGGCAAATGACGAATCCCCGCTCAGCGCCAGGCCGGTAATGCTTACCATGCCGACTCGCGGGTCGCGCACCTGCCGCTGCAGCAGGACCGCCAGTTCCCGCTTCAGGTAATCGGCAATCCGCTCGTTGCGGCTGAATTCCTTCGCCATATCATTCCTCCACTGCCCGCGATTCCAGACGTGCCTACAGTGTGCGTACCACCTCCTTCACCTGGTAGACCTCGATCAGGTCTCCAACTTTCACATCAGAGTAATTCTTCACCCCGATGCCGCACTCCGTGCCGCTGCGAACTTCGTTGGCGTCTTCCTTGAAGCGGCGCAGGGATTCCAGTTGACCCTCAAAAATCACTACGTTGTCCCGCAATACGCGAATGGGTTTGGCGCGGGATACGCTCCCCTCGGTCACCATGCAACCCGCTATCTGACCGAATTTGGGTGAGCGGAATACTTCGCGGACTTCGGCGATGCCGATGATATCTTCGCGTATTTCCGGTGCCAGCATACCCGAGAGGGCCTGTTGTACATCTTCGATCAGGTCGTAGATGACGTTGTAATAACGCAGGTCAAGGCCGCCGTCCTCGACCAGCTTGCGGGCCGCGTTGTCAGCGCGCACGTTGAATCCGAAGATGACCGCCGAAGTAGTCATGGCCAGGGTGACGTCGGTTTCGGCAATGCCGCCGACGCCGCCGGCGACGATGTTCACTGCCACCTCCTCATTGCCCAGTCCGAGCAGAGCGGATTGAATCGCCTCCAGGGAACCGCGCACATCGGCCTTGATCACGACGTTGAGAGTCTGCTTGTTACTGGTGGTCATGCTCTCGAACATGTTGTCCAGCCTGGCGGCCTGTTGACGCTGCAGTCTGCTGTCCCGGGTCTTCTCCTGGCGGAACAGGGCAATTTCCCGCGCCTGTTTTTCGCTCTCCACCGCATGGAACAGATCCCCCGCGTCCGGGGTGCCGTCGAGACCGAGAATTTCTACCGGAATGGAGGGCCCCGCCTCAGTGACCTGTTTCCCGTTTTCATCGAGCATGGCCCGCACGCGACCGGTCTGTAGCCCGGCCAGGACGATATCGCCCTGGCGCAAGGTACCGCTTTGCACCAGTAGCGAAGCCACCGAGCCACGACCCTTGTCGAGGCGCGATTCGATGACCACCCCCCGCGCCGGTACATCTCTGGCTGCCGTCAATTCCAGTATTTCCGCCTGCAGTAACACCGCGTCCAACAGTTCGCTGACCCCTTCGCCGGTGTGCGCCGAAACATCGACAAACTGGTGGTCACCACCCCAATCTTCCGGCACCACATCCCTGGCGGCCAGCTCGTTGCGCACCCGCTCCGGGTCCGCCCCCTCCTTGTCAATCTTGTTTACCGCCACTATCAGCGGGACTTTCGCCGCCCGGGCGTGTTGCACCGCCTCCTCCGCCTGGGGCATCACCCCGTCATCGGCTGCCACTACCAGGATGACGATATCGGTGCAGCGGGCACCGCGGGCGCGCATGGCGGTAAAGGCAGCGTGTCCCGGTGTATCGAGAAATGAAATCATGCCGTGGTCGGTAGTTACGTGGTAGGCGCCGATGTGCTGCGTAATCCCGCCCGCTTCGCTGTCGGTGACGTTTGCCTGGCGAATGTAGTCCAGCAACGAGGTTTTGCCATGGTCCACGTGCCCCATTACCGTGACCACCGGGGCGCGCGGTTGTTCGGTACCCCCCTGTTGCGACAGGTCCACTTCCAGTTGTTCTTCGAGTCGGTCTTCGCGCACTACCGTATGGGTGTGGCCCATTTCCCCGATCACCAGGATCGCCGTGTCCTGGTCAATCGTCTGGTTGATGGTCGCCATGACTCCCAGTTTCATCAGTTCCTTGATCACCTCACCGGCCTTGACCGACATCCGGCTGGCCAACTCGCCCACGGAAATCGCATCGCCCAGTTCGACGTTGAAGACCTGCTGGGTGGTGGGCATTTCAAAACCGTGTTTGCTGTGTTCCTCATGGGTTTTGGCCACCGGTTTCTTGCGGCTGCGGCGCCTCATGGCGCCGCTTTCAGCGGCTTCTATCTGACTCAGCGTCATGTGTCCGCGCTGTTTGCCACGGGCCTGTTCGCGCTCCAGCCGGGCGTGCTTCTTCTTGCGTTCCGGCTCGGTTTTGGAGGGGGCTTCATGCAGGCGCCTGGGTCCGCGTTTGACGTGTTCCCTGGGGGGTTCCGGTACCGCAGTTGGCTGCGGCTTCTTCTGTTCGTCGAGCCGGGCCTGTTTGGCCGCCTGCAGTTCCCGGGCCTGTTCCTCCTCGCGTTGCTTGCGCTTGGCGGTGGCCTGCTGCCGCAACAGTTCCGGATCCATCTCCTCGGGTGGTGATGGCGGTGGCTCGACCGCAGCGCCAGTGGCCGGGCTTTGGGCCGTTGACGGCGCAGCCTGCGGTGTCTCTGCCGTTTCCTGGGCGCCGGTCTCGGCTTCCGTGGTGAGCGCTTCCGATTCCGGCCGCTTGACATAGGTGCGTTTCTTGCGCACTTCCACGTTCACGGTTTTCTTGCCGCGCGAGCCCGTCATCTTCAGCGTGCTCAAGGTCTTGCGCTTCAGGGTGATGCGGCGCAGTGCCTCACTGCTTTCACCGTGGCTGCGTTTCAGGGAAGCCAGCAGGATTTTCTTGTCTTCGTCAGAGACCTCTTCGCCCATATCGGAGTGGGGCAGGCCGGCCTCCTTCATTTGCGTCAGCAAACGCCCGACCGAGGCACCCACATCTTCTGCCAACTGTTTGACTGTGACCTGCGACATCTGTTGTTCTCCGGTTACCCAGCCCCGGCCGATTCGGCACCCGCGGCTTCTTCAGTACCGCTGTCCTGTTGTTCCTCGGCGAACCAGGGTGCCCGTGCCTGCATGATCAATTCCCCGGCACGCTGTTCGGTCATATCCTCGATATCGAGGAGGTCTTCCACCGCCTGCTCGGCCAGGTCCTCCATGCTGACGATTTCCCGGCTGGCCAGGACAAAGGCGAGATGCCGGTCCATGCCTTCCATGTTCAATAGATCTTCGGCCGGCTCGTTCGCCTCCAGTTGTTCTTCGGAAGCGATGGCCTCGATCAGCAGTGCGTCCTTGGCCCGGGCGCGGAGTTCCTCGGCGATTTCCTGATCGAATCCTTCGATGTTGTACAGTTCCTCGAGCGGCACATAGGCAACCTCCTCCACCGTGGTGAAACCCTCTTCCACCAGGATGTCAGCCACGCCCTCGTCGACATCCAGGGCCTCCACAAATACCTTGATTACGCTGCCGGCTTCCTGCTCGTGCTTTTCCGCAGCGGCTTCCTCGCTCATTACGTTGATGGTCCAGCCGGTCAACTCACTGGCCAGGCGCACATTCTGACCATTGCGACCGATGGCCTGGGCCAGCCCCTCTTCGCTGACCGCGACATCCATGGTCTCGTTGTCCTCGTCCACGACGATGGACTCCACTTCCGCCGGCGCCATGGCATTGATGACCAGTTGGGCCGGGTTATCGTCCCACAGCACGATATCCACCCGCTCGTTGTCCAGTTCATTGGAAACTGCCTGTACCCGGGAACCGCGCATACCGACGCAGGCGCCCACCGGGTCAATGCGGCCATCGTTGGTTTTCACCGCAATTTTTGCCCGCGAACCGGGGTCGCGCGCGGCACTGCGGATTTCGATCACCTCTTCGGAGATTTCCGGCACTTCGATGCGAAACAGTTCGACCAGCATTTCCGGGCACGTGCGGTCGAGAATCAATTGCGGACCGCGGCTTTCGGTGCTGATTTCGGTCAGAATGGCGCGTGCCCGGTCGTTGACGCGAAAGGTTTCCCGGCCCACCAGGCGCTCGCGTGACAACAGGCCCTCGGCATTGTTGCCCAGGTCCACGATCACATTGTCGCGGGTTACCTTCTTCACCGTGCCGACCACCATCTTGCCGACGCGGTCCGCATAATCTTCAACCACCTGGGCACGCTCCGCATCGCGCACCCGCTGCACGATGACCTGCTTGGCGGTCTGCGCAGCGATACGGCCGAACTCGACATTTTCCACCTGCTCCCAGTAGACCTCACCCACTTTCAGGCTGGGGTCGACTTCGGCGGCCTCTTCGGTGGTGAACTGGGTACCCAACAGGGCCAATTCATCATCCCCTACCACCAGCCAGCGACGCCTGGTGACGTACTCACCGGTTTCGCGATCGATAACGACCTCGATATCCGCTTCCTCCTCGTAGCGCTTTTTGGCCGCGCTCGCCAGGGCCAGCTCGATCGCTTCGAAGATGATGTCCTGGGAGACACCTTTCTCCGCGGATACCGCTTCCGCCACCAACAGTATTTCCCTGGTCATGATTCACTCACTCACTTGGGCTCACTGCCCGGTCTGACCCGGGCCCGGTCAACCGACCCGAGGGGCAGCAGATACTCCTGTTCATCGATCTCGATGGCCACGTCCTCACCGACGATTCCCTTCAGCGTCCCCGTGAAGTTGCGGCGCCCATCGAGGGGTTCCCGCAGCCGCATCTCGACCGATTGATTCAGGTAGTGCTGGTACTGCTCCGGTCGAAACAACAAAGGGTCCACTCCCGGTGAAGACACCTCCAGCGTGTATCCACCGACAATCGGGTTTTCCACATCGAGCAAAGCGCTGATTTGCTGGCTCACACTGGCGCAATCATCGATGCGAACGCCCTGTTCGCCATCGATATAGATCCGTAACAGGCTGCGCCGCCCGTGTGGCAGGTACTCGATTCCCCACAGGCTGAAGCCGAGGGATTCGACTGTGGGCTCCAGCATCTGCTGGAGTTGCTGCTGTTTCATTGCTTGCCCTTTTCCTGGTTCCGGCCCGTTTCCTGCCACCAGATCGGCCACTAACAAAAAGCCCCTGAAAAGGGGCTTCTGATATCTGCTCCGTTCCTACCAGCCAACGGCGCCTGTCAATGGATAGCGAATCTGGTTTCCTGCCAGTGTCGGCCGTCTCCTCCCATACCGCCATGCAGACCACCGTCCAAGCGCGTTACTATCACAACCGGAGGGAGCCCGCGCTTTGCCGGGGGCGGATTATACCTGCATTTCAACCGCTTATCCAATGCAGGTCCCTTTCCTTTCCCATCCGGTATTCCCGCCTCTTCTTTCCGGCGAAAGCCGGAATCCAGTGGCTTTCGGTGACCACGGAAAAGACGCTGGATGCCGGGTCAGGCCCGGCATGACGGCAGGGGGGGCATCCCGACCCCATGCCGCGATGTCAATTGTAAGGCCTGACCCCATGCTGCGTGCTCCGCAGCGAGTCCAGGTCCCTCTGCAGGGCCTGTTCGGCGCTCGCGCGATTTACCGCCCCGGCGACGGTGACCACCGTTGCCTGTCCGCTGTCCAATGCGTCCAGGCTCTCCGCCACGACCTGCTCCGGCAGCATCCACATTTCTTCCGGCACTTCGGGCGTTTCATAGTCGTCGAATGCCTCCCGCTCGTGCAACTCGGTGTGGGTGAAACCGGGCACCAGGCACTGTACCTGTACACCGCTGCCACTCAGTTCCTGGCTGAGCGCACCGGAAAAGCTGGTCAGGAAAGCCTTGCTTGCTCCGTACACGGCCACGTCCGTATAGGGGGTAAAGTTGCACATGGAGGAGACGTTGACAATGCAGCCACGCCCGGCACTCTTCATGGCGGGCAGGGCCTGGTGAACCAGCGCCAGGGCGGCGTCGATGTGCACCCGGACCATGCCCATCTGCCGCTCCAGCGGCACTGAGTCGAAGGCGCCGATGATGGTAAAGCCCGCGTTGTTGACCAGGTAGTCCAGCGGCTCCGCTCGCGCTATTGCCTCCAGCACCTGCCCCAGCCCGGCGGGGTCGGCCAGGTCCACCGCCAGCGTGGTGGCTTCAACGCCCTGCCGGGACAGTTCCCCGGCCAGTTCCTGCAGTCGCTCGTCGCGCCGGCCCACCAGTATCATGCGCCGGCACCGGCTCGCCAATTGCCGGGCATACTCTCTGCCGATTCCAGCCGAGGCCCCGGTGACCAGGGCCAGTCCCGTGGCGGCCACCGGTATCAGCGGGTGCGGTAGCGCACCGAGAGGAAGTAGCGCTCCGGCTCGGTGTAGCGGGTGTCTACCGAACCGAAGGCGTCCACCACCGTGCCGCCGCTGATTTTCCGTTCGTCCGAAATGTTGCGGCCGTAGAGCGAAATCTCCCAGCGCTGGTCCGCGCTGATATAGGAGACGCCGGCGTTGTAGGTGGCGTAACCATCCACATTGAGGGTGTCGTAGGCGCTGGCGTTCCTGTCGAAGGTGTAAAAGATTTCACCCTTGTAGGCCATGTCCGCGCGCAGGCGCAACAGGCCGCCCGCGGACAGCGGCAGCTCGTACTGGACCCCCAGGTTGCCGGTCCAGTCGGGGGTGTCGGTGAATTCCCGGTCACTGACATCCTGCATGAACAACACGCCCGGGTTGTCGGGTCGCTCCGCCTCCACGAAGAACTCGTCGTATTCCGGCTCGATGTAGCTGACCCCGCCGTTGACGCTCCAGCCCTCCGCCGGCACGGCCACCATCTCGAGTTCAAAGCCCCATAGGTTGGACTCGGCGGCGTTCTCCACGATCAGTGCCAGGGCGCCTCCCGCCGATTCGGAAGAGCGGTTGACCAGGAACTGCTGGTCCTCGTACTCGTTGTAGAAAATCGCGCCGTTGAGTTGCACGCGGTTGTCCGCAAACTGGGATTTGAAGCCTATTTCGTAACTGGTCAGGGTCTCGGGGTCCGCGGTGGAGATTTCATGGTTGGCCAATGGGCGGGCATTGAACGCACCGCTACGGAACCCCCGGGAAACGTGCGCGTAGCTCATCAGATCCTCATTCCACTGGTAGTCCAGCCCCACCTTGGGTGAAAACTCCGACCACTCTTCGCTGCAACTGTAGCGGCTGCCGTTGCCGTCTGGCACCACGTCGCCACAGGACGGGTCATCGGTGGGCCCGGGGGCCACGATGGGTGTCTGGCTGGCGCGTTTGAGCGTACTGGTAGTCATGTCTTTTTCATCTTCGGTATAGCGGCCGGCCAGCGTCAGGCGCAGCTTGTCGGTGAGGCTGTAGGTGCCGTGGAAGTACGCGGCATAACTGGTGACCTCCTGTTCCCGGATGTAATCCAGGGAGAAGTCGAAGGGCACCGCCAGGAAGGCCAGGGGTGGCCCTCCCGGACCCAGGGTGATATCGAAGGGCAGTGACCGCAGGCCCTCATACAGACCGTCGGCAATGTGGACTTCGCTGATGTGTATGCCGTCCTCTTTGAAGTAGTAGCCGCCGGCGACCCAGTCCAGGCGGTCATCGAGGGCACTGCCGCTGAAGATGAACTCCTGACTGACCTGGTCGTGGTCAAAGATGGTGCCCACCTCGAAGAAACCCAGCGGGTCGTTGTCGCTGTCGCGGTACTGTTCCGACTCCAGGTCCCGGTAGCCGGTGATGGACTTGACGGTCAGGCCGCCCAGCTCCCAGGTATTGTTCCAACTGAAGCCCTCGGTCTCCACCACGTCCTTGGTACGTGGGGTGACATTGCTCTCGTCGATATCGGGATTCTCGGTGCAGCAGGTGGCCACGAATCCGTTGTAGAGGGCGGCGAATATCTGGGTCGGGTCGAAATCTTCCAGCACGTGGGGCCGGACCTGCTGGTCCTGATCGGTGACGTCCACCACCAGGTGCGAACTGAAGGTATCCGACGGGGTCCACAACAAGTGGCCCCGCGCACCCCACAGGTCTTCGTTGCCGGCGTCGTCGGCCCCGACCCGGTCCTGCCAGCCGTCGTATTCGTTGGCCCGAATGGAAATGCTCGCGCTCAGACGGTCCGGGACCAGGGACGTCTCACCGTAGGCGGAGATGCCGTAATATCCCCCGTCACCCAGGGTAATGGTGACATCGAGGCTGGGCTGGTGGGAGGGTGCCCGGGTGACCACATCGATGGCGCCGCCGATGGTATTGCGGCCGAACAGGGTGCCCTGGGGGCCGCGCAGGACGGTGACCTGCTCGATGTCGTTGAATTCCAGGTTGCTACCCACGTGGCGGGCCATGTAGACACCGTCGACGTAAATGCCCACACCGGGGTCCAGGGTCAGCGCAAAATCGTTGGAGCCGATACCGCGCACAAAGGCCTGCAAGGTCTGCGCGCCACCCTCGCTGCTGGTGCTGAAGCTCAGGTTGGGGACCATCTGTTCGAGGCTGCGAACATCGGGCAAATGTGCGTCCTCAATGGTGGCCGCGGAAATCGCGGTGATGGAGAGCGGTGTGCGTTGCAGGTTTTCTTCCCGTTTGCGGGCGGTTACCAGCACCTCTTCCAGGTGCAGTGAGGGGCCGTCCTCGGCGAGGGCGGGAGCGCCACTGTAGGCAAAACAACTGGCCAGGAGAATCGGGAGAAGAGGGGAACGGGGGTGGAGTGATGCTGCCATGTGGGAATCCTCTCAATATTGTTGTATTCCGTGTACAGAACCGGGGAATAGACTACACTAGCCCCATCTGCTCCAGCAATCCAGCGATGGGTTTGGAGCGGATTCAGCGGAAAATTACCTGAAATTGCCGGGGGCAGCCATGTCGTTCCGTTCGCTGCTGAAATTCACCTTCACCCTGGTGCTGGCCGGCGCTGCTCACCAGGCCACGGCGTCGGCCATTCGGGTGGTGGAACTCGAAGGCGCCATCGGCCCGGCCTCCGCGGACTATTTCATCCGCGCTCTGGAACGCGCCGACGAAGCAGGTATCGATCTCGTGGTGCTGCGCCTCGACACCCCCGGCGGGCTCGACAAGTCCATGCGCGACATGATCAAGGCGATCCTCGCTGCCCGCACCCCGGTGGCTACCTACGTTGCACCGAACGGCTCGCGCGCCGCCAGCGCGGGTACCTACATCATGTATGCCAGCCACATCGCCGCCATGGCTCCGGCCACCAATATCGGTTCCTCGACTCCGGTCAGCCTCGGCGGCGAAGGCTCTCCGTTCCCCCTGCCCAGTGCACCCGACCAACCCGACTCCGGCACCGGGGACGCTGCCGAAGAGGGTGCAGAGGGTGAAGAGAGCGACGGGGTCGCCGACGAGCCGGCATCGCCAATGGCCGGGTCGGCCATGGAGCGCAAGGTTCTCAACGATGCCGTGGCCTACATCAAGGGCCTCGCCGAGTTGCGCGGGCGCAATGCCGAATGGGCGGAACTCACGGTACGCGAAGCCGCCAACCTCACCGCCAGCGAGGCATTGGCGGCCAACGTCATCGACCTCGTCGCCGACGACCTGGCGGCACTGCTCGCCGCGGTCAATGGCCGCACGGTGAGCGCCGGCGGCATGGACGTGACCATCGACAGCTCCGAACCCGAAGTCGTCCATATCGAACCCGACTGGCGCTACCAGTTACTCGGTGTCATCACCGACCCCAATGTCGCCTACATCCTGCTCCTGATCGGCATCTACGGACTGATCTTCGAATTTTACAGCCCGGGCGTCGGCCTGGGCGCCGTCACCGGCATAATCTGCCTGTTACTCGGTGCCTTCGCCCTGCAGTTGCTGCCCATCAACTACGCCGGCCTGGCGCTGTTGGCAGTTGGTATCTGCATGTTGGTGGCCGAGGCATTCACTCCGAGTTTTGGCGTGTTCGGCGTCGGCGGTGTGGTGGCGTTCGTGGTCGGTTCGATCATTCTCATGGACACTGACCTGCCCGCCTACCAGATTTCGTTGCCGATCATTGCCGCTTTTGCCGCGCTATCGGCGGGCATCGTGGTGTTCGCCCTGGGTGCCGCGCTGCGCTCCCGCAAGTCGAAATTCGCTTCGGGCAAGGAAATCATGATTGGCGCCAGCGCCCAGGTGGTCGAGGACTTCAGCGGCCAGGGCCGGGTGCGCGCGTTCGGTGAAGTGTGGCAGGCGAGCGGCGAACAAGGCGTCAGGTATGAGAAGGGCAGCCGGGTCAGGATTACCGCGGTGGACCGGCTGCGCGTGCGCGTCGAGAAGGAGAACTGATCATGGTAATTTTCACTGGTATCGTCATCGTTGCCGTTCTGGCCATCCTCGTCACCATGTTCCGCGTGTTGCGCGAGTACGAGCGGGGCGTCGTCTTCCTGCTCGGGCGCTTCCAGCGGGTCAAGGGCCCCGGTCTCATCATCATCATACCGATTCTCCAGCAGATGGTTCGCGTCGACCTCAGGACCATCGTCATGGACGTGCCCACCCAGGACCTCATCACCCGTGACAACGTCTCGGTCAAGGTCAACGCGGTGCTGTACTTCAAGGTCCTGGACCCCGACCACGCGGTGCTCAACGTCGAAAATTACATGGAGGCAATTGGCCAGTTGGCGCAGACCACCTTGCGTTCGGTGCTCGGGCAGCACGAACTCGACGAGTTGCTGGCCGAGCGCGAGCGGCTCAACAACAACATCCAGACCATCCTCGATCAGCAGACCGATCAATGGGGCATCAAGGTCGCCAGCGTGGAGATCAAGCACGTCGACATCGACGAGAGCATGATCCGCGCCATCGCCAAACAGGCCGAAGCCGAACGCGAACGGCGCGCCAAGATCATCCATGCCGACGGTGAGTTCGAAGCCTCGACCAGGCTGGTGGAGGCCGCCCAGCAAATGTCCCGCGAATCCGGCTCCATGCAATTGCGCTACCTGCAAACGCTGACCGAGATCGCCGGCGAGAAGTCGTCGACCATCGTCTTCCCGCTGCCGGTAGACGTGATGGCGACCGTGAGCCGCATCTTGGGGCAGCCGGATGACGGTGCTGCCCAGCCCGAGGATTCGTAAACGGGCCGCCGGACTGTGATCAGAACGTTGCTGCCAGTTGCAGGTACAGCAGCGTTCCCTGCCAGGGCACCAGCGAGTCACTGCGGTAGATGCGCCCGCAGCAGGTCTCGAACCGGCCCCGGTCCGGGTATACGTCGAACAGGTTACGGCCCCCGAGCTTGAGGCTGTAGTTGTTGCCGAAGGCCCAGTCCACCTCGGCGTCCACCATGAATTTGCGGCCGAACTTCTGGATTTCGGCCAGTTCCGCCGTGTTTGCGTTTTTGTACTCCCCGTAGTAGCGGCCCCGCAGCAGCAGGTCGAAGCGCTGTCGAGTATGGCGCAGGCTCAACACCGCCCGAGTCGCCGGAGCGCCGTGCCGGATATCGTATTCCGCCTCCGCGTCCACGAAGCGGCCACGGTCGCTGAGCCGGGTCTCATTGAAGTTGAATGCCGCCTGCAGGGAACTGCTGCCCAGCGACCAGTCGATCTCCCAGGTGGCGACCAGGTCGATGCCCCGGGTCTCCGAGTCCACGTCGTTGGTGAAGAAGCGCACCTGGGCGATGGTATTGGCACCCGGCACCCCGAGCGCCTGGAGTTGGGCGACCTGCTCGGGCCCCACTGAAAATTGTGAAGACAGCACGATGCGGTCGTCGAGCCGGACCTGGTAGTAGTCGAGGGTCACGGACAGGTCTTCGAGTGGTTCAGTGGTGGCGCCCAGGGTGAATGAGAACGAGTCCTCCGATTCCAGGGGCCGGGCGCCGAACAGTTCCGGGGCGGGGTGCCGGGGAGGGAAGATACCCTCGGCGACGGGGAGACCATTCGGATCGATTCGGGTGGAGACATTGGTGGTCGAGATCTGGCCGGGCGTCGGGGCTCGAAACCCGGTGCCGATGGAAGCCCGCAGGTTGGTGGTACCGGTCAGGCGGTAGCGGGTGGCCACCTTCCAGACCATGACCCTGCCGAAGTCGGAGTAGCGTTCCAGGCGGCCGGCGGTATTCACCAGCCAGTCGGGAGTCACGTCCAGTTCGAGGTCGACGTAGGCGGCGTAGCTGTCCCGCTTCAGGGTGGAGGTGAAGCCGGGGGGATAGCCGGGAAAGCCGTTGGAACCCACCGGCACGACATTGTTGACGGGATCGCCGGTGGGACACAGCGAAGCGGACGCCTCGAGACCCGGAATGCGGCATTCGATAACCCTCAGGTGGTCGTCCGGATCGCTGTCGACTTCGGCCTGGGTAATCTCGAAATCGAAGGGGTCGGGGCCGGCAAACGGCCCCACGGCGTAGGACAGCGGGTCGCCCCGTTCGATCCGGTAGCCCTCTTCCCGATACTCGAAACCAAAGGCGGCGTGAAGCGGGCTGGCCAGTCCCACGGTTACCGGCCAGTTGAAATCGGCATTGGCGGCAAATTCTTCGTTGACCAGGTTCCCGGGTCGAAACTGCGTCGGGGTGGCCGGCCCCAGCGATGGATTCAGGGTGTTGGCGAGACGATATTCGATCTCGTTGTTGCCGTAGCTCAGCGACAGGTCGAAGCCGGGGCTGTCGCCGAATGTCGTGCGCAGGCCCCCGGCTATGCTGTAGTCCGTGACTTTGCCGGAGAATTGCGGTGTGAAGCCGGCCGGGTACAGACTGGTCCGAGGGTCGTAGATGGTACCGTCCTGCAACCGCAGGGGCAGCAACTGGCTCACGCCGGGGGGGCGGTAAAAGAAGCCGCCACTCTGATTTTTTCTGGAGTGGTTGCCGAAACCGTACAGTTCCACGCTATCGCCGATCGGCAGCGCGGCATTTACCACGAGCATGAGCTGTTCCCGTTGCGGTTGGCCCCAGATCTGCACCGGCCGATCGAATTCGCGGGCGCCGCCCACCCCGTGCAGGTGGTCCGCAAAGCGGGTATCGGGATCGTCCGGTATTCCATCGCTGCCGGGGAGCACCTGCTCAATGGAGCCGTCCGCCGCATAGGTATAGGTGAAGGCGTCGGGTCCGTACCAGGTGACGCCATCCACAGTCAGTCGGCTCCGGGCCGCCTCACCCGGAGTGAGTCCGGACTCGCCGATTGCGATGTCGTAGGGCTCGGAGCGGCTGGTGGGGTCGCTGTCGGAGTACTGTCCGCTGAGATTGATAAAGCCTTTGCCCAGCGCAAAACCGGCGTTGGTTTCAACGGTGAGTTCCTCGCCGTCACCCTCGGTGTAGCCGCCCAGCCGGGTGCGCAGATCGAAGCCCGAATCATTGCGCCGGAGATTGAAATTGATGACCCCGGCAATTGCGTCGGAGCCGTACTGGGCGGCTGCGCCGTCCCGCAGCACCTCGACGGAATCCAGTGCAATCGAAGGGATGGTGCCGACATCGGGGCCGTGTGAGCCGAACCCCCCCAGTTGCACCAGCGCCGCGCGATGATGGCGCTTGTGGTCGACCAGTACCAGGGTGTGGTGTGCATCCAGCCCACGCAGGCTGGCCGGGCGAATGAAAGTGGCGCCGTCCGAAATCGGCTGCCGGGAGACGTTGAAGGAGGGGACGATGGTATTGATGACATCGGTGAGGTCCGAGGAATTGATGCTTTCAATTTCCTGCGGGCCGAACACGTCGACTGGAACCGCCGTATCCGTAGCCGCCCGCGCGGACCGGCGCGTGCCAATGGTAACCACTTCCTCGATGAGCCCGGCACCATTTGCCGTCTGGGCCAGCGCCGGCAGTGCGGTTCCGAGGCCGCCCGGGCCCGGGAACATGCCGAGAACGCCGATCGCGCCAGACGCCAGGTATCCGGCCACCGGTTTCCGCCTGGTCCTGTGGGCTGTAACCGAGGCCAGATAAACGCAACAACAGAGGGTGAGCAACTGTCCCGGTTCTTCCATGGGGCGTGGATTATACCGGTAACGCGCATCATGGGGTCAGGCTGTCCCGGCAGCGGATACTGGTATTTTTCAATCCGCAGGTTGACGAAGGCAGGAACTATCGCGGGGCTGCAGAGTATACTCTGTGCCAGGAGAGCGAATTGGGGAGAATGGCGATGGCCACGTTCGGTCCGGCCGGGGACACCGGGACTTGGAAATATTGCTCCGGCTCCATTCCGGGCACGCTGTTAGCGGTATGGTTGACGGCGATGCTCGCACTACCGGCGGTTGCCGACCCTCACCAGGTGCCGGCACGGACCGCGGCGGTGGATGAAGTGGTGGAAATCGAATCCCCAGTGCCGGAGGGGGACGTGGATGGTGACGACTCCCCGGGCGTCGCCCGGTCGGCGGGAGACGCGCGAGTGGAAGAGATCATCGTCACCGGTTCGCGAATCCGGCGCGACGAATTCAGCAGTGCCTCGCCCATTCAGATCATCGACGGTCAAAGTACCCGAGAATTGGGCCTGATCGACACCACCTCCCTGCTGCAGGGCGCCACCTCGGCCACCGGCACCCAGATCGACAATACCTTCAACATCTTCGTGCTGGACAACGGCCCGGGCTCCGCCCAGCTCAACCTGCGTGGCCTCGGCCCGGAGCGGGTCCTGCTGCTGCTCAACAGCAAACGCCTGGCGGCAGCCGGCGTGGGTGGGGCGCCGACTTCACCAGACCTCACCCTGATACCCAACATCATGATCAGCCACATCGAGTTTCTGCTGGACGGGGCATCCTCGGTATACGGCTCCGATGCCGTATCCGGGGTCGCCAACGTGATCATGAGAAGCGATTTCGACGGCCTGGAATTCGAGGCGGAGGCGGTGCATCCGCATTCCCCCGGTGGCGCTGAAAGGCAATTGAGTCTCGCCTGGGGCAAGAGCCAGGACAACTGGTCCCTGGGTTTCGCCGCCGAGCACTACGAACGCAGCAGGGTACGGTTGCGCGACCGCTCCTTCACCGACCAGTGCAACCGCTACCTGTACGAGGATGAAAATGGCGTTGAACTCAGCGATGTGCTCGGCCTGGTGCCTGGCACGACGCTCAGCCCCTGCCGCTTGAGCACCATCAACCGGGTCTTTATTCCGGTCGGCTACGGCAATGTCTGGCATACGCCGGGAGCCAGCAATATCGGTATTCCCAATTATTCCGAAACCGAATTGCCGCTGCGCCTTGCCGGCGCCAATCCGGCCATCGTGCCGGTGGACCTGAACGGGGACGGCATAGCTGATACCGGGCTGATCGACCCGGACGGAAACGGTGTTTCGGAAGTCGACCTGCAGAGCGACCTGTACAACGAGAACGGTTCCCCCCGGGACCGCGCTTCCGACCTGCTGCTCGGCCAGCAGCGCACCAATCTCTATTCCTACGGCGAATACGACCTGGGGCGGGGTAACACCACGCTCTACTACGAGGGCCTCTATTCCCGGCGCGAGACCAAGCTGTTCAGCAGCGGACCCGCCCTGTTCATCGGCGTTCCCCCCAACAACCCCTTCAACCCCTGCAATCAACTGGCCCCCGGCGGTGTGAACTGCCTCGGCTTCTTCGGCGAAAACTTCGGCAACCTCCCCACCACCCCGATCATCGCGGTGCGCGGCGACCGCGACAACAACGACGTCACCCTGGAGCAGCTTCGCCTGGTCGGCGGTGTCAGGGGCGACCTGCCCGAATGGCCCAACGATTTCGGCTTCGGTAACCTGGGCTACGAAACCTACTTCAGCTACTCCCGTTCCGATGGCCGGGAAAAAATTCACGGGGTGTTGGGCGAGCCGCTGGAATATTCCCTGGCCACTTCGCGCATCGACCCCGTCAGCGGACAAATCGTTTGCGGAACCGGTGCCGACTGCGTGCCGGTCAATCTCTATGCCGACAGTATCTACCAGCCCGGTGGCGGCAATTTCGCCACCCCGGCCGAGCACGGCTTTCTGTTTGGCGTTCGCTCCTTCGATACCGAGGTGCTGCAATCGGTATTCAGCTTCCTGTTGCAGGGTGATCTGTTCGAACTGCCGTGGAACCACACCGCGGTGCCCTTTGTTCTCGGCTTCGAGTATCGCAAGGACGAAATCGACTCTCGCCCCAACGACGTCGCCAGGGATGGACTGCTGTACGGCTTCTTCAAGGATGGGGGCGCGCGGGGCGATCGAAGCATCCGGGAACTGTTCCTGGAGACGGAATTTCAGTTGCTGGAAGGCCGGCGCCTGGCCCGCGAGTGGTCGCTCAACCTGGCGGCGCGCCTGACCGATGAAACCACCTACGGCAGTCATTCCACCTACAGTATCAAGAGTATCTATACCCCCGTCGAGAGCCTGAGCCTGCGCGGCACCTACGGTACCTCCTTTCGCGCCCCCAATGCCCACGAGCAGTTCCTGATCGGACAGTCGGGGTTCAACAGCATCTACGACCCCTGCGTGATCCCCAGGGAGGCCGTCGTGCCCAGCCTCGACCCCAGCATGCCCGGCAGCTATGACCCCAGCAATGATACCCGCTCGCAAACCATTCTCGACAACTGCCGCGCCAATGGCGTGGACCCCACCATGCTCGGCCTGGACGGCTCGCTGTCGACGTATTCCGTTGAAATCCTGCGCAAGGGCGGTCAGCAGGTCGCCCACGACATCGAGCCGGAAACCTCCACCTCCTACACCTACGGCGTCGTCTTCGAGCACTCCTGGCGGGATGCGTTGTCACTGCGCGCCAGCGTCACCTACTACGATATCGAGGTCGAGGACAGCATCGGCCTGCTCAGCGCACAATTTCTGGTCAGCGATTGCTACGAGGACAGCGCCAACAACAGCAGCGCATTTTGTGGCTTCATCAATCGCACCGGGGATGGTTTCCTGGACATCATCGATTCCAGCTTCTTCAATTTCAATTCCATCGTCTCCCGGGGTATCGATTACACCCTGGACCTGCAGCGGGATTTCATCATTGCCGATCGCAATCTCGGTCTGGAGGCCAGGCTGAGAGCCACCCAACTGCTGGAAAACCGGTTTACGTTCCAGGGGGTGGAGGAGGACGATGCGGAGACGCCGATCGCGCCCCAGTGGGAAGGCGACCTGTCGCTGACTGCACGCTACGGTGATTTCCGCATGCAATGGCGCGTGGACTATATCTCCGGTGAGGCCGAGGATGAGCAACCCTTGAGCCAGGCTCCCCCCTGCGAGACCCTGACCACGCTGTGCCGGCCGATCGCCGCCACCGATGATTACTGGACGCACCGGGCCTCCGTTACCTGGGAGCCGAGAGACTGGAGCGTGACCCTGGGTATCGCCAATATCTTTGACCGCGACCCGCCACTGCTGGACGGCGATGCGCCGGAAATCCAGTACAACAACATTCCACTGGGCGTCGGTTACGATATCCTGGGCCGCCGCGTATTCCTCTCCCTCACCAAGGATTTCTAGGCGATGGCAACGGGTGCCATGGGTTGTCGGCTGCCGCTCCGCTGCCTGCTGGTGCTGGCGCTGGGCAACCTCTGCGGTGCCCCGCTGTGGGCCGCTGCGCCCGGTATCGAGGCCTTTGCCCGGGACCCCGCCATGAGCGATGCGCGGTTGTCTCCCGATGGCAGGCACCTGGCGACATTGCAGCGCTTCGAAAAGGACAGCAAGCAGTTGCTGCTGATCTACGACGCCCGGGATCTCGGCGCCAGGCCGGTGACCCTGGGGTCCGCCAAAATGGACATCGATCAATTTCGATGGGTCAACGACGATTACCTGGTGGTGCGCTTCCGGCAGGATGTCGATACCCTGCAAAAGCTCGGCGTCGACACGCGGATTGCCACCAGGCTGGCCAGCATCGACAGAAGCGGCGAACGCTGGCTCGAAATCCCTCGAAATCGAGCCGACCGGCGTTCCGAACTGTCGAAATTGATACGCGACCTGGTCGGGGCGGAAATCTTTGATCTTTTGCCGAAAGATGACGAACACATCCTGATCCGCCATCTCGATGGCAGCAATGGCGTGACCGATATCTACAAGGTCAACGTCCGCACCGGCTGGGCGCAGCGCATGGCGCGCAACAGCAACAGGATCTCCCTGCGCCACATCGACCGGGACGGCCAACCCCGGCTGGCGGTGAGCTTTGACTCCGGAGACGAGGCCATCGTTTACCTGGGCCGCCTCAAGGGGCAAAAGGAATGGTTGGAGATGGGCCGGCTGGTGGCCGGTATGGATGCCAACAGCCGCATCTTCAGAACCTTGATGCCCTTGGATTCACCTTCCGAAAACGAATTCCTGGTGCTCTCCAACCACGAATCGGACACCGCCGGCGTCTACGTGTACGACCTGGACAAACAGGCTTTCGGAGAACTCCAGTTCCGCCACCCGCACTACGATGCCACCGGCGTGCGAACCGTGCTCGATGCCCACCGGGAGCGACGGGTGGTCGGTTTCGAATACACCGGCAAGGCGGCCGATGTGTATTTGATCGATGCCCGGGAGCAGGCCCATTACGACGCGATCAACCGGGTACTGCCCGACACCCGCAACCAGATTGTGTCGCGTTCCGAGGACCATGCGAGCATGGTGGTACGGGCCGAAGGGCCGCGCATGCCGCCGTCCTGGTACCTGCTCCGGGAGCAGAAGCTGCACCTGCTGGGCCGCTCGCTGCCGGAACTGGACGAGAGCCAGCTCGCGCCGGTGGAATGGGTGCGTTACCGGGCCCGGGACGGCATGGAAATTCCGGCACTGGTGACCATTCCCCAGGGCGCCGGACCATTCCCCCTGGTGGTAATGCCCCACGGCGGGCCGGTGGCCCGCGACTACTGGGGATTCGACGTGTGGGCGCAGTTGCTGGCCGCCCACGGCTACCTGGTGGTGCAGCCGCAATTTCGCATATCGGCGGGCTTCGGGCGCCGACACCTGGAGGCGGGTTTTGCGCGCTGGGGCCGGCAGATGCAGGATGACCTCGACGACGCCATCGGCTACCTGGCCGGACGCGAGTTGGCGGACCCCGCCCGGGTCGCGATATTCGGCTGGAGCTACGGTGGCTACGCCGCGCTGATCGGTTCCCTGCGGGACCCCAACCCCTACCATTGCGCCATCGCCGGTGCGGCAGTTGCCGAACTGCCCTATTTCCGAGCCTGGCTGGCGGACAGCAACGTGTTCCTGGAAAAGGCCTATCGCAAGACCGTGGACGGCATCAATCCCCTGGACCACGTCGACAGTGTCGACGTGCCGCTGCTGCTGATTCACGGCGACAAGGACGAGCGGGTGCCGGTGGCGGAGAGCAGGAAATTCGTCCAGAAACTGGAGCAGTTCAATCGCGGCAACGACCCCGACAAACGCTACCGGTACCTGGAACTGGAGGGCGCCAATCACTTTTATGGCACCATCCACTATCGTCACTACATGAAAATGTACCCCGCCATACTCGACTGGCTGGGCCAGACCTGTGACCTGGCCGAGCGCCGCGTGGCCGCAGTGAGCGAGACCGGACATTCCGGGAACTGAAACCTCGACCGCGGCGGGTGCGTCATGGGTAGCCCACCGCAGGGAGCCAAAAAATGATACTCGGAATCTACCATGTCAATATCAACGTCACCGACCTGGAGCGGTCCACCGAGTTTTATGGATTGCTGGGATTCAGGGTGGTGGACAGTTTTCACGAGCGCGGCACAGCGGGGCTGGACCGTGGCCTGGGCATGTCCTATACCGATACCAGGGCACGCTTTATGGCACTGGGCAACAACCCGCGGGAAACGGTGCTCGACCTGGTGGAATGGATCGAACCAGAGGCGAACCGGATACCCATCGAATTGAACCAGATCGGCATGCCGCGCCTGTGCCTGCGGGTAAAGGACCTCGATGGCGAAATGGAACGTCTCCGGGGTCACGGAGTGGAGTTTCTGTCGGAGCCCCAGGTGATCGATACCCTTGCCCGCAAGCCCCGATTTGTGCTGTTTCGGGATCCCGACGGGGTCATCCTGGAGCTGGTGGAACTGTATTGAGGCAGGTCACGGGTAAATGACGAATGTGGGGGCCGGGCCTGACCCGGCGCCCACAGGCTGGTCAGGGGAGGGCGGTCGTTCGGCTACTCGACGGTTTCGACGGCATCCTCCGGTACCCGGTGAATCCGCAGGGGGTCCAGGTATTCTCTCCAGCGCAGTATCCGACCGTCACTGAACTCGAAGACAAAAATGTATCGGTTCTGGTAGGTGCCGGAATTCGTGCCGAAACCGATACTCGTCGCCTCGATGATGGCCGTGCTGCGATCTTCACAGAAGTAGACTTCGTGTGGTTGTAATGCAAAGCGGCTGAAGTGCTCCTCGACATAGGTGATGGCGGACACGATATTGTCGGCCCCTTCCGTCATCGACGGCACGTCTTCCGGAGCAAAGGGAAGCTCCAGGGTGGCGGCATCGTCCAGCAATGTTCGCAGGGTAGTGAAGTCCCTGCTCGATATGCAATCGAACACCTGCAACGCGGTTTCCAGGCATTTCCTGTCCGCTTCCATCATCTTCCGGTCACGGGAATCTCCGCCTCCTCGAAACTGGGGTAGGGCCCCATCAGCAGGATCAGTACGCTGGCGACCACACAGCATACCACTGTCAGTTGCAGGGCTGCACGGTAACCCCCCGTATAGTCGTACAGTCCGCCCACCAGCAGGGGCGCGAGCATTGCCCCGGAGTAGAAGATGCTCAAGCCGATCGAATAGATGGTGGCGTGGGCGCGCAAACCGAAATAGCGCGCACTCATATAGGCCAGCAGGTCCAGTTCGGCCCCGGAGGTGAAGCCGAGGGCCAGCACCGCGAAAGTGGCAAATTCGGTTCGCTGCCCCGCCAGCAGCAGGCAGCCCAGCGCGGCCACCGCGAAGGCCATCACCGCGACGTGACGGGCCTGGAAGCGATCCAGCAGGAACCCCACAGCAACCCGGGCAAACAGCAGTCCGATACCCACGGTTGCGGTCGTGGTTGCTGCATCCCGGCGGCTGAGTCCGATCTCCCGCAGCAGGGGGATGAGGTTGATCAGCAGGCCGGACATGACCAGGGCCACCAGTAGAAACGTGACCGACAGCAGCCAGAATGCAGGTCTGCGCAGGGCCTCAGCCAGGGGAAAACCGGCTTCGGTGGCAGCGCGGGGTGCGGTAGCGCCTCTACCGGCCGGGCCGTCCGCGTCTTTCCCGATCCATATCCAGGCGATGGGGAACTGGCACAGCACCAGGCACGACAGGATCAGCCAGGCGCTTCGCCAACCGTAATCCTCGATCAGGGCATTCAGCAGGATCGGCAGCACAAAGGCGCTGACCCCGGTGCCGGCAAGAATAATGCCGTAGGCCAGACCGCGGTGCCGGTCGAAGTGTTTCGAGACCGCGGCAATATAGGTCACGCCCAGGGTACCGCTGCCGAACACGGCGCTCGCCGCAAACAGGCCGTAGAGCATCATCAGTTCCCCCTGCAGCCGGGACAGGCCGGCCATGAACAGGGCCAGCAGGGGGATGGAGAGCAGTATCGGCTTGCGGGGTCCGAATCGGTCGCAGATTCGTCCCAGCAGGGGCATGACCAGGATCCAACCGAGCATCAGGAAGCTGATCGCCGCACCCATCTCCGTCCGGCTCCAGCCGAACTCCTCCTCCAGCGGTACCATGAAGGACGACATGCTGTAGAACAGGATGGCGCCCACCCCCAGGGCATTGCCGGACAGACCGGCCACCACCACCGGCCACCCCCTGCGGAATTCAGCCATCAGCGCGAGTCCCGTGTCGCGCGCGGGTAGCGATCGGGCGTTGCCGGATCGGTGCTGGAGAAAACCTTCCCGTAGCGCTCCTGCAACTTTCTTTTCAGCAACTTGCCGGTTTCGGTGCGGGGTAACTCGTCGACAAAATCGATGGCGCGGGGCGCCTTGTAATGGGCGATCTGCCCACGGCACCAGTCGATCAACTCCCCCTGCAACCCGTGATCCGCGTCGATACCCGGAGCGGCGATGGCGCAGGCGTGGACCGCCTCGCCCATTTCTTCGCAGGGAACCCCGAACACCGCCACATCCAGCACTTTGGGGTGCGAGAGCAGGCAGTTCTCGGTCTCCTGGGGATAGATGTTGACGCCGCCGGAAATGATCATGTTCGACTGGCGATCGGTCAGGTAGAGGTAGCCTTCCCCGTCCAGGTAGCCGATATCCCCCAGGGTAAACCAGTCCCCGTGATATGCGCCCGCCGTTTTTTTCTCGTCGCCGTGGTAGACGAACTTCGTCACCATGGTATCGCGGAAATACACTGTGCCCTGCTCGCCCGGTGTGCTTACCCGTTGCAGCGACTGGTCGAAGATGGCGAGGTCCACGCCCCCCCAGGCACGCCCCACCGAGCCGGGATGGGCAAGCCACTGGCCGGAATCGATGATTGTGCCGCCGCCCTCGGTACCCGCGTAGTACTCGGTCAGGACTTCACCCCACCAGTCGATCATGGCCCGTTTCAGCGGCACTGGGCAGGGTGCCGCTGCGTGCACCGCAACCCGGAGGCTGGACACGTCGTAGCGCTTGCGCACGCTGGCGGGGAGAGTCAGCAGGCGCTTGAAGTGGGTGGGAACCCACTGGGATACCTGGATCCGCTGTTCGGCGATGATCCGCAGCGCCTCTTCGGCATCAAAGCGGTCCATTACATGAACCGTGCCCCCCAGGCAGTGCATGGCGGCGCAGGAGCGCATGGGCGCGGCGTGGTAGAGGGGCGCCGGACACAGGTAGCGGTCCCCCGGGCGGAATCCGAACAGGCGCACGAAGCGGGTCTGGGCCTGCACCAGGGCTTCGTCATCAAATTCGCAGTTGTGCAGGGGTCTGCGAATCCCCTTGGGCTGCCCGGTGGTGCCGGAGGAATAGAGCATCACCGAGCCCGGGCACTGGTCCGGCAGCGGCATATCTTCGGCAACGTGGGACACTGCCTGCTCCAGCGCAGCGAAACCCGGAATCTCTCCCCCAACCGAGAAACGGTGTGCGACGCGATCACCCAAAGCGGTCGCCGTCGCGGCTGCGGCGTTCGCGGAGTCGGCCGATGCGATCAACAGCCCGGCGGCGCAGTTCTCCACGATGTATTCGACCTCGGCGGTGCCCAGGTGCCAGTTGATGGGAGTGAGGAACAGGCCGATCCGCTGTGTGCCCCAGTAAATGTCGAAGAATTGCTCGATGTTGCCCAGCAGGACCGCGACGCTGTCGCCGCGTCTCAACCCCAGGGATCGCAACCAGTGGGCGACCCGCCGGGAGCGCCGCTCCAACTGTCCGTAGGTTTCACGGAAACCGCGACTGCCGATGGCATAGGCGACGCGCTCCGGCGTGGCTCGCGCGTGCTCGAGTAATCCGGTCATCGCTGGCAGAGGTTCCCGTCGGTTCCATTCACCGTCCGCTGACGCAGTCCTCGATGAAGGCGGCCATCTGCTCGATGGCCCGGCGGCCCTCCTCCAGTTCCGCAGCGTACATGTGCCACTGGTGAATCATGCCGGGCCACTCCTCCAGTTGTACCGGCACGCCCGCGGCTTTCGCGGCGCGGGCCACGGCGCGGGAATCGTCGAGAAAAATGTCGCGGGTGCCCGCCTGCAGCAGCAGTGGTGGAAACCCGGTGTAGTCGAGATGGACCGGAGAGGCATAGGGGTCGTCGAGGTTCCCGCCCTCGCCCACGTAATCGGCACCCATGGCCAGTGCCATATCGAACATGCCCACCGGGTCCACATCAGCGAGCTGCCGGTAACTGTCGCCGGTACAACGGAGGTCCGCCCACGTGGAACTGGCGGCGACTCCTGCGGGCAATGGCGACCCGGCATCGCGCAGGGACGCAGTCAGGGCCAGTGCCAGCCCACCTCCGGCGGAGTCGCCGCCGACACAGAGATTGGCGGCTTCCAGGCCCTGCGCCAGCAACCATTGATATGCCGCCCTGGCGTCCTCCAGTTGCGCCGGGTAGCGATACTCCGGCACCAGCCGGTAATCGATCACCAGTACCCGCACCCTCGCTGCGGCGGAGATCCACTGCGCCAGGTGGCGGTGTGATCTGGCCGAGCACACCGCAAAACCGCCCCCGTGCAGGTACAGGAGTGCGCGCTCACTGCGCGCCGCCGCTGCGGCGACCAACTCCGCGGGTACGCCATTGGCATCCACCTGCTCCACCGACGCACCCTCGATACCGGCGAAGGAACAGGCCAGCGTCTCCAGGTCGGCGCGCAAGGTTTCCAGGCCGGTGTCCTGGTCCCACCCGGCGCGCGTTGCCAGAATCCTTGCGATCACCTGTTCCAGTTCCCGGTTCGACACGTCCTGCCCCCCTCCGGCAGCTGCCATCATTTTCAATGGTACAGACTCTTTGGTAGACACTAGTTGTCTTATAAGATACATGTTAGGATTCCGCCGATCAAGCGCAAGCTGCCGGGACCGGTTCGACGGAAAACGGGCCGAAAATGCCGGCTGACCGAGGGAACCTCTGATCAATTTCATGACCCGATCCCGCAGACTGGCGATTGCCGCAATCCTGCTGCTCGCCGTCGTCGCACTCCTGTTCTGGAACCCGGGACCGGACATGCTGCCCTACGAGCGCAGTGCCGCGGGTGAGCCCCTGGCCGACACCCAGTGGCCCCAGTACGGCAACACTCACGGTGGTGAGCGCTATTCCGGGCTCGACCAGATCAATCGCAGCAACGTGGAGAACCTGGAGGTCGCCTGGGTGTACCAGGCGGGGGAACTGGCTGCTATCGAATCCGGGGAGCAGCCCTTCAACCCCTGGCAATCCACCGCGGTGCTGGTGGAGGACACCCTGGTAAGCTGCACACCGACTGGCCGGCTGCTGGCACTGGACCCTGTCACCGGGGAAGAGCGCTGGACCTTTGAACCCGGGGTCGATTTTTCCTCCTTCGGCCACACCTTCGTCAAGTGCCGGGGTGTTTCCACTTACGTGGATGAATCCGCCCCCGCGGACTCCCTCTGCAGGACGCGACTCATCTGGGGCACCGGCGACCTGCGCGCCTTCGCCGTCGACGCCCGCAGTGGCCGGCGCTGCCCGGATTTCGGCGCCGCTGCCGGCACCCCCGGGGAGGTCCAGTTCGATGCGGGCCCCAACCTGAGTTTTCACGACGAGGTGCAGATTCACGCGCCGCCGGCCATGGCCGGGCGGGTGGCGGTGTTCGGTTCCACCCTGGCGGACAACGTCAATGTGCAGGCGCCGAGCGGCATGATACGGGCCATCGATGCCCGCAGCGGCGAACTGTTGTGGACCTTCGACCCGGTGCCGCGCAGCGGCGATGACCCGGCGGCGGCGACCTGGGGTGAGGACAGCACCGGGCTGGTTGGTGCCGGCAACGCCTGGAGCCTGCTTTCGGCGGATCCGGATAATGGCCTCGTATTCGTGCCTACCACCAGCCCCAGCGCTGACCTGGTGGGCAGCTACCGCCCCGGCGAGAACCGCTACACGGATTCCCTGGTGGCGCTCGACAGCGACACCGGCGCGGTGCGCTGGCACTTCCAGTTCGTGCACCATGATCTATGGGACTACGACCTGCCGGCACAACCGATCCTCACCGATATCGATTACGGGGGAGAGACCGTACCCGCAGTGGTGCAACTGACCAAGCAGGGCATGGTCTTCGTATTCAACCGGCTCACCGGGGAGCCCCTGTTACCCATTGAGGAACGTCCGGTCCCGCAGAACACCGACAATCCCGACGAATGGTTGTCGCCCACGCAACCATTCTCCAATCTGGCGCTGGTGCAACAGGGCATGAAACCCGAGGACGCCTGGGGCTTCACCTTCTGGGACCGCAGGGCCTGCAGGGAAGCCATTGAGAGTCTGCGCAACGAGGGCCTCTATACCCCGCCCAGCACCCGGGGAACCATCGTCATGCCGTCCTCCGCCGGTGGCATGAACTGGGGTGGTGGCGCCGTCGTGCCCGGCACCGGCATCCTGGTTACCCCGACTTTGCACATGGCCCAGGTGCACCGACTGGTGCCCCGGGCTGAGGCCGATCCCCAGCAGCGCGGCACGGGGGCACGCCTGTTCTTTCCCATGCATGGGACAGACTACGCGATGGAACTGTGGTTTCTCACTTCCCCACTGGGTGCGCCCTGCACGCGCCCCCCCTGGGGTCGGCTGTCAGCGGTGGACCTGGTCGCCGGCGAGGTGCTGTGGCAGGTTCCACTGGGCTCCGTGGAACGCCTGGCCGAACAGCAAATCGGTATCCCCCTGCCGTTGGAGATGGGCACGCCGATGGCGGGCGGCCCCATTGTCACCCGGGGCGGCCTCGCCTTCATTGCCGCCAGCGCCGATGACCGGTTCAGGGCCTTCGACATCGAGACTGGAGTCAGGCTCTGGGAGGCAAAACTGCCGGCAGGTGGCCAGTCCACCCCCATGACCTACGCCGCCGGTGGGCGCCAGTACGTGGTCATCATGGCAGGTGGCCATCCCTACTATGGCACCACCAGGGGCGATCACATCATCGCCTTTGCACTCAAAGAGGGAACTGACTGAAGATCCCCGCTGTTCCGGGCATCGGTGCGATGTTCCGTGCCGCATTCGTTCCCGCCGCCCCTCATCGGCGTCAGCCCTGCCGGACGGCGGCCACCTCCGGGGCGCCAATCATCTGCCGGTACTCGGCGCGGGTGGCAATTGGCCGACCCACCACTTCCGACAGCATCTTCGCCAGCTCGAAGCACTGCAGGTTGCTGCTGATCCGGTCGTCCCGGTGGGGCCACAGGTAGTAGGTGTCTTCCATCCCGATTCGGATATGAAGCCCCATGGATGCCGCCATGGTTGCCAGGTGCATCGACGCCCGTCCAGCGGCACAGACCTTGATAAACGCGTCGGGATCGACATCCCGAATGGTGTTGACCATGCGGTTCAGGCCCTCGCTCATCTGGCGCGGATTTTCCATCGGCGCACAACCGGGCAGCGCCGGCAACACGATCCACACCGCGCCGGGTTTGATCAGGCCGCTGCGCAACAGGTAACGGTCGGCATTGGAAATGTCCGCGTCGTTGTACACGGCGATTTCCGGAACCGCGCCCGCGGCCTGCAGCAGCCGCGTCTTTTCCAGCAGCACCGCCGGCGGCTTGGCCAGTAGCGAATCGCCGACGAATACGGCTGTGGCGTTGACGGGAGACGCGTCGAGGATTCCCGAATCGATGGTCTTCTCCATCTCATCCCAATCCCGCGACAGCCCGGGCACCAGGCAGCCATCCACTACCAGGTCGGGAAATTCCTCTTTCAGGGGTGCGATCACGTTGTTGAATTTCTCACAGGAGAGGATGAAATGTTCCTTGTCATCCCGCACGTGGATGTGCACGGTACTGGCGCCCGCCCTCAATACCTCCCGTGCCGATTCGCGGATTTCCTCGTCGGTCACAGGCTGGTTGGGGTTGTCCTCGCGGCGGAAGAAGGAGCCGGTAATGGCCACCGACACGACCATCTTCTGATCGATGTCCCACTTCCGGGAAATCGGCGCATCGTGAAAGCAACAGTGTTCCAGGTCGGCGATTTTGGGAAAGGCGTAGGCGCGCCAGATCATCTTTTTCCTGCAGTATTCGAGGCTCTGCTCCACCTTGTCCCAAAAGATATTCGGCATGATCCAACCCTCTGAATAGATATTTGTCTATTTTATAGATGTATGACATATTATACAAAAAATGAGGACGGGGAAAACTGCAGTGACCTCACAACGCCTGCAGGGTAAGGTTGCGCTGGTCACCGGGGCCACCAGCGGCATCGGCCGCTGCACCGCGCAACGGATGGTGTCTGAGGGCGCCTCGGTGGTGCTTTGCGGGCGCCGGAAGAACCTGGGGGAGGAGATCGCCGCACAGTTGGGTGACTCCGCCCTCTTTGTCGAGGCCGACGTGACCGACGAAACCCAGGTGCAGCGAACGGTGCAGACCGTCCTGGACCGATTCGGCCAACTGGATATCCTGTTCAACAACGCCGGTGCTCCCGCGCCGCCGGGGGAAATCGGGAACATCCGCTCGGAGGATTTTGACGCCGCGGTGGCGCTGCTGCTGCGCAGCGTATTCTATGGCATCAAGCATGCCGCGCCGGTGATGTGCGACCGGGGCCAGGGCGCCATCGTCAGCAACGCCAGCGTGGCGGCACGCCGGGGTGGCTATGCCACCAGTCACCTGTACGGCGCCCTGAAAGCGGCCGTGGTACAGCTCTCAAAGAGCGTGTCTCTCGAACTCGCCGAGAGCGGTGTGCGCGTCAATACCGTATCGCCGGGCGCGATCGCCACAGGTATCTTTGGCCGCGGCGCTGGCCTGGAGAGTGATGCCGCCGACGCTACCGCGGACCGGGTGCGCGACGCCCTGCAAGGGGCTCAGCCACTGGGCCGCGCCGGCAGTCCCGAAGATATCGCCAATGCCGTCATCTTCCTGGCGTCCGATGAAGCGAGCTTTATCACCGGTCGCGACCTGGTGGTGGATGGTGGCGCAATCGCCGGGCGGCCCTTTTCCCAGGCCAGCGCACAGCGTCGGGCGCTGCAGCGTATTCTCAGGGAATAATCTGCTCCCCGGGGCGCAGACTCCTAAATCGTCTTCGAGCGCTGCAACCGGTCGATATCCCCGTCATCGAAACCGAGTTCCCTGAGGATTTCGACGGTGTGTTCTCCCAGTGCCGGCGCTGGGCTCACCTCCGCAAAGGGGGTTTCACTCAGTTCGATGGGGGGGCCCACCATTTTGAAACGTCCCACCGGCGGGTGTTCGGCCCAGCGAATATAACCGTTCTCCAGGGCCTGCTCGCTGTTGAGCACATCGTCGTAATCGGCAACCGCGGTGACGAACAGGTCCGCCGCCTGGAACACTTCCAGCCACTGGTCAGTGGTACGCTGCAACAGTACCTGGTCCAGCAACCGGTGGATTCGCTCACCGGCGAAATTGCGACTCTCCCCGTCGTATTGCGGATCGTCGATCAGGTCGGGGCGATTGATCGCCGTGCAGAAGCTCGGCCACCGGCTGTCCTCGATACCCGCAATGGCGATCCAGCCGTCGCTGGTTCGAAACGCGCCCCAGGCGCCGTTGAGAAACTGGTGGCCACGACCGGCACGGCGGTTTTCCCTGCCGGTGATCGAAGCCTGGATCAGTTCCCAGGGCTGCAGCGCGAGCAACGCGCCGTACATCGAGGTATCCACTTTCTGGCCGGTTCCGGTCCGCTCCCGGGCGTAGAGGGCGGTGAGAATGCCCAGCGCCGAGAACACCGCACCGGAGTAGTCCGCGGCTACAAACCCCGCGGGCAGTGGTGGCTGTCCCTCCAAGCCGGTCTTGGTCATGATGCCGGCGGCTGCCTGGGCCAGCATGTCACGGCTGGGCCGCCTCGCCCAGGGCCCCCTCGGGCCCCAGGAGGAGGCGGTGGCGTGGATCAGGCGGGGAAATCGCTCGTGCAGGTGCTCGTAGGAAAAACCCAGGCGGTCGAGCACGCCGGGACGGAAGTTGGTCAGCAGGACATCGGCGCCGTCCAGCAAACGCCGCAGCACTTCCTTGCCTTCGTCCTGTTTGAGATCCAGGGTGAGACTGCGTTTGCCTCGATTCAGAAGAAAAAAGAACTGCTGGAAATCGCCGTGGGGCAGCTCCTCGCCGGCGATTCGGGCGACCGTCATCTGCCGGGCCAGGTCGCCGCTCTCGCGGTTTTCCACCTTGATCACGTCGGCGCCCATATCGGCCAGGAACAGGGCGGCATAGGGCCCCTGGATCTCCTGCCCCAGCTCGATCACCTTGATGCCATCGAGTGCTCCCGCCACTGCGCCTCCCGCCTACCCGGTCTCGCGACCGTCCAGTTCCAGGCCCCTGAGCGTACCATCCTCGCGCCATTGCCGCAGTTGATCGTAGAAGCCCACGGTACCGCCGGGGTGTACATTGGCGAAGAAGCCGTGGGGATTGTCGCTGTCACCTTCCCCGTTGAAATAGCTGGGCGTGCAATCCTTCCAGAATTGCAACTGGGCGTAGGACAGGGGCGCTACTTCCGCGACGTAGTCCTCCACCGCCCGTTCCGTCGGCTCGACAGTTCGCGCACCCCGCCGCTTCGCTTCGGCGATGATATAGGCCGCGTGTTTCGACTGCTCATCGAGCAGGAAACAGAAATTGGAGGCCCCCGCATTCTGACCGAGACCCACATAAAAACAGTTGGGAAAACCGCGGATATGCAGCCCGTTCATGGTGCGCATGCCCTTCTCCCAGTACCTGGCAAGGGTGAGACCGTCACGACCGGTAATGGTATATCCCGCGCGCTGGGTGTACGGCGTACCCACCTCGAAGCCGGTGGCAAAGATGACGCAGTCCAGTCGGTATTCCTCGCTGCCCACCACTGCGCCGGCCCCGGTAAAGCGCATGCCCCCGTCTACCGTATCCACCAGGGTCACATTGTCCCGGTTGAAGGTCGGCAGGTAGTCGTCGCTGAACTCGGGGCGCTTGCACCAACGGCGGTGCCAGGGTTTCAGCGCCCCCGCCGTTGCCGGGTCGGTGACGATTTCATCCACCCGGGCACGGATCTGCTCCATCTTCTGGTCGTCCAGTATCCGGTTGATGTAGTCGCCCTCGATAGCGGTCAGCTCCCGCCCGAGAATACTGGATGCCCAGCTTGCGGTTGGGTCGAGCAGGCGTCCCACTTCGCTGAAGCCATCACTTACCAGGTCGACTTCGGCGGGTTGGCCGGTGACCACGCGATTGAAGTTCTCGCTGCGCTCGGCCTGCCAACCCGGTTTGAGTGACGCGGCCCAGTCGGGATCCGTCGCTCGGTTGGCGCGCACGTCCACCGCCGCCGGGGTGCGCTGGAACACGGTCAGGTGCCTGGCGTGGCGGGCGATGTGGGGAATGCACTGTACCCCGGTGCAGGCGGTGCCCACCACGCCCACCCGCTTGTCGGCGAGGCCGGTAAGCGCGCAATCCTCCTCGTTGCCACCGGTGTATGCGTAGTCCCAGCGGCTGGTATGGAAGGTGTGGCCGCGGAACTCGCCGATACCGGGAATGCCCGGCAACCTGGCACAGTCCATGGGGCCCACCGCCATGAGTACGTAGCGGGCCGACACTGCATCACCACGATCGGTACGGACCGTCCAGCACCCGGCATCCTCATTCCATTGCAGTGCCGTGACCGCAGTCTGCAGGCAGGCATTCTCGTGCAGGCGGTAGTGGCGCGCAATGTTCTCGCAGTGGGCGCGAATTTCACTACCCGGCGCGTATTTCCGGCTGGGCATATAGCCGAGTTCTTCCAACAGGGGCAGGTACACGTACGCTTCCGTGTCGCAGTGCAGCCCAGGGTAGCGGTTCCAGTACCAGGTGCCACCGAAGCCGTTGGCCTTGTCGACGATGCGGATGTCCTCGATGCCCGCCTGTCGCAGCCGGGCGCCGCACAGCAGGCCGCCCAGGCCGGCGCCAATGATGAGCACCTCGACCTCGTCGGTCAGTGGTTCGCGCTGGAAATCCGGATCCGCGTTGGGATCGATGGCGTAATTGGAGAACTCTGCCCGCACCTCGATGAACTGATCGTTGCGGTGGGGGTGGATGCGTCGATCCCTTTCCTCGGCGTAGCGGGCGGCAATCGCATCCGAATCGAATGGATGTTCGCCAATCAGTGCCTCTATTGCGGGATCCACAGTCATTTGAGTACTCCTGCCGCATCGCCACCAGACTAACAACGCGATTCTTTATAGTCAACAGGTGTCTATTTATGGTAGCATGGGCGCTTGGGGAAGAGAGACGGGTGCAGGTCTGGGGATCCCGGCCCTCCCGCGAGGATTACGCCGCGGAGGAGGGCTCGGAACCACCCGGGATATCGCCGATATCGCCCTGTTCCTGGCGTCCGACCTGTCCGCATTCGTGGTGGGACACACCATACTTGCCGACGGCGGCATGTTGATTCGCTGAGCCGGGGCCACAACAGAGGAGCGACCAAAATGGATTTATCGGGCAAGCTGTCGGTTCCCGGGTTTACCGCCAACGTGCAGTTGCCCCTGGTACTGGACTCAGCGGATGCAGAGCACTGGGATCACGAAGCCGACGTGGTCATCGTCGGATTCGGTGGTGCCGGAGTGGTGGCCGCACTCCAGGCGCGGGAACTGGGCGCCAGCGTGATCGCCGTCGACCGCTTCGTCGGCGGTGGGGCGACCGCCATGAGCGGAGGCGTGGTCTACGCCGGTGGCACCCGCGTCCAGGCCGAGGCCGGTTTCGAAGATACTGCCGAGGAGATGTACAAGTACATTTCCTACGAGGGTACGCCGGTCAAGGAATCGACCCTGCGCCGATTCTGTGAAACCAGCAACGAAAATATGGAGTGGTTGATGGGTCACGGTGTGCAGTTCGATTCCAGCCATTTTCCGGCCCGCATCGCCTACCCCCCCGATGGCTATCATCTGTACTATTCCGGCATGGAGAAATTCCATCCCGACGTCGCCACACCGGCTCCGCGCGGGCATCGCACCGTCGGCAAGGGGCCGACCGGCAAAAACTACTTCGCTGCGCTCGAGCGGGCAGCCCTGGAACAGGGCGTATCACTGATACCACACGCGCCGGTGAGAAAGCTGGTGCTCGACACACAGGATCGGGTGGTCGGCATCGAGGTACAGAAAATACCGGAAGCCTACCAGGCCCGGCACCGCGCCCTGTACCGGCGTGTGGACCCGATGAAACCCTTCAACGGCGCCAGGGCGGAGGGCCATATTGCGCAGACCGCCGAGTTTGAAGCCTCGGTGCCGCAGGAATTTCTCAAGTTGCGCGCGCGCTATGGAGTGATCCTGGCCTCCGGTGGTTATAATTACAACCTGGGGTTCTACGGCCGGTATCGCCCCGACATCACCGCTGCCGCCAAGGTACTGGTACGCGGTGGCGCCATGGGTTGCGACGGCAGTGGCATTGAACTGGGCGCCAGCGCGGGGGGCGATCTGGGTTGCATGGACCGGGTTCTCATCACCAAGGCGATTTCCCCACCCGAGGAATTCGTCAAGGGAGTTTTGGTCAACCGCAAGGGAGAGAGGCTCATCAACGAAGACGCGTACCTGGGTAACGTGGGGCTCAAGATTCTCGACCAGGAGGGGGGCGAAGCCTGGGTCATACTCGACCGCCCGACCTTCTGGCGCGGTGTCCGCCAGTTGGTTTGGCCATTGCGCAACGCCATCTCATGGTGGGGCATGCCCGCACTGATGAACGTGCTGTTCGGCGGTACCCGGCGAGCCCCGACGCTGGAGGCGCTGGCCGCCAAACTGGGAGTCGATGCGGGACGGCTGCCCGAAACCATCCATCGCTACAACACGCTGGCCGAAGCGGGGGATGACGAAGACTTCGGCAAGCAGGCCGCCAACCTTGCGCCCATGACCAGCGCGCCCTTTTACGCCTTCAACCTGTCACTGCTGAACAAGTACGGATTCTCCGGCTCCATGCCCTACGGCGGCCTGACGGTGGAGGAGGAGACCGGCGCAGTGACCCGGGCCGATGGCTCGGTCATCGACGGGCTCTATGCCGCCGGCCGGACCGCGGTGGGCGTCTGCTCCGGCGCCAATTTCAGCGGCCTGTCCATCGCCGACACGGTCTTTTCCGGGCGCCGTGCGGCGCGAGCAGTGCTGGCCGGAAAGTGAATTTCGCGCGCTCTACCAAGGTGAACGACCAGACCATTGCGCTCGCATACTGTATCTCCGATATAGCCCGCTACTACCGCACCTGCTTGGATCGCGAAATGGCCGCTCATGGCTTGACACGTTCCCAGTGGTGGTTGCTTGCCAACCTGCAGTACAACGATGGTGCGAACCAACAGGAACTCGCCGAGCTGATGGAAATGGGCAAGAGTGCCGTTGGCAAGTTGATTGACCAGCTTGAAAAGAAGGGTTGGGTCAAACGCAAGCCAAGTGCGACTGACAAGCGCGCCCATGAAATCTGGCTGACACCCAGGGTGCAACCCCTGATCGAGGATATCGACGATCAGGCCCATGCTCTCATAGAAAGCTCATTGGCAGATCTCAGCGATCATCAGCGCAAACAGCTTCTCAAGCAGTTGGACGGAGTGAAGCGGCGCCTGGTGGAGATTCGCGATTGAACGAGAGAGAGGGGGGAGGCTGCCCGGCAGCCCTCTACCCCGCCAAAATTTTCTGTCAGGCCGTCCCGAGTGTCATACCCTGGACCTCTTTCTCAGGCAGCGGTTTTGCTCGCTTTGCGTGTCGCATGATGGCCTGGTGGGTGGTCCAGGTCATGGTCATCATCCAGATAAAGTAGGCGATCACGGGTATGTAGAAGCCCAGGAGTCCGTTAAAGGCAAAGGGTCCTTCTTTGAAAAAGGCGATAAGCATGGTGGTCTCCATCAGCAACGCTTCCCAGAAGCACACCCAGGCGGCCCAGCGCGGATATATTGGATGCTCACTCTTGTCGATCAATATTGCCCAACCCATCGCCACCGACCAGAGGGAAAAGGGAGGTACGATCCACAAGAACAGAAACCAACCGAGATCGTTCAGCATCAGGATGGTTTCCGGCGCATACTCGTCCGGGCGAAACGATGCCACCGACCACACCAGGAAGATCATGAAGGTCAGTGCCGCACCTCCCGCGCAGGAGACCAGTTGAGTGAAGGTGAGTATCGGGAAGCCGCGTTCTATGCGATAGGTCCAAACCGCGATAGAACAACCCCAGGCGAACAACAGGGTAAAGCTGAGGGCAGAAACCACCATGCCCCCACGTATCATCACCAGGTCCGCGGTGTAAAAGGCCAGGATTTCAGCAGCCGATTCCAACGGCGAGGGCGGTGGAATGAAGTCCGACATTGGAACCATTCCAATGAAAAAGAACAAGATCAGCGGCACGCAGCTCCAGGTCAGGGCCAGGTGCACCCTGGGATTAAAATTCTCAGACACGTCCATTGCGGCGAAACTCCCGATGAGGCTGTATGGATGAGTATAGTATCATAGGAACCTAAATCACATGGACATCATCCCGGTTCGGTTCCCTCGGCAATCTGAAGGCTCAAGTTGCGGTACATCGACCAGGTCATGCAGCCGATCCAGATGACAAAGGCGGCCAAAGGCACATACAGCCCAACGAGGCCGTTCCATGCAAAGGGACCACCCTTGAAGAAAAGCACCAATCCAGCGGGAATGATCAGGAAGGCTACCCAGAAATTCAGGTAGGCGATCCAACGGGGGAAGATCGGCTCGGGTCTGCGGTCAATAAGAATCGCCGTGCCGATGGCGACCAGTTGAACCCACAGGGACCATATGACCGTCATGAAGAGAATCCAGCCCATGTCATGCATCGCACGGGTGACATCAGGCAGGCGATCATCAAAACGATAGGCCACCGCCATCCAGATGGCGACAGGCGTAATGAATTCCAGCGACAACAATGCGCAGGAAACCATCTGCGTATCCGCGAGCGCCTTTGCTCCGTCGATGCGCTTGAGCTGGCCAGATATGGCTACGGCAAAAGGCACCAGCAGCGCGCATCCAAGCATGGAGATCACCATGCCGACGCGAATACCAGTCGTATTCTCGGCATAGAGCGCCACAATGGTATTCGCCGATGCCGCGGGATCTGACGGTGGAATGAATCCGGCGATGAACAGAAATGCGCCCAGCCACAGGAGCAGCATTGCCGGACCGCTGCAGGCCAGAATGCGTTGAATTCGTGCTTCCATGTTTCTCCTCCAGAATCGGGTTATTTGCGGCGAATAGCGCCACCATTTGCCGCATACGTTGCGGCTTTTAGCGCGTTCCGCACGCTCACCACAGATGTAGTGGCCTCATCTGCCATCGGGGGGAAATGCTCAATCGGGACGAGGTTCGCTCTGGCACACACTCAGAAATCAAGGCTCAAATCAACGCCAAAGGTTCTCGGTTCTCCAAAGTTATTGGTGCTGTAACCAAAATTATCAAACAAGAATACCCCGCCGACAATGTACTCCTCATCGGCAAGATTCTTGCCCCATATGTGTACGGAGAACGGCCCATTCATGATTTCACTCCAACCTGCCCTGGCGTTCACCAGTCCATACGAATCGGAAGTTACGGTCGGATCCGGGTTAAAGCCGAATGATTGCTCGTCGATCCAGTTGTAATCCAGCGTTGCAACTGCCTCACCCCCGGATGCCAAAGGTTTCTGGAATGTCAATCCAGCGTTGTAGGAGTATTCCGGCGACTGAGGGACAGGCTCGTTCGAGCGATCGACTCCCTGGCTGTCAATAAACTTCTTATGCTCCGAGTCTATGTGGGAAAAACCGGCATTGAGTGTCCAGTATTCATTCAGGTACACCAGAATTTCACCCTCATAGCCGAAAACCTCACCTTCGGCCGCACTTTCGATTATCGTGGTGAGACCACCCGTTGGAGTTTGTCGGGTAAAGGATCGCTGTCTGTTATCTATCTCCGAGTGGAAGATCGCAAAGTTTGTTCGTGCCGCGATTTCGCCTAGGTACCAATCGGCCTTGAAGCCAATTTCGTAATCGACAAGTTCTTCGGCAGGCACTTCATTGAGTTGCGCAAGCGTACCGGCTCTACCGCTGAAACCACCACTTCGAAATCCTTCGCGGTACGCGACGTAGACCATTTTGTCGTCGTCAAGCTTGTAATCAAACCCCGCTAACAGCGATGTACCATTAAAAGTGCTGTCCACGGTGGCCGCACAAACACCTGGAGTTCCGTGCGCTGCAATCAATGCATCTTCAAGATCGCAGAACGGAATCGTATTTGCAAAAGCAGATAGTGCCTGATGGCGCACGGTTACTTCTCGTTCGTCCCTGGTTCGACGCGCGCCGATGTTGACTTTGAGCTTTTCCGAGATTTCGTAACTGCCCTGCAGATACACGCCAGCACTTTCGTTTTCCGCATCATTGATCAGGGTCGTGACACTTTCGATACCGCCTATATCCTGATCTACGATGTCGGTTCCCTCTTCCTTGAAGTAGTACAGGCCTGTGCTGTAGCGCAACCGTCCATCCATCGCTGTTCCATTAATCTGGAATTCCTGCGAAACCTGATCCTGATCCAATCCGCCATCGACATCCAGTGTGGGCAGGGGTGTTGCGTCAGCATCCCAATATCGGCGAGTTTCTATTTCCCTGGTTGAGGTAACCGATTTGACCTGAAAATTGTCAAAATCGTATGAAACAGAGATAGAGGCTCCCTTGTCTTCCATCTCGTTCAAGCCCGTCGTGTTAACAAAGACGGAATAAGGATCTGCCAACCCAGCAGTATTCGCTGCCAGAACACCAGCAATCGTGCCTGGAACAAATTGCTCTATGGCGCCAGCGAGGTTCGTCAAGTTGAGCGGTAAAGCCCCGTTCACCAAAAACCCGTTTGCCGGATTTAGCGGGAGCCCGTTCGTGGCAGCAAAGAATGAAAAGAATCCCGGCTCCGTCGGACTGGTCGGCGGGTTGGCGGGATCCCAGGGACCATAGATGGACGTAATAAACGCGACGTTCTCAGGAGTACCGCAGTTTGGATTGAAAACTGCCTGCACACCGAAGCCCAGAAAGGGGTTACAAGCCGTTATCTCTGTTGGTCGATTGGATATTGGCGCGTTGTCGACTTCAGCGTAATCAGCATTGAGGCGGACCTCCCAGTCACCCGGTGTCCAGAGGAATTTGAGGCGGAAGGAATCCGACTCCTCGTCTTCCAGATCCCGGCCATCGATCTCATTTTCAACATACCCATCGCGTCTTTGCACATTGGCAGCCAATCTGAGGCTCATGTCTTCACTGAGTGGAATGCTGACCGCAGCTTGCAGATTCTGGCGATTGTAATTCCCCAGGGTCGTCTTGATCTTCCCGCCGAATTCCTCTTCCGGATCAGCGGTCGTAATCAATAATGCCCCGCCAGTTGTGTTACGTCCAAATAGTGTGCCCTGCGGGCCTTTGAGTACTTCAACCTGCGCCAGGTCATACAGGTTTACACCCAGTGCCTGGCTCCGGCCAAGGTAGACACCATCTACGTACACCCCCACTGCAGGATCCAATACCAACTGAGACTCCACCTCCGACTGCCCGCGGATTGCCACGTTCAAAGTCGATGACTGTCCCACACCCGCGCTCAGTGAAAGACCCGGAGTCAACCCACCGATATCTGAAAGCTGTTCGACACTATGTATCTCAAGACTTTCTGCTGTATGGGCAGTTATCGCGACGGGAACATCCTGCTGACTTTCCGCTACTTTACGGGCCTGCACGACCACCTCTTCAATAACCCGCCCGCTGGTTGACGGACCGGCCGATTCCTCGGCCTGCGCAAGGTTCATCCCACCTGCAATCATCATAATCGCGGACATGAGAACAGTGCCTTGGTGCAATTTGTCATTTCTCATTTTCATACCCCCTACAGTGAGTGGTATTACATGTAGACTGTTAATAGTAACCCTTATAACTGTATCCAGTGATACCATAAAAGGGAATTCGGGTCAAGCTGCCGTATTCGAAACAAAATCTCCCGGGAAGCGACTACGTTCATACCTGAGGCAGGTATACGGGTTAGGCCGGGAGCGGAATCTGCGGCTGATCGTTCATCACGCGCAGATGGTTGTAGGTCTCCAGTATCGCCTGGACCCCTGTATCGCCCTCTGCGAGTTGCCCTGTAGAAACCAGTCCAGAATAGTTCGCAGCCCAGACGTAGTTGGCGCCCGCCTCGATGTACGGTTGCATCTGTTTCGCCGCGTCACCTGGTGTCCCACAGATTCGCAGCTTCCGCACATCGTCCGGGGATACGGCGTTCGCAATTCGCAGGGCATCCTCGCGGCTCCAATCAGCCGGCACCAGGTCTCGAGAGTAGACCCAGTCGCTACCGAGTGGATTCTTGAGCCCGGCCTTGGACCACGTGTCGCTCACCAGCGTTGCCGCGCAGTCCCAGCGCAAAGCGAGGTTCTCAGTCGCTTTCTGGACGTGCTCCTCATCGTTCTCGATCAGTGTCATGAAGGCAGCCTGAATGACGAGTTCATCAGGGTCCTTACCGGCCTGCTCTGCTGCCTGCTTGACGCGCCTGACATCCGCTGCAAACGTCTCGGGGTCGCCACACGGTGGCAGGAACACTCCCCAGCCCCTCCCCAGCCGACCTGCGAAGTCCATGGCCTTGCCGCCGCCAACGCAGCCAATCTTCGGCGGCTTGTTGTTATAGGGCGGACACGTCATCAAGGCGTTCTCAAGGTTCCAGATCCTGCCCTGGTAGTTGACGGGCCCATTGTTTTCGACCAACCGGGTCACGATGTTCAAGCACTCTTCTATCTGCCTGAACGGCTTCTCCCGCGGAATCCCGTAGGATTTGAACTGCTTGATCTCGCCCGCGGCAAGTAAAAAGTGCGCACGCCCTTTGCATAGCTGGTCGAGACTGAGAATGGCATGGGCGATGACTGGCGGTGCGCGTCGGTAGGCGTCCACCGCCATCAGACCCAGTTCGATCTTCTCCGTGACCATGGCAGCCTGCGACATCATGACGAACGGCTCAAGGGCAGTATCGACATCCACGTTCTCAGCCGCGGGGATGATGTCTGGTGTCCAGATAGACCGGGGAATCGTAAAGCACGTCTGATCCGAATAGGCGATGAAGTCGAGTCCGGCCTTTTCGTAGAACTGTGCAGCCTGCGCATTCAGTTCCATGGGAGGGAACTGCACACCAAACAACCCGTATTTTATTGTGCTCATTTGAGTATCTCCGTTAGTATTTCAACATTTCCATCGCCCTCCCTGATTCCCTGATAAGGAAGTGAGGGAGGGTGACGCAACCCCTGTACACCCTCATGCAGCATTGGACTACACTGGAGGGCGGATTTCGACCCCGCCTTGCTGGGCCTGAGTGTTCGCACCCGGTATGAGCGCAACACGGTCACCATTTGCGTGAATAGACCAATCATTCGGCTCACCCATCCACTACGCTTTTTCTGCTTTCAAGCAAACGATAATCGGGCGCCGCGTAGGTGAACTGTGTTGGATAGACGATTCCCGGCTTGTGTTGGCAGGTTTGGGCAATACCCTGAATCACCATCATCGCCGTCATATACCAGGTCGCCGTCGAGTTGTCGTTGTCATAACCGGCTGTTGCTTCCACTTCAAAACTGCACTTCATTGAATTGGGCTTGCCCTGGATGTCCACTTCCCATGTGCTGTCTCTCTTGCCGGTGAATGGCGACCCCCTACCGAGGAACCAGTAGCCGCGCATGGCAATTTTTACGGCGTCGCCCACGTAGCCGCGGAAGTAGGATTCCATGGCAATGGTGTGGCCTTTTGGCACATCAAGGTTGATGCCGTCGCCCTTGTCCTTGCTGAACACAAAGTGCTCCGCCGCCGGGAAATGCCTGGTCTCGTGTTCGAGCCTGTCCAGGTGCTGTCCCCACAACGCCATGCTGACCAGATTCATCGATTCTACGTAATAGCGCTTGTTCCAGATTTCCCCCAGCGCTTTCATTTGCGGGGTTTCCCCAGGCGGCAGGCCAAATCCAAAATTAAACAAAAACTCATCGGTCGTGCCGCTTTCCTCGCAGTCGGCGTACTCTCGAAGCTCGATATAGTCGACTTCGTTGCAAAGAGCGGTCAGGTTCAGCACCTCGCGCTCATACCAGAAGCCGGGATTTTCACCGGTACCAAACAATGAGCTGCCGCCGACCCTGCAGGCGTCTTCGAACCTCTTCAGATACTCTTTGCCATGACCGGGCAGGTAGAAGTAGTTGGTTCCACAAACCACATTTTTTCCGGATTCCAGCAAACGGATCACGTCCTGGTCCATCTGCTCGGCCACGCCGGGAAAGGGGAACAAACCGGTCCAGGCCACACAATCGGCTTCCATGGCAAAGATGCGCTCTTTTTCCGCATAGGAGGTGACCGCTACACCAATGGCCGGCAAGCCAGCCAACTCGGCAATATCGCGACCCACCTTGGCTTCACTGTAGCCAACGGCGGCGACGATCCTGAATTCCGGCCTGCGCAACAGTTCGCGCACCATGGTGCAGCCCAGGGCGCCAGGACCCCAAACGATAATTTCATAGGGGTCTCTCATGAAGCTTTCCTCAACGTGATAGTCAACGCTACGCACTCACGAAGTTCTGTTCGATCTGCTGTTTGGCTATGGCCTTGCGCAAACAGATAAACATGGTGATGAACATCACCAGAAAACCGCTGAAGGGAAAGTAGTAGCCGAACACGCCGGCCCATGTGAAAGGTCCGACTTTGAAAAAGGTGATCAGGCCTGCCGGACACAACATGGTTGCAAACCAGAAATTCACGTAGCCAGCCCAGCGCGGGAAGATGGGCTCGGCCTGTTTGTCACAGAGAATCGCCAGGCCCAGCACAGCGAACTGCAGCACTCCGAGGCTGTAGGACATGATAAAAACCATCCAGCACATGTCGTGCAGGATGTAGGCTATTTCGGGATTAAAGTAGGGTCGATAGGCAACGCCGCTGAACATCAGTCCCGGCAGCACAATTAACAGACAATTTCCAACACCGGCGCCAAACTGCGTGTAAACAAGTGCCGTAGTCACTTCCGGGATGCGCTTCATTTGATCGGCCAATATCGCCGACCAGGGAATAAACAACGCGGCACCGGTCACCACCAACCAGAATCCAAGGCGCACCTGTACGGGGTTGTCATTATAAAAGGCCAATACCTGCTCCGGCGAAGAACTGGGAGCAATGGGTGGAAACAGCCCCGAC
>CAZUGZ010000010.1:0-3796 GCA_964620555.1 uncultured Alteromonadaceae bacterium
GGTCACAACAACTCACCCGTTGCAAACGCGGGGCGGACCATACATGTTCTCTACATTGGACAATGCTAGTTCTTGTATCTTTCCTCAAAAACAAATACCATTTCCCCAGACCGATCGATCGTTTTGTAAAGCGAATGATGAGAATAAACGGCGAATTCTGAATTTTCTATTAGTCCTCGCCTGTTAAAGATAGCTGGGTTGGATTTGTTTGCGTGTGTGCCAACTCGAACGCTGAGCTGGTTCAGGAATACCTGGACCCGTAATCAGTTATATCGATTGTTTATGAAGTCCTTGAGCAGGATTTTGGCAACATGTCCCGTGTTCAGAAGGGTAAGCAATCTGATGCACTTAAGGCCGCGAGAACCAGGCCTTTGCATGAATCGACTGTATCAAACTTCCACCTGGTTTTATAACGAGTATCTGGAGCAACAAAAATGACGCAAACGTGGGACTTAAGTACCGACCTGCTGATGGTTGGCAGTGGAGGTGGCTCAATGTGCGCAGCGCTGTTGGCAAGGCGGCATGGTCTGGAGACCTTAATTCTTGAAAAAACCGACAAGGTGGGCGGTTCGACGTCCATGTCGAGCGGCGTAATATGGGTGCCAAACAATCATCTGATGAAAGCTGCTGGTGTTGATGACTCATTTGACCGCGCGCGTACTTATTTTGATGCCACGGTGGGAGACGCCGGTCCCGCTACTTCACCAGAGCGACGAGACAACTTTCTTCAACAAGGGCCCGAAGTCATTAAATTTTTAGAAGAACAGGGGGTTCGCTTTTCTTATTGCGATGGCTTGTCCGATTACTATGACGACCGGCCTGGTGGCGAACCACGTGGCCGCTCTCTTCAATGCGAGCTTTTCAATATCAAGGAATTGGGTTCATGGAAAGAACGCTTGCGTAAGTCAGCAATGGTTACTATGCCTATTGCGATTCCGCATACGACCCGCCTGGCTCTGGCGTTGAGAACCTGGCAAGGTCTGCGTGCAGTCGGCCTTTTACTTGGGCGCACCATCTTGCAACTTTTTACAGGAAAACGTTGGATTAATGCGGGCATGGCCTTACAAGGGCGAATGTTGCAAGCTGTGCTAAAAGCTGATGTCGATATTCAAACTCACGCCAAGGTTGAGGAGCTCTTGCAGGAAGAGGGTAGAGTTACCGGCGTCGTTGCACTTGTTGACGGTAAACGCTTACGTATCCAGGCTAAACGCGGAGTGCTTCTAAATTGTGGTGGGTTCTCTCACAACGAAGACATGCGTCGCGAGCACCAACCTTCACCAGTCACTAACAAATGGACATTTTCGAACCCTGGTGATACCGGTGAAGTTATAGAACAAGCGATTGCCCTGGGAGCAAAAACAGACCTGCTAGACCAATCCTGGTGGGTGCCTGCATCCGTGACTCCCGATGGGGAACTATCGATGCATGTAACGGATCTGCCTAAACCGCACTGTATTGTGGTCGATAAAAAAGGCGAGCGCTTTGTCGATGAGTCAGTTTCCTACATGGAATTTGGACAGACGCTGATTAGTCACGGCGCCGTGCCTGCCTGGGCAGTATTTGACACTAGATTTAAAAGGCGTTATCCATGGTATCTTACGCTACCAGGTTTCACACCGAAAGAGTGGCTGAACAGCGGTTATCTCAAAAAAGCTGGGTCACTTAGCGAACTCGCCGCACTGTGTGGTATCGATGCTAATGGTCTGGAAACTACCGTTCACCGCTTTAATCAATTCGCCAGGCAGGGGCGAGATGAAGATTTTAAGCGCGGTGATCGAGCTTACGACAAGCTCTATGGAGATCCTTCCAATAAACCCAACGCTAGTTTAGGTACTTTGCTGAAGCCGCCTTTCTATGCGGTTGCAATTTATCCGGGCGACGTGGGCACGGCTGGTGGCTTGATGACCGATGAGCACGCACGAGTATTACGCGAAGATGGATCGGCGATAGCGGGACTTTATGCGGCGGGTAATTGTACGGCATCGATTGTTGGCCGTTGCTACCCCGCCAGTGGAGCCAGCATCGCTGCCGCTTTTGTTTTTGGCTATATTGCGGCCAGGCATATTTTGCAATCAACTAATTAACTAAAACAAATGCGCCCATCTTGCTGTTAGGTAGGCCACATAGCTAAATTAAAGTGGAGAATGGCGTGAGTAAGATACTCAACGATCAGGTTGTCATCGTCACTGGCGGTGCAAGCGGACTGGGCAAAGTTACGGCGATGAATCTGGCCAACCGTGGCGCCAGTGTGGCGATTGTAGATCTGAATGAGGACAACCTCAACGCAACTAGCGCACTTTCAAAAAATATCACTCAGTTCAAATGCGACGTTTCGGATTTTAGCCAGGTAAAATCCGTGGTCACTGATATCGAGCGCGAGCTCGGCTCAGTATTTCGCTTATACCACTGCGCCGGTGTGGCGCCGGCGCAGGCGATCAAGGACGACACCCCGGAAAAAAATGGGCGCGTCATGGCCATTAACTACGGCGGGACCGTTAACTTTATCAGCGCTGTACTGCCGGGCATGTTGCAGAGAAATGCAGGTCAGATTGTCGTTTACGGTTCATTGACTGGCCTGGTACCGTTTCCGACACTGAGTGCCTATTGCGCATCTAAGGCGGCGGTCAAAATGTATATGGAAGTGCTCGCAAGGGAACTCAAAGTAAGTGACGTCCACACGCTACTGGTTTGCCCCGCCACGGTGCAAACACCGATAGTTCTTCAGTCTATCGAAACCCATGGGGAATCTGTCAAAGAAGCCTACGATAAACGCGCTTTTACCCCCCCCGAAAAAATTGTCGCCGAAGTAGAGTGCGCGCTGGAACAGGGTAAGACGCAGGTCTGGCCCGACAGCGCGAAATGGCAGCGGCGACTACAGCTTTTCGCACCTGGGCTGCTTTCGTGGCTCATTGACAGCAGGAAATAAACCAGTATATGGATCACGTCGATCTTTCGCCTTTGTTTGAGCCGCTGCAGCTAAAAAATATCGAGTTGGCCACGCGCTTTATTATGCCGGCCATGAATCGAGGCTGGGTAGAAGACGGGCTACCACTGTCCAAATACGGTGATTATTACGCCACTCGCGTCGAGCGCGGTGTGGGATTGGTCATAACCGGTTCCTGTCCTGTGGATCACCCCTCCTCTACAGCTTTGCCGGACCCCTTGACCAACGAACGCTCTGGTGAGGCCTGGTCACCAATCACCGAGGCCGTGCGCAATGCCGGGGGCCATACGTTCCATCAACTTTTCCACGAAGGCGCTATCCGCGCTCAGGGCAAAGGGCCTTACCCGGAGGCTCCCACGCTTAGCCCCTCCGGACTGCGGCAGAAGGGCGACCCCAATGGTCGCGCGGCAACACTCGAGGAACTGGAAGAGATCAAACTGGCCTATGTTGAGGGCGCTATGATTGCGAAACATAGCGGTTTTTCCGGCATCGAGATCCACTCTGCTCATGGCTTCCTTCTGGACCAGTTTTTGTGGCGGGAAACCAACCTTCGCAAAGACCGTTATGGTGGCGAAACCCTGGTGGAAAGAGCGGCCTATCCAATGGAAATCGTCCGTGCGATACGTGCCGCAGTAGGCCCGGATTTTCCTATCAGTTTTCGTTTTTCACAGTGGAAGGAAATAGCGCTAGAGGCAACAATCATGAACATTCCAGAAGAAATCGAAGGCTTTGTTCATGCGCTGGAAGATGCTGGCATAGATTTACTAAACTGTTCCAGTCGCTATTTTTGGAAACCGGCTGTAGAGGGGTCGCCGCTCAATCTGGCTGGCTGGGCAAAAAAGTACGCTAATG
>CAZUGZ010000010.1:3806-33014 GCA_964620555.1 uncultured Alteromonadaceae bacterium
GGCTTAAAACCGATCTGTTCGGCGGCATGACGATGAAAGAAAAACAATTTCGGTTTGCAGGGCAGAAACAGCTGCAGATCCTCGCAGATCAATTTGACAGAAACGAGTTTGATCTTATGGGCATAGGCCGTTCGATCATCGGCGACGCCAGCTGGCTTATAAAAGTGCGAGATGGCGAGTACGACAAAATACGGTCGTTTACCAAAGCGGATATTATAGGAGACTACGAGTGGGATGGTTCTGCTCCGCATTAGTGAGATAGATCAAACGACCATTCTGAACCTGGATGGCTGATTGGGGGCCTCTGCCAATCAGCGGGTTTCTGGCCAATGGCAGTTATTTTGTAGGAGAATAACATGCGTACCGAGAAGTCTTTTTGCCGTATTTGCCAGGGTCTCTGCGGCGTCGATGTCACTATTAACGAACAGGAGCAGATCGTTGATATTCGCGGTGATCACGATCATGTATTGACCAGGGGTTACGCGTGCATCAAGGGCCTGCAGGCGCCACATATTCACCACGGCGAATCGAGGTTGCTGCATCCTCTGAAACGACAGGCGGACGGCAGTTTTCAACCCATTCGGTTAGAGCAGGCACTGGATGAAATCGCTGATAAACTTCAGGCCCTGCTCGCAGAAGATGAGCCGCGTTCGATTGCGACTTATCGTGGTACTGCATGCTGGCTTAACGCAACGGCCTCTGCCGCTCAGGAAGCCTTTTTAAGTGCACTGAATTCGCCCAGCCTTTTTACCACAGCGACCGTTGACCAGTCTTCCAAGTTTGTCTCTATGGAACGGCTGGGTTTCTGGGAGGCAGGTTGGCAGCCCATTGAAACCTGTGATGTGTGGATGGCATTTGGGTTCAACCCGCTGGTTTCTCTGCAGGCGATGTTTGGCTTTCCACCGTTTAACCCGACCAAGCGCATCCAGGCGCTCAAGAAGCAGGGCGTCAAGTTTATTCTGGTTGACCCCAGGGAAACAGAGACTGCGCGCTATGCGGATATTCACTTGCGGCCTTACCCCGGTGAAGACCCGACCGTTGCCGCCGGAATGTTGCGCCTGATTCTGGAAAACAACTGGTACGATGCCGAATTTTGCAACGCGCACGTCAATGGCCTGGCGCAGTTGCGTGACGAAGTTGCCCACTTCACCCCGAAGTACGTTGCCGAGCGAGCGGGCATCGACGCGGATGACCTGCTGCGCGCGACCGCACTGTTTGCCGAGCAAAGCCAGCGTGGCTTCGTCACCAGTTGTACCGCCACTAGCATGGGCCGGGATTGCAATCTCGCGGTGCACATGCTCGATACCCTCAATGTGGTTTGCGGGCGATTTTTAAGAGAAGGCGAGCCGGTCGCCAACCCCGGTGTTTTTACGCCTGATCTCCCGCGGCGTGCGCAGGTGCGGTCTCCCACGAGATCGTGGGAACACGGGCCCACCAGCAGGGTGAGTGATTGTCATGGTTTTATGGGCGAACTCATGAGTGCCACGCTGGCCGATGAAATACTCACACCTGGAGCCGGACGGATTCGCAGTTTATTTGTGGTTGGTGGCAACCCGGCGGTGGCCTTCCCGGAGCGTCAAAAAGTTGTGAAAGCGCTGCGTGCGCTAGACCTGCTGGTATGCATCGACCCGGTGATAAGTGCAACTGCCAGAGAGGCCGACTACATTATCCCGCCGAAAGTGCTCTACGAGCGCGACGATATCCTGTCCCCCCGGCTTGAGGTCCCAACTTTCCCTGAACCCTTCGGCCAGGTTGCGCGTGCGATTGTCAAACCACCAGAGGCTTCTGAAGTGATTGATGACTGGCAGGTGTTCTGGGAGCTCGCCAAACGTTTGGGTCTGGAACTGGTCATCGAGGGGAAGGCTATGCCAATGGACGAGCCTCCGTCGACCCGCGACCTACTAACAATGATGACCGTGCATGCGCAATATTCGCTGGATGAAGTCGAGCAATATCCGGCGGGTCATGTGTTTGAGCGCGAACCTGTTTATGTTCAACCGGCAGGCGACGACGCAGGGAAGTTTGATCTTACGCCCGACGATGTGATCGCCGAGATGCGTGATATGGCGGGGAGGCAGATTGTGCATGGCGTCTATGAAGAGCAGGGCAATACCTTTAAGTACCTGCTTGCGGTTAGACGCGATCGCTCGGTGATTAATTCGATGTTATACGAAGCGCCGGTGATAAAAAAACGCCTTCCGACCAACAATCTTAAAATGCACCCGGATGATATCAACCGCGACGGCCTGGAAGAGGGTGGTGCTGTCAATATTGAAAGTGCAGCGGGGAAAATAACTGCAACCTTACAAGGCGATGCCACCTTGAAGCCCGGCACAGTAACCCTGTTGCATTGCAGTGGTGGGGTACCGAATGACCAGGGTGAGGAACAGCCTTGCGTGAACGACCTGATTAGTTCTACCAAATATATCCAGTCGATCAATGCGATGCCCCGCTTTACCGGTGTGCCTGTCAATGTATCCTGTGTGTAAACGGAGAGTGGGACAAACCGGGGTCAACTCTCAGAGCTCAGTTGAGGTGTCGATGATCGCCCTAATGGCGCCACCCATGATCGGCCTAATGGCGCCACTTTGACGCGCCGATTTGCAGGCCTCAGACGGGTGTCTTTTTAGCGCTTTTCTACCCCCTCTGTAAACTCCGTTTTTTCACCTTCCGGTAGCGGCCTTGGCCGCCGGTAACTTTCCCCATCCAGCACCAGTCGATACGCGCCGTGACGGAGCCGGTCGAGGGTGGCAGCACCCAGCAATTGGTTGGGGAAGGCATCACCCCATTCGGAGAAGTCCAGGTTGCTGGTGACGATGGTGGCGCCGCGCTCGTAGCGCTCGGCAATCAGGTCGTGGAAGACCTCATCGTGAGGCTGGCGCATCGGTTTCAGACCGAAGTCGTCAATGATAATCAGTGGCGTCTTCACCAGGTTCTGGAAGCGCCGTTCGAAGGTGTTGGTGGCCCGGGCCGCGTGCAGGTTACCCAGCAGCTTGGTCTGTGTGGTGAACAACACGTCGTGGCCCTGCCTCACTGCGCAGTGACCGATGGCCTGGGCGATGTGGCTCTTGCCGGTGCCGCACGGCCCGGCGATCAATAGGGAGACTTTTTCCTCAATGAAGCGGCAGGTGGCCAGGTCCCGGATGAGTTCCTGGTTTAACTGCGGATGCAGGCTGAAGTCGAAGCCCTCCAGGGTCTTCTCGCCCCGGAAGCCGGCGCGTTGCACCCGAGAGGCAAACTTCTTCTGCTCTCGCCGGCGTAGACCTGGATGATCGCGGCCTGATCTTCGAGAGTATGGAAGGGCGCGATTGATCGCGATCGACATCAATGATCTCGTGCACTGGTCATTTGTCTACGAAGTCGGCGAAGTTGCTCGAACCATCAGCCTGTTCGGATTGTCGTTCAAACGCCTTGTGAAACGCCTCCGCCAGGTTCTGTCCCCAGAGCCGCACCCTTTCAAACTCATCGTAGAACACCGCGATTCCCCGTGCGGCGAGGTGATGAGCTACTTCTTCGACATAAGGTCGCTGTTCACCGGCAAAAGACAATGCGACTTGGTATTTCATGTCGTCATTCATTTGAGATCCTCGTGTTCATGCAGCCGCCTGCCAGTGGCATCTCGGTCGCTTTGGAATGGCGGTCCTACTATTCAACATGGCGTTTACGGGCAGGTGTAGAATGTGAGATGAATGCCCACAATTCCTTACTCAAGACGGCGCGCCTGCAGGGGCTCGAAGCGTGCGAAATCACGGTCGTTGGTAAGGATCGTGTCGATTCCGTTCTCCTGACAGAGTGCTGCGATCTGCGCGTCGAAGATCAAATTGCCGCTTGCATCGGCTTCACGGACACTTGCGATCAGCAGATCGAGAAACTCGGGCCCGGGCTGGAGCAGTTCGCAACTGGGGGCGGCGACGAGCCCCTCGATGAACGCGGCGGCCTGGGCCACGGTGGTCGGCGGATTGAACACGCGCCGATGCGTGACCACCCGCATGAACTCAGTGACGCAGAAGATCGGAAGAGCCCACCGCTCCACGCCCTCAGCCAAGGCGGTGAGGCGCAAGGTGGCCGTGTGGTGCAGATCAGTCTCGCGGCGATGGGCGTAGATCAGGATGTTGGTGTCTACGGCGATCACGCGCGGTCGATCACCTCGTAGAGCGCGTCGCGGTCGGCGATGTCGACGTTGGGCGGAGAAGTTCCGGTCACCGTCTCAAGTCGCAGACGGAAGCCTCGTTTTCTGGCGCGCGCGTCGGCGAGGCGCGCGCGCAAAGCGTCTTCGATAAATCTAGTGAGCGTGATGCCGTCGCGCGCCGCCCGTCCCTTGGCTTGGCGCAGCACTTGATCGTTCAGATTGAGCGTGGTCTTCATCGCGGCGTTGCCTGGATGGATTGCGTATGGCTGAACCATATCATGGGCGGCCATGCAAAGGAATGCCGCGGGAGACCGGGCACCCGAACGAAATTGTCCGATCAATTCCCTGTGCAGCCCGTTGCAGCACTACAGTTATCCCCACTCGCGGAACGCATCGAGACCGGCTGCTGGCCGGTGCGATTGTCTCGTACATCCGGAGCGAAGGGACGTATCGCGGAGTGGATGGCCCGGGCAAGGCGAGAGCACGGTGACAGTTGCGGAACCGATATATGCTATGGTGATCGGACGGGACGCCGCGTTGAGGAGTGGCAATGGCCGGGAAAGCGACGGGCTGGCATTGGCCGGGTCTGGAATCCAGGCGGCGGAACTCCCTGGCTGCGGCCAGCAAAGTCCGGTGGCTGTTCTGCCTGCCACTGTGGCTTGCCCTGTCCCCGGCTTGTTGGGCACAGCACTCGGTGTCGCGCTGGGAGCAGTCACCGGCACCGACTCCCTTTGGCCTGCGCTACTATTACACCGATGCGGTACAGCAGGCTTTGCAGGGGTTGCCGAGCGCCGTCCAGGAAGGGCAACAGCCCGCCGCGGAAATCGCGTGGCACAACGGTCCCTACCATCCGCAGCGGGTTGTCTCCCTGTCGGAGCAGGCCCACTACCATGAGGGGCGGGGCGACCACGGCAGCGCCATTGTTTCCCTGCGCCGGGCGGTACACCTCACCCGGGTCAACTACGGTTTGCACAGCGGCCTGCAGATTCCCCTGTTACAGCGCCTCAACCGCAACTACCTTGCCGGCGGTCAGTGGCAGGCTGCCGATGATACCCGTAGCTACCTGTACCGCATCCAGCAGCGGACGCTGCCCCAGGGTGGCCCGGAGCATATCGAGGCCAGCCTCGATTTCGTCGATTGGCAGCGGCAGGTGTGGTTGCTGGAACTGGGCAAGTCTTCGCCACGGCGGCTGCTCGATGCCTGGGATATACTCGATGATCTGTCGGCTGCTGTCCCCTCCATGGCGGAGTGGCCATTGCCGGTGCTGGAGCGCCTCACCGCTACGCGGATGCGGCTTCGCTACCTGCTGGGGCAAATCCGCGTCGAGATCGAGGATCCTTTCCCGGGAAGTCGGGACAGTCGCCTCGTCCCCGAATTGACGATCGAACAGCGGCGCTTGCAGACCCTGCAACGTTCCTCCTATAGCGGCGGTCGCCAGGATTTGCAAAGGCTGCTGCAGCGCCAGCAGAAAGAGGGCGCCGGCCTCGCCATCGCGGCTACCCGCGTCGCCCTGGGTGACTGGCACCTGTGGCACAATCGAGGTTCTCGGGCAGCCGAGGAGTATCGCGAGGCATGGCGGGAGTCGTCGAGCGAGGAGGGGCTGGTCTGGCGCCAGCGCTGGTTGCAGCAGCCGTGGGAACTGCCTGCCGGCGATGTCTTTTTTGCCCCGCTGTCGCTGCGGCTCGAATCTGCGCAACAGACCGAAGTGAGTACGAGTTTTCGGGTTGACAGGCGCGGTAGGGTGCGGCAGGTGGAACCGGGTGCGACAGGGCAATCCCTCCATTCCCGGCTCAGTCGCTGGCTGCGCGCCGCCCGGTTCCGTCCGGCCATGGCCGGGGGCGTGCCGCTGGACGATGTGCCGGTGCAGCGCAACTACACTGTGTTGCACTGAACCCCGGGGATGCGAATGGTCTTTTTCTCGAATCAGGTGAATGCGATGCAAAACGGCTTTTCCGCGGTGCCGCCCGGCCGGTTCCGTACTATCCCGAGGGACTGAAAACTTGCCGCGGCGTCCCTTTTCCCAGGCTTGTGAAAACAACAAGAGGCCCATTCTGCGAGTGCTGCAGGAGGTGCTGGCCGAGGCCTCGTCGGTGCTGGAACTCGGCAGCGGCACTGGCCAGCACGCACGCTTTTTTGCTGAGCAGCTGCCCCACCTGCGCTGGCAGCCCACCGATCTCGAAGAAAATCTCTCCCATATCAGGCAGTGGACCCAGGACTACGACGGTGACCAGCTATTGGATCCGGTTGCACTGGATGTCAGGGAGGAACGCTGGCCGGTACCGGTGGAAGACGCCGTTTTCACGGCCAACAGCCTGCATATCATGGCCTGGTCGGCGGTAGAAAGCTTATTCGATTCCCTGGGACGGCTGGCCCCAGCCGATAATTTGCTGCTGGTATACGGTCCGTTCAACTACCGGGGCGAATACACCAGCCCCAGCAATGCCCGCTTTGACCAGTGGTTGGCGACTCAGAATCCCGATAGCGCTATCCGTGATTTTGAAGCGCTGGACCAACTGGCCCGCGCCGCGGGCTACGGATTGCAGGCCGATTACGCCATGCCGGCCAATAACCGCACGCTGGTCTGGCGCAAGCTCAGTCCGCTTGAGCCCGCCTGCCCTTGATCCAGATCGGTGAGGACCAGGCACGTTCCTGGATCAGGGGCGAATAGAAGGGTTCACTTTGCTGGTCGATACAGCAGTTATTCCAGACGTCGCCAATGGCGCCCTCCTGTTGCTCGTTTTTGGCGGCGGCCTGGGCCGCGCAGTCGGCGTCAAAGGGATCCACGCCCGCCGCCTTGCATTGCAGGGTACTCCAGCGGCAACTGGGATTTTCCAGAACCCTGACGTAGTAGAAGGCATCCTCGGCGGCGTTGAATTCGGGGTCTTGCCAGACTGTACACAACTGGTCGTAGCCCGCACCCACCGGCTCGCAGGTGGTGGGGTTGACACCGGCCCCGTTGTCGCCATCGCCCGCTACCTCGAATACCCGTTCCCGGGTGTTGCCCCGTTCGTCCAGCCAGCCCTTGATGATCTGGATGCGCTGCAGGGCGGTACCGGGTTTGCCGGGGCTGCCCGGGTCCTTGAGAGCACTGACCAGGAAGCGGGGTGAAGTGCCGCTGGCCTGCAACTCGCCACCCATGGGAACTCCGAGCCGATATGCGTGTTCCAGCATCTTCGGTCGCGTGCAGCTGTTCACGGCGAGTTGTTCGCCGGCAAAGAAGCGTAATACCGGGCGCGTCCCGCTGGTGGCATAGGTTTCCCGCTTGCGCATGGCATGGAAGATGGCATCGCGGGAATTTTCTTCTGCCCAAACCACCGCCAGACCGCCGGGGTTGTCAAAAAAATGGTCCTGAACGTTGCGATAACCGGCATCGCGACGACCGAGATGGCCGACATAATTGTCTTCCTCGGCCCCTCCCGGCGTGGCGCTGTGGCTGTCGGTACTGCCGATAAATCCCATCCGGAACGGGTTGACGCCGGTTTCCCGGCCCAACAGCAGGCCATCCTTGAGTACGTTGCGGACCATGTTGCGGCGTCCGAACTGGTCCAGGGGTACTGCGACCGCCCGCTCGCTGCGCACTTTGCCGAACACCGTTCCCAGCATGTTGAGGTTGTCGCTTCTGGCCTGCTCAAAGGTGCACAGTTCGTCCTCGGTTGCCAGGCCCCGGCCGAGCAGGCGATCAAAGCGACATTCCGACGCGGCCTTGTGTTGTACCAGTTCCACCAGTGGCTCGAAGGACAGTCGGTCGAGAGCTTCCTGCCGGTTTGGCGGGTCGCGGAACATCAGGCCGCCGCTGAGGTTGGGGTTGTGGGGGATGGTCAGAACATCGCACTCGCCGTCGGCTTCGCGGCATTGGGCGCGGAGCTGCCGCCACAATTCGGGAAAGTTGTTGGAGCCGGTGTCGTAGGTACTGAGTGCAGTTTCGGTCACCTGCTCATTGCGAAAGATCACGTTGCGGTGCAGGTTGTTGCCGTCGGGGGCATCGGTGTACTCATAGCCGATAAAGGTGGTAAAACGACAGGCACTGCTGCGGTCGTAGTGGTCTTCCGCGGCCTGCTGAATCTGGTTCCAGACTTCCCGGTGGGCGGCATCGCACGAAGACAGTTTGCAGGCGAAAGAGGTTTCTTTTTGGTTATCTTCGCCCAGTACTCCGAGGTCGGCCCAGTAATTTGCCGCCAATAACTGAAAGATGAATATTTCACTGCGGGTGAGCATGCACTGGGGCAGCCAGTAGGCGAGTGAACTTGAATCCGAGGTACAAACGGAAATGGGACCCAGGAACTCGGCGTGGTCGGTGATTCCGGCGAAGTCCAGGGGGCGTTGCAGGCGGGCGCGCAGTATCTGCCTGGCATCCGGGTCCGATAGCGTGATGCTGCCTCCCTTGGCGTAGCGGTAGGCGTCCCAGGGGTCGTTGCGCTGGCTGGAGATATAGGAATCAAAGGAATAGCGGGTATGCACGTGCAGGTCGCCAAACAGGGGCATTTTGGTGGCAAGGTAGTGCTCGCAGGGTTGTCGCTGTTCGGTGCGGTCAAAGGGTGTGGCGTTCGCCATCGGGCTACAGTACCCGAGGAACAGGGCCAACAGCCGGACGAGGTGAGGTTTGAACATGCGGGACTCCCCTGGGGTCGTGGTGGGACGGCCTGGTTTACGGCGCGCCGCCAGTTGGCTCAGGCGCCGCCGAGCGCCGCCATCCGTTCGACTGCCTCGCGCTGAATGATGCGTTGGTAGGCGTCCTGCGGTGCCATGTTGATCATGCGCTGGAGCAGGTCGCGCGCCTTGCCGCGGCGGTCATCGGCATCCAGGCTCAGCAGGCCGAGCGCGTAATCGAAAAGCACCGACATGTCCTGCGGTGCCAATTCGAGAGCCCGCTCGAAATGCGCGATAGCGTCCTTCTCGTTTGCTCCATAGAGCATACCGGCGAGGAACCCGCCGCTGCTGACGGCTTCCGCATGCCAGGCGCCCAGGATCAGATGGGCCGTTGCCCGGTCCGGGTCCAGCCGAAGTGCCTCTTCAACGATCTCGCGCACCTTGGTTGCGTAGCCCTCGTTCAACGCTTTCAGCGCTCCGCTCAACTGCGCCCGGCGACCCAGGGCGTGGGCCAATTGCAGATGGGCCTCCGGGTTGCTCGCGTCGAGTTGAATCGCCTTTCGTGCGAGTTCCTCGGCGCGCTTGAACAGGCCCTTTTTTTCGTCCTCCGCTGCAAGGTAATGGCCGTAAATCGCCACTGCATTGGCTGCCAATGCATAGCCTTCGGCGGTGTCGACCACCTGGGCCAGATCGGCGGCCTCCAGGAAGCGGCCCTCGGCTTGTGCGCAGCGTGCCTGTTCGATCGACTGTGCGCCGGCGGTCCCCGCCAGCACCAACAGGCACCCCAGGATCAAAAGAGCGCTCAGCGGCTGATTTTTCATTGCATGCTTCCTGCCAAGTGCGGAGTTCATCGATAACCGGAGACTGCCATTATATGAATTAATCGCCACCCCTGCTCCCGCCCGGTGTCGAGCGCATACCGAACCGCGGCATTCTGTACGCTGGTGGGCAGAATCGCTAGAATCCTCTGTCCAGAGCGCAGAACGGCTACCCTGGAGGTGAGCCCCAATGGCGGCAGATGCAAGGCTGGAAACCCCGGAGCAGGAGGAATTTCGGCGCTATTGCCGGGATTGGTTGCGGTGCAACCTGCCCCCCGAGCCACCGGTGCGATTGCCGGTAACTCCCCTGGAAATCGTGACCGAAGCCCAGTTGCACTATCTGCAGGATTGGCAGCGGGCCGCCTACGACGCAGGGCTGGTGGGCTGTGATTATCCGGAGGCCTACGGGGGTGGCGGGCGCACCAAATGCCAGCGAATTGCCAATGCCGAGATGATGTCGGTCAAAACCCCGTATCTGCCCAATATTATTGGCCTGGGCATGGCAGCGCCCACCATTCTTTTCCATGGCAGCGAAGAAACCAAACGGACACTGCTGCCAAAGCTGTTTTCGGGAGAGGAAATCTGGTGCCAGGGGTTCAGCGAGCCCGGCGCCGGCTCGGACCTGGCCAGCGTACAGACCTTCGCCGAACGGGATGGCGGGCGCTGGGTGATCAATGGTCACAAGGTGTGGACTTCTCTCGCTCATTTCGCAGAATGGATGATCCTGCTCCTGCGTACCGACAAGACCAGTCGTTACGAGGGACTGACCTACTTCGTGGTACCGATTCGCGCCGAGTTGGGCCGCAGCGTTACCGTGCGGCCGCTGATCAAGATGACCGGAGAAACCGGATTCAACCAGGTGATCTTTGACGACCTGGTGGTCGATGACAGTTATCGTCTGGACCAGGTGGGCAAGGGTTGGCAAGTGGCAATGACCACCCTGGCTCACGAGCGCGACGCGGGGGAAATGGTGACCCCCCGTTCCGGTGGCGGTGGCGGCAAGACTTCCTCCCGCGTTGCCGACAGCCTGATCCCGCTGGCCCGGGACGTTCCTCGAGGCGACCACTCGGCGGCGGATGATCCACTCATTCGCGATCGCATCGTGCGGGAAATCATCCGCGAGGAGGGTTTCCGGCAGAACATTCGGCGGGCGCGGGTGCCGGGCCTGGTCGACCATCCGGCTCGCATTCCGCTGCAGAGCAAGCTGCTGCATTCGGAAATGACCCAGGATGCAGCGGCCCTGGCGACTGAAATTCTGGGTGCACAAGGCTCACTGTACATGGCCGACCCCAATTCGCCCAGGGCCGGACACTGGCCGTTGGCCTACATGAATTCCTATGGCTATACCATCGCCGCCGGCTCCAGCGAAGTGCAGCGCAACATTCTAGGGGAGCGGGTACTCGGTCTGCCCAAATCCAAATGACCGCGGAGGCTCTCCCCATGCCAGTACCAGCGAATTTCGACTTCGGTGAAGAGGCGGTCCTGCTGCGGGATTCAGCCCGCAGGTTTTTTGCCGAACACCTGCCCGGCGAACGCCTTTACTCGCTGGTTGCGGACGATTCAGACCCACACAGAGAGCTGACAGCCAAGTGGGACCCGCAGTTGTGGCAATCGATGGTGGAGCTGGGCTGGAGCGTGCTGGCGATTCCGCAGCGCGCCGGTGGGCTGGGCATGGGGACGGCCGCCGTCGCCGGGCTGTGCGAGGAGGCCGGGCGCAGTGCCCTGCCCGCACCTCTGTTGGCTACCTTCAACAGCAGTTATATGCTGGCAGCCTGTGGCACCGCCGCAGCCGATTCGGCGCTGGAACTTCTGGCCGGGGGAGCGACGGCGAGTTACGCCGGGTTGAATGTGGACGGCTCCTGGCGTTTTGAAGACACCGGGGTAACGCTGCGCAACAATTGTCTGCACGGCACAGCCGGCTTTGTGCAGGATGCCCAGAAGGTCGATTACTATCTGGTCAAAGCACGACAGGGAGAGGGAGTGGGATTGTACTGGGTGGCCGCAGAAGCCCCTGGTATCGACCTGCAAGCCGACGCCATCGTCGATTTGACCCGCGACCAGGCGCGGCTGGTATTCGATGGGGTGGAGGCGGAACAGGTCGGCAGCGATGCGGTCGCAGTATTGGGCGAAGCCATGCCCGCAATCTGGACCCTGGTCGCCGCAGACATGGTGGGAGCGGGGGAGTGGCAGCTGCAGACCACCGTGGAATACGCCAAAACGCGGCGCCAGTTTGGCCACGAAATTGGCTTTTTCCAGGCCGTCAAACACCCACTGGTCAAGTTGATGACAGATATCGATCAGGCCAAATCCCTGGTCTATAACGCCGCCTGCGCCCTGGATCACCAACCGCAACTGGCACGCCAGTTGGCGCACATGGCCAAGGCCTCGGCCAGCGAGATGGCGGCGTACGCCTGTGGTCGTTCCGTGCAACTGCACGGGGGAATCGGCTTTACCTGGGAGTGTATGGTACACATCTATTTCAAGCGGCAACTGCACAACCAGATGCTGTGGGGTGACGCCGCCAGTCACCGGGCCGAACTGGCAGAGTTGCTGATCGGGCCGCGGGCGACCTGAGCAAATCCGTGAAAGTACCGCGCATCGGTGGTGTCAGCGTCTATCGAAACACAGGGGTGCGGTAAACCCGCAACCCCCGGGTTTGCCATCAGCTTCAGGCTACCTGTTGTACGGTTGCCTGAACGTCGGCCTTGTCGATGGAGATTTTCCGAGGTTTCATGGCCTCGGGAACTTCCCGTTCCAGTTCGACGTGCAACAAGCCATTTTCCAGTCTGGCAGAGCAGACCCGGACGTGTTCGGCCAGTTGAAACCGGCGCTCGAAATTGCGAGCCGCAATACCCTGGTAGAGGTACTGCCGGTTGTCTTCGACGGCCTGCTTGCCGCTGATCAGCAAGGTGTTCTGCTCGCTGGTGATGTCGAGTTCGGACTCGCTGAAACCAGCCACCGCCATGATGATGCGATAGCGGTTGTCCTCAACCCGTTCCACATTGTAGGGCGGGTAGCCGGAATTGGTGTCGGCAGATACCGAGTTCAACAGGGAAGCCATGCGGTCAAAGCCGATAGCGGATCGATACAGCGGGGTCAGATCAATAGAAGTACGCATTTTCATATCCTCCTCAGAAGCGATACTCAAAGTGGACCTCGATTGAGCGTCCACGCTGGTTATATGGGGCCATCAGGGGGGGATTTCAAGGTCGAATCGCAGGCTCCCGGATTTCAGCTGCTACCTCGACCATGGCCGCGGTCAGGGTCGCCACCTCGGACTCCTCCATGATGTAGGGCGGCATGGTGTAGAGCAGGTTGCCGAACGGGCGCAGCCACACGCCCCGCGCCACCAACTGCGACTGCACCCGCTCCAGCTCCACTGGCCGTTTCAGTTCGATCACCCCGATGGCCCCCAGGCAGCGCACCGAGGCTACCGCTTCCAACCCCGCAGCGGGCGCCAGCCCGCTCCGCAGCTGCTGCTCCAGGGCCAGTACGCGCCGTTGCCAGTCTCCCGCCAGCAACAGTTCGATGCTGGCGCAGGCAATGGCGCAGGCCAGCGGGTTGCCCATGAATGTCGGGCCGTGCATCAGGGCACCGGCTTCCCCGGCGCTGATGCCGGCGGCGACCTGCTCGCTGCACAGCGTGGCCGCAAGGCTGACATAGCCGCCGGTGAGGGCCTTGCCCAGACAGAGCAGGTCCGGACAAACCGCGGCGTGCTCCAGCGCAAACAGTTTGCCGGTGCGCCCAAAACCGGTAGCGATTTCGTCAAAGATCAACAGCACGCCGTGCTCGACACAGAGCTGTTGCAATTGCCGCAGGTAGTCCGGGCTGTAAAACCGCATGCCCCCGGCACCCTGTACCACCGGTTCGACAATGACGGCTGCCACCTTTCGACCGTGACGGGCCAGCAGGCGCCGCATGTCCGCCAGGTGGTGCCGGCCGCACACTTCATCGAAAGCACAACTCGGTGCCTCCGCAAACCACTGCCTGGGCATGGCCCCGGTGAACAGGTGATGCATACCGGTAACCGGGTCACAGACCGACATGGCACCCAGGGTATCGCCGTGGTAGCCGTTGCGCAGGGCGATGAAGTGCCGCTTTTCCGGGTGCCCCGAGGCCTGCCAGTACTGCAGGGCCATTTTCAGCGCCACTTCAACCGACACCGAACCGGAATCGCTGAGGAATACGCGGCGCAACGGCGCCGGGGTGAGTTGCACCAACAGACGCCCCAGTTCCACCGCCTGCGGGTGAGTCAGTCCACCGAACATTACGTGAGACATGCGCTGCAGTTGCTCGTTGGCGGCGCGATTCAACTGCGGGTGGTTGTAGCCGTGGATGGCGCACCACCAGGAAGACATGCCGTCCAGCAGGCGGCGGCCATCCGCCAGTTCCAGGTAGACTCCGTGCGCCGCCGACACCGGAATCATTGCGGCGCCCGGCAGGGCCGAGGCATAGGGATGCCAGAGGTGTTCGCGATCCAGTGCCAGCAGTTGTTCGACGTCGGTCATCAGCCAGGGTCGCCGAGCAGTGGCAACAGTTTTGGCCATACCGTGTCCAGCAGTATTTGCTGGGCCTCGACCCGGGGATGGATACCGTCCTCCTGCATCAGTTCAGCTTCAGTGGCAACCCCCTCCAGCAGAAAGGGCACCAGTGCCACCTGCTGGCGGGCGGCGAGTTGCGCGTAGCTGTCGCGGAACATGCGGGTATAGCGGGCACCGTAGTTGGGTGGAATTTCCATGCCCAGCAGCAGCACCTCGGCGCCGGCCCGGCGGCTGCGCAGCACCATCTGCTCCAGGTTTTGCAGCATTTGGGCGATGGGGTAACCGCGCAGACCATCGTTGCCGCCCAGTTCGATAATGACGATGGCGGGCCGGTGGCTTTCCAGCAGCGCCGGCAGGCGGGCATTGGCGGCAGCACTGGTCTCGCCGCTGATGCTGGCATTGATGACTCGCCAGCCGCCGCCGCGATCCGTCAGGCGGGTTTGCAGCCTGGCGGCCCAACCCTGGTGTAGAGACATACCGTAGGCGGCACTGATACTATCTCCCATCAGCAATACATTTTTTTGCTGTTGCACCTGGGTTGCAGCGGCGGTTCCCATAGCGAGCAGCGACATCAACAGCCACCACCGCGCACGGTGCCGGTGACCGAAAACAGTGCGGTTAGACATGATCAAGGCCGAGAATCTCCAAAAGCGCGTACCCATGGCGGGCGGCGAACTGGAAATACTGAAAGGAATCGACCTCGAAATCAAGGAGGCCGAGTCGGTGGCGGTGGTCGGTGCCTCCGGTTCCGGAAAGTCCACCCTGCTGGGATTGCTGGCGGGACTGGACCTGGCCAGCGGTGGCAAAGTCTGGGTCGCCGGGGTGGAACTGGGCAGTCTCGACGAAGATCAGCGGGCGCGGCTGCGGGCCGAGAAGATCGGTTTTGTGTTTCAATCCTTTCAGTTATTGCCCAGCCTGACAGCCCTGGAAAACGTGATGTTGCCGCTGGAGTTGAGCGGCGCGCGGGAGGTCCGGGTCGAGGCCAGAGAACTGCTCCTGCGGGTGGAATTGGGTGAGCGCGGTGACCACTATCCGCGCCAGTTGTCCGCCGGCGAGCAGCAGCGGGTGGCCATCGCCCGTGCCTTCGCCGCGCAGCCGCCCCTGTTGTTTGCCGATGAACCCACCGGCAACCTCGATACCCGAACCGGTGCCCATATCATCGATTTGCTGTTCGAAATGAACCGGGAACGGGCCGCCACCCTGGTGCTGGTCACTCACGAACAGCGACTGGCACAACGCTGTGACCGACGACTGCACCTGCACGATGGTGCCCTGGTGGGCGAAGACTGATGCGGCTTTCACCATTGCGCATGCTGGTCCGCGATTGGCGCGGAGGAGAACTGGGCGTGTTGCTGGGGGCATTGCTCATTGCCGTGGCCGTCGTCTCAGGTATCAGCGCGTTTACCGGTCGCCTGCAAAATGCCCTGGAACAGGACAGCCACCGTCTCCTCGCGGCGGACCGGGTGCTATCCAGCTCGCAGGAAGCGGACGCCCGCTGGTTGCTGGAAGCGTCTGCACGGGGTTTGAGAACGGCCCGTACGCTCAGCTTCCCCTCCATGCTCCACAGCGGTGATCAGGCCATGCACCTGACCGCGCTCAAGGCGGTCAGCGAGCACTATCCCCTGCGCGGCGTCGTGCTGATCAGCGAACAACCATATGGGCCGCCACGCGAGGCCGGGCGGGGCCCGGCAGCGGGTAACCTGTGGCTGGAGCCGCGCCTGTTCGCCCTGCTGGACGTCGCTCCCGGCGACCAGATCAACGTCGGTCATGCCCGCTTGCGGGTCACCGCCGCGTTGCGCAGCGAGCCGGACCGGGCCGGCGGGAATATCGCCAGCTATGCTCCCAGGGTGATGATGAACTACCGGGACCTGGCGGCAACCGGCCTGGTGCAGCCCGGAAGCCGGGTCGAGTATCGACAGTTGTACGCGGGTGAAGCCGGGCAGATCGATCGATTTTCCGAATGGCTGACACCGCAGCTGGTGCCCGGACAGGAATGGCTGGACGTCGGCAGCAACCAGCGGAGCATCGACAGAACGCTGGCACGGGCCGAGCAATTCCTGTTGCTGGCGGGCAGTCTCGGGGTGGTGCTGGCGGGGGTCGCCATGGCCCTGGCGGCACACCGATTCAGTGAACGCCACTATCCTCACGTCGCCGTCATGAAGAGTCTGGGCAGCACCTCGAATGCCATCAACCGCCTCTATGGCAGCAGTCTGTTGCTGCTGGCCACGGTCGCCAGCGTGCTGGGCTGTGGCCTGGGTTGGGCCATACAGGAGAGCTTCTTCCTGCTGCTGAGAGAATCGCTGCCGCTGCCACCGGGGCCCGCTGGAATCCAGCCCTATTTGGTCGGTAGCGTCACCGCCCTGGTTTGTCTGGGCAGTTTTGCCTGGCCGCCGCTGCGCCGACTGGGCAGTGTCTCACCGCTGCGGGTGCTGCGCCGGGACCTGCCGGCGGAAAACCGCCACAATGCCCAGGACTACCTGTTGGGCCTGGCCGCGGTGGCACTGATCATGTTCTGGTACAGCGGCGACTGGCAGCTGACACTGGCGGTGTTGGCTGGAATGCTGACCTCGGCGGCCCTCGCTGCAGTGGTCGCACTGCTGTTGCTGCGCGGCGGACGGCGGCTGGGCATGCGCGCCGGCAGTATCTGGCGCCTGGCGATGGCCGGTCTGCAGCGGCGGGGGGTAGCCAATACCCTGCAGGTGGTCGTGTTCTCCATGGCCATCATGCTGTTGTTGATCCTGCTGCTGGTGCGCACTGCGCTGCTCGAAGAGTGGCAACGGCAATTGCCCGTCGGCACGCCCAATCACTTTCTGTTGAACATAGCACCGCATCAGGTCGCCGCCGTTGAACGGACGCTGCGCCGGGCCGGGGTGCACACGCAGCCCCCCGCGCCGATGATTCGTGGCCGAGTCACCCACGCCGACGGGCAGGCCCTGGCCAGCGCCGGATTCCAGCAGCAGGGTCGCCGGGAGCGGGAAAGCAATTTGTCCTGGTCGGCGCAACTGCCCACCAGCAACCAACTGGTGGCGGGCGCCTGGTGGCCACCGGACAGCGCGGCCGCGCTGGTATCGGTCGAACAGGAAATGGCCGACGAACTGGGTGTACGAGTGGGCAGCAGCCTGCGGTTTCAAATCGGTTCGCAGAGCCTGGCAGTTCGGGTGGCGAATATTCGCCGGGTGGACTGGGAAAGCATGCAGCCCAATTTCTGGATGTTGTTTCCGCCCGGGCTGTTGCGGAACTATCCGGCGACCTACATGAGCAGCTTTCACCTGCCAGCGGGAGAGAAAACCTTCCTGAACCAACTGGTGCGCCAGTTTCCCACCGTGAGCGTGGTGGAAATGGATGTGGTACTACGGCAGCTTCGCAGCATCATCGGCCAGGTTTCGGCCGCCGTCGAACTGGTATTGGGAATGATCCTGGCCGCTGGTGCACTGGTACTGATCGCCGGCGTACAGGCCAGTGTCGATTCCCGTCGCCAGGAGAGCGCCTTGCTGCGTTCCCTGGGGGCTCGGCGCGGCCTGCTGTTGGGCTCCCTGTGGATCGAATTTTCCGCACTGGGCCTGTGCGCCGGGTTGCTGGCCGCGGTTGGGGCGGAGCTATCGGTCTGGTTGCTGCAATCCCGGGTTCTGGAGATGGACTATGTGGCGCATCCCCTGTTGTGGCTGCTCGGTCCCCTCAGTGGGGTGCTGCTGATCGGAGTGTTGGGAGTGTGGAGCTGCCGTCGGGTGGTTTCCACTCCACCACTGGTGGTGCTGCGGGAGTTGTGAGCGCTGTACCGGTCAGGGCAACAGGTGCCGTATTGCATCGCGCTCGGCCAGCAATTCATCCGCGCTGCGCCGCATTCTGGTGCGGCTGAAATCGTTTATCTCCAGCCCCGGCACCACCTGCCAGTTGCCGTCGTGACAGCGGCAGGGGAATGAGTAGAGCAGCCCCGGGTCGATATCGTAGCTGCCGTCGGCCACGACTCCCATGGATACCCAGTCTTCGCCATCGGTGCCCCGCACCCAGTCGCGCAGGTGGGCGATGGCGGCATTGGCGGCAGAAGCGGCAGAGGAGGCGCCGCGGGCGTCGATGATGGCGGCGCCGCGCTGCTGCACTGTGGGGATGAACTGCCGCTCGTACCAGTGCTGTTCCACCAGTTCCATGGCCGGCCGGCCGGCGACCCTGGCGTGGAACAGATCCGGATACTGGGTGGCGGAATGATTGCCCCAGATCGTCATGTTGGAAACTTCCGTGACCGGATGAGCAGTGTGCAGGGCCAGTTGGGTTTTGGCCCGGTTGTGATCCAGGCGCATCATGGCGGTGAAGTTTGCAGGGTCTATATCCGGGGCGTTGCACTGGGCGATCAAGGCATTGGTGTTGGCCGGATTGCCCACCACCAGCACCTTGATATCGCGGCTTGCACAGTCGTTGATGGCCTGGCCCTGCACTGAAAAAATGGCTGCATTGGCGGCCAGCAGGTCGTTGCGCTCCATCCCGGGTCCACGGGGGCGGGCACCCACCAGCAGGGCGTAGTCGGTATTCTCGAAGGCCAGCCTGGGGTCGGCCGTGCAGACGATGCCGGCCAACAGCGGAAAGGCGCAATCCTCCAGCTCCATGCGCACCCCCTCCAGGGCGGCCATGGCCGGTTCGATGTCCAGCAGTTGCAGGATCACGGGCTGCCGCTCGCCGAGCATGGCACCGGATGCGATGCGAAATAACAGGGAGTAACCGATTTGACCGGCCGCGCCGGTAACGGCTACCCGAACGGGTGCATTCATGACAGTGGTTTCCTCGTCCTCGGGTGGCAGTCGTGGGCGGGCAAGTCTACTGCGAAAGCGCGGAGCTTTTCCAGAGCCGGGGTTTGCGTTGGGCTTTGCCGCCAAAGCGCGTAAAATCCGCGCTCGACCAGCTCCGGGTGAGGGCCATCGTGTCCCAGTTTTCCCAGCCACCAAAGACCGGGTTCGACGAACTGCTGCGTATCGAGGGACTCACCCTCGAGCGGGGGGGGCGCCAACTGCTGCACCAGTTTGATCTCAGTCTGACTGCCGGCGATCTACTCTGGATAGAGGGCGCAAACGGCTCCGGAAAAACCAGCCTGCTGCGCTATATGGCGGGTCTGGCGCCTTCCTCCGGACGTGGCAAACTGCAGCGGCGCGAAGGGGAAATTCTCTACCTGGGGCACAAACCGGCCATCAAGTCGGCGTTGACGGCACGGGAAAATCTGCAATGGTACTGTCGCGGCCATGGCTGGGGGCTGGATTCCATCGAAATTGCCCTGCAGCGGGTCGGTCTGCTGGCCAGCCAGCATCAACTGTGCCAGCACCTGTCGCTGGGACAGCAGCGCCGGGTCGGTCTGGCGCGCATCTACCTGAGCGAGGCGCCACTGTGGTTGCTGGACGAACCGTTCAGCGCCATGGACGCGGCCGGAGTGCGTCCGCTGGTGGAGCGGATGGTGCAACACGTTGCCGGCGGCGGGGCAGTGGTGCTGGCTTCGCACCAGGCACTGCCGGTCGATTACCCGGTGCGCAAACTGTTGCTGGAGTTCGCTGCGTGATCCGGGTGGGGGACGGATACCTTCGCGCCCTGTTGCGGCGGCAGTTGTTGTTGGCGCTGCGCCGTCCGGTCGAGGCGGCCAACCCCCTGCTGTTTTTTGCCCTGGTGATGCTGTTGTTTCCCCTGGGCCTTGGGCCGCAAGCCGATCAACTGGCGCGTTTCGCCCCCGGCATATTCTGGATCATCGCCCTGCTGTCCACCCTGTTGGCGGCGGGAGGACTGTTTCGCGAGGATTATGAAGACGGTTGCCTGGAACAGTTGTTGCTGCTGCCGCGGCCGCTGTACCTCAGCTGCCTGGGCTACGCCCTGGCCCACTGGCTGACAGGGGCGTTGCCGCTGATTCTGCTGGCTCCTCTGTTTGCTTCGATGTTGCAATTGCCCACCGCTGCCCTCCCCACACTGCTGGTGAGTCTCCTGTTCGGCACCGGGGTTTTGAGTTTGCTCAGCACCATCGGCGCCGCCCTCACGCTCGGCGTCAAACGCGGTGGCACCTTGCTGTCGCTGTTGATTCTGCCGTTGTATTTGCCGGTGCTGATCCTCGGCAGCGGGGCGCTGCGGCTGGCTGCGCACGGTGAATCGGCCCAGCCCCAGATACTGGTGCTGGCCGGCCTGCTGTCGCTGGCAATAGCGCTGGCACCCTTCGCCTGCGCCGGCGGACTTCGCCTCTCGGTAGAGGCAGGGTAGGTTCGGCAGGATGACAGCGCTATACTTCCGCCGGTGCCAACGTTGAATGTCATGTGGACTTTCTTCCATAAACTCGGTTCTCCACCCTGGATGTACCAGATCAGCGCTATCATCCTGCGCTGGCTGCTGCCGGTGACCCTGTTGCTGCTGGTTTGGGGTGGAGTCTGGGGCCTGTTCTATGCCCCGCCGGATTTCCGCCAGGGCCACAGCTTTCGCATTGTCTATATCCATGTGCCGGCCTCGGTCGTAGCGCTGGCGGCGTACTATGTAATGGCCATCGCAGGGGCCATCAGCCTGGTCTGGAAGATGAAGATGGCCGCTATCGTCCTGCGCTGCTGCGCCCCCATTGGTGCCGCCCTCACCTCTCTGGGCCTGCTGTCGGGGGCGGTCTGGGCCAGGCCCACCTGGGGCACCTGGTGGGTCTGGGATGCCCGCACCACCTCCATGCTGATCCTGTTGTTTCTCTACCTGGGAGTGGTGGCGCTGTATGAGGCCTGGGACGATGAAGCGCTCGGCGCCAGGGCCTGTGCACTGTTGGCACTGGTGGGAACGGTCAACATCCCCATCATCTACAAATCGGTGGATTGGTGGTACAGCCTGCATCAACCGGCCACCATTCGCTTTACCGAAGCGTCGACCATGCACAGTTCCATGCTGCAGCCGCTGTGGTTGATGATCGTGGCGTTCTACTGCCTGTTCGCCTGCAGCCTGCTGCTCGCCATGCGTGCGGAAATCCTGCGTCGCGAAGCCACCACTGCATGGGTGCGCAGCCTGTTGCGGGGTGGGGAGGGCGCCAGTGCAGTTTGACTCCCTGGCCGATGCCCTGACCATGGCCGGACACGGAATCTACGTGTGGTCGGTGTTCTCGCTGGCCACGATCACTGTGGTCGCCTTGCTGGTGCTGCCGGTGCTGCGCTGCCGTCGCTTCATGCGCGTGCAGCGGCGACGGCAGTCCGAGGGCTAGCGGCGATGCACCCGCTGCGCAGGCAACGGTTGCTGGCGGTGTCGTTCATCGTCGTCTTTTCCTCACTGGCGGTGGGCCTGGTGGCCTACGGGCTGCGCGGCAATATCAACCTGTTCTACCCGCCCGCCGACGTGACGGCCGGCCAGGCACCCGTGGGCCAGCCGATCCGCGTCGGCGGCATGGTGGTGGCCGACAGCCTGCAACGCAGTGCCGACAGTTTGCGCGTGCGCTTTGACGTAACCGATTACCGGGCCGTGGTGAGTGTAGTGTACGCGGGCATCCTGCCGGACATGTTTGCCGAGGGGCAGGGGGTGGTAGTGGCCGGCAGGCTGGATCAGGAGGGCGTGTTACACGCTCGCGAAGTCCTGGCCAAACACGATGAAAACTACATGCCCCCGGAAGTCGCCGAGGCCCTGTTCGAGTCCGGGCCCGGTGGCGCGGCGCCATGATTCCCGAGTTGGGACATCTGGCGCTGATCATTGCCCTGCTGCTGGCCGTGTGCCTGGCTGTGTTGCCGTTGTGGGGAAGCTGGTGCAATCAGGCCGCTCTGATGTCCATGGCGCCGTCGCTGGCGGTGGGCCTGTGCCTGTTTACCATGCTGGCCTTCGCCGCTCTCGTCCAGGCCTTCGTCAGCGATGATTTTTCCGTCATCCTGGTCGCGGCTCACTCCAATAGCCTGCTGCCCGGCGCCTACAAGTTTTCAGCGGTGTGGGGAAATCACGAGGGCTCCCTGTTGCTGTGGGTGCTGGTGTTGTCCCTGTGGACCGTTGCCGTGGCCTGCTTCAGTCGCCAGTTGCCGCTGCCGGTATTGGCCCGGGTGCTGTCGGTAATGGGTTGCATCGCGGTTGGCTTCCTGCTGTTCTCCCTGTTTACCTCCAATCCCTTCCTGCGCAGCCTGCCGTCCATACCAGGCGACGGCAGCGATTTGAATCCGTTGTTGCAGGACATCGGTCTGATCATTCACCCTCCTTTGCTGTACATGGGTTACGTCGGCTTTTCAGTGGCCTTTGCCTTCGCCATCGCTGCCCTGCTCGGCGGCCGTCTGGACGCCTCCTGGGCACGCTGGTCACGCCCCTGGACCAATGCGGCCTGGGCCTTTCTCAGTCTGGGCATCATGCTGGGGAGCTGGTGGGCCTACTACGAACTGGGTTGGGGGGGGTGGTGGTTCTGGGATCCGGTGGAAAACGCCTCGTTCATGCCCTGGCTGGCGGGCACCGCGCTGGTCCACAGCCTGGCCGTCACGGAAAAGCGCGGACTGTTCAAAAGCTGGACCGTGTTGCTGGCCATCCTGACCTTTTCGCTGAGCCTGCTGGGCACCTTTCTGGTGCGCTCCGGGGTGCTGACCTCAGTCCATGCCTTCGCCACTGACCCCGCCCGCGGCGCCTATATCCTGCTGTTCCTGAGCCTGGTGGTGGGGGGCTCGCTGACCCTCTATGCCCTGCGTGCCCCGGCCCTGCAAAGTCGTATCCGGTTCAGCGGCTGGTCGCGGGAAGGCCTGCTGCTGCTCAATAACCTGGTGTTTCTGGTCGTCACCCTGACGGTGCTGTTCGGTACGCTGTTTCCACTGTTGATGGACGCCCTGGGACAGGGCAAATACTCGGTTGGCCCGCCCTACTTCAATACCGTGTTTGTGCCACTGATGGCGGTGGCCATAGCCGTCATGGGGCTGGGGCCGAACTCCCGCTGGAAGCGGGACAGCGCTTCCCGCTGGCTCCGGGAACTGCTGTTGCCGCTGGTCGCGGCGCTGTTGCTGGGTGCCCTTTTTCCGTCGCTGTATCACGGCCGTTTCAATGTGGCGGCAACCGTGGCGGTGGTGCTGTCTTCCTGGCTGGTACTGGGCCTGGTGAAGGACCTGCTGGTGCGCAGCCGCGGCGTTCGCGGATTCGGTGCCGGACTGCGCCGTCAACCGTTGGGATATTACGGCATGGTCAGCGCCCACCTGGGTATTGCCGTAGCAGTGCTGGGGGTGGCGCTGACCACCCAGTACTCGCAGGAGAAGGATCTGAAAATGAGCCCGGGAGAGTACTATGAACTCGCCGGGTACCGCTTTCAATTTGATGAACTGGTGCAAGTGCAGGGGCCCAACTACCTGGCCGAGGAGGGCCGCTTCAGCGTCCATCGGCCGGGCCGGGCGGCGCTCCAGTTGAGTCCGCAAAAACGCCGCTACCTGGCCTCCGGGCAGGTCATGACCGAGGCCGCCATCGATGCCGGTCTGTGGCGGGACCTGTTCATCGCCATGGGGGAGCCGATCGGGGAGCGGGCCTGGGCGGTGCGGCTGCACTACAAGCCTTTCGTGCGCTGGATCTGGGGCGGGGCGATCCTCATTGCCCTGGGTGGATTTCTCGGGGTTGCCGATTCGCGCTATCGGCAGTCGTCCCGACGCGAGGCGGTCGCCCCGGCCGCGGTGGAACATGGCGCGGGTTAGGCTGTTTCTGCCCCTGCTGCTGTTTGTGGCGTTGCTGTCACTACTGGTTCGGGGCCTGCAACTCGACCCCAGGGCGTTGCCCTCGGCTCTGCTGGATCAACCGTTTCCCGAGTTTCGCCTGCCCGCGCTGGGGGAGAGGCGCACCTTGCAGCGCGAATCGATCACCGGTGCACCGGCACTGCTCAACGTCTGGGCAAGCTGGTGTTATTCCTGTCGCGTCGAACACCCCTGGCTGCAGCAACTGGCGGCCGCCGGAGTGCCGATTTTCGGCCTCAATTACAAGGACCGGGAGCGGGAAGCCCTGGACTGGCTGGGTGAACTGGGCAACCCCTACCGGCTCAATATTGCCGATACCGAGGGCAGCCTGGGTCTGAACCTCGGCGTGTACGGTGCTCCGGAGACCTACCTGCTGGACGCCGATGGCAGTATCCGCCACCGCCACGTCGGCATATTGGACGAATCGGTGTGGCGCCAGCAGATCGAGCCATTGTATCGGCAGCTCGTGGTTGCCGCCGCCGGGGCCGACTGATGCCCGCCGTATTGCTGTGGCTGGGGCTGCTGTTGAGCGGCCCGGCGCAGGCGGTCATCGAAACCTATGAGTTCGAGACGCCCGACCTGCAGCAGCGCTACCGGCAATTGTGTGCGGAACTCCGCTGTCCCAAGTGCCAGAACCAGAATATCGCCGATTCCAACGCGCCGATAGCCGCTGATTTGCGCCGCCAGGTTCACGCCCAGCTTCACCAGGGCAGGAGCGACGCGGAAATTGCCGATTACCTGGTGCAGCGCTACGGTGAGTTCGTGCTCTATCGACCGCGCTGGAAAGCGCAGACGGCCGTGTTGTGGCTGGCGCCGCTGTTGCTGATTGGGGCTGCGCTGTGGTTGCTGCGGACGCTGCTGCGCTCGGGCCGCAGACCGGTGTCCCCGTCGCGGGAGGAGGACCGGCAGCGCCTGCAACGATTGCTGGGGGAGGGCGGCGACGATGCTTGAGTGGTGGCTCGGGGTGGCGCTGCTGGCGGCGCTGGCCAGCTTGTTTCTGCTGGCCCCGGGGTTGTTCTCGCGGCGGCAGGGGCAGCCCGGCCTCAAACAGGACAACCTGGCCTGGTTCCGGCTGCGCCGGGCGGAGTTGCAACGCGAGCAGGCCGACCCGGCACTGTTGGAAGATCTTGGTCTGCGCCTGCTGGACGATGAAGTGGACCTCCTGCCGGACACCGCGGCCGCAGGGGGAAGGCGCCGGCTGGTTTGGCTGTTGCCGCTCCTGGCCATCATGGCTGCACTGCTCTATTGGCAACTCGGGGCGTTGCCGGATGTGCGCTTGCAGCGGGATCTGGAAACTCTGCAGCCGGGTGCGGAAGAACTGCCCCAGGTAATGGCCGCGGTGGCCGAACGGGCCGCCCGGCGCCCGGACAATCTGCACTATCAGGCGCTGTTGGGCCGCTATTTTCTGGACAGCGGGGAGTACCGCAAGGCGCGGGAAATCTACCTGCAACTGGTTCGGCAGTTTCCCACCGACGCGGCGCTGCTGGCACTGGCTGCCCGGGCCAGTTTTCAGGCCAATGGCGGCGTTCTCGATGCAGCGGCGCAAATGCTGGCCGAACGGGCGCTGAGCCAGCAACCGCAACAACGGGATGCCTTGCTGTTGCTGGCCATGGCGAGCCATCAAAACGGACAATACAGCGCTGCTTCGGTCTATTGGCAGCGCCTGCTGGCAATGGAGCAACCCGGCTCCGCGGAAGCCGAGATGCTGGCCGGGCTGCTGCAACGGAGCCGCGATGCCGCTGCCCAACTGGAGGCCACCACGGTTCCTGCCGAGGACCGGGGAGTCACCGTGCAGGTGCAACTTCCCGCCGGGGCGCAAATTGAGGCGGGGGATATCCTGTTCGTGTTTGCCCGCGACGCAGACAGCCTCTCGCCCATGCCGGTCGCGGCAAAACGCTTTGCCAACTTCGAGTTGCCGTTGCAGGTGCGCCTGGATGACTCGGCCTCGATGACCGGGCAATCGCTCTCCACCCTGACCCGGGTGCTGGTCATCGCCCGCATCTCCCGTAACGGCCAACCGGGCGAAGAACATGCGAACTGGCAGGGCCAGGTCGGGCCCCTGCGTCCTGAGTCCGAGGGTAGTGCTCGGCAGTTGGTGCTACGCCGACAAAAAAACCCCGATAAATGAAAAATATGCTCCCAAATATAGTGTAGTTGGGGTAGACTTTGTACTACATGTTGTGGTCTGATATGGGACTACGGTAGAGCTTAGTTCAGTTAAAGGTAATAGATTCATTTAGTTATCTCGTATACCTAAGAATTTATGAGATTAAAGTGCATCAAACTGGCGGGTTTCAAATCTTTCGTGGACCCGACCAGTGTCAGTTTTCCCGGCAACTTGTGTGCTTTGGTTGGTCCCAACGGCTGTGGCAAATCCAATGTCATCGACGCCGTGCGTTGGGTAATGGGCGAAAGCTCCGCCCGCAACCTGCGCGGAGAATCGATGGCCGATGTGATCTTTGCCGGCAGCATCTCCCGGCCACCGGTTGGACAGGCCTCCATCGAACTGGTGTTTGACAATCAGGACGGCACGATCGGAGGGGAATACGCCGATTATGCCGAAATTTCCATCAAGCGCCTGGTGGGTACGGAGGGCCAGTCCACATTCTTCATGAACGGGGTCAAGTGTCGGCGCCGGGATATCACCGAAATATTTCTTGGCACCGGGCTGGGGCCGCGCAGCTATGCCATTATCGAACAGGGTGTGATTTCACGCCTGATCGAATCCAAGCCCGAGGAATTGCGGGTGTTTATCGAAGAGGCGGCCGGCATCTCCCGGTACCGGGAACGGCGCAGGGAAACCGAGAACCGGCTGCGTCGGACCCAGGACAATATGGAGCGGCTTACCGACCTGCGCGAGGAACTCGAACGGCAACTGCAACACCTGCAGCGTCAGGCCCGGTCGGCGGAGAAATACGGCGATTACAAGACCCGGGAACGCACCCTCAGAGCCCAGTTGCTGGCATTGCAGTGGCGACAACTGGAGGCCGAGCACGGCGCCCAACTGCAACGGGTCGGGTCTGCCGAAGTGGTGCTGGAGAGTGCACAGGCCCAAAGGACCAGCGCGGATCGGGAACTGGAAACACTGCGTCAGGCCCATACCGAGGCGACGGAACGGTTCAATGAGGTACAGGCCAGTTACTACAGCCTCGGTGGTGAAGTGGCGCGGATTGAGCAGGAACTCAAGCACCAGCGGGAACGTGCCGGCCAGTTGGCCGAAGACCTGAAACAGGTGGAAAAAAACTGTGCCGAGGCAAAACGACAGTCGCAGCAGGAGAGTCAGCAACAGCGGCGTTTGCAGCGGGATTGCGTAAAAGCCGAGGCGCAACTGAAACAGTTGCGGGACGTACAGTGCCAATCGGCGGCGCAGTGGGACGACGCAGACGCGGCGATGCAAAGCTGGCAGCGGGAATGGGACGAACACCATCAACAGTCGGCCAGGCCCGGCGAGCAGGTAGAGGTCCAGCGGTCCCGGATAGAGCACCTGGAGGAGGCCGGACAGCGTCTGCAACAGCGCATTGCCGTCCTGGAACGCGAGCGGCAGCAAAGCCGTGAGTCGACATCCGGGGAGGCGGATTGCCGGGAACTGGCGCAGCAGGTAGCACTGCGGGAGGCGGAGCTGGTGGCCGGAGAGGCCCGCGTCGGCGAGCAGTGGCTCGAACTCGACGAGGCCCGACAACGGCGCGAACAACACTCGGAAGCACTTGACCAGAGCCGACAGCAACTGCAAACCATGCGCGGACGGCTGGCTTCACTGGAGGCCCTGCAGCAGGCTGCCATGGAGCCTGGCGACGGAGTGGCGCTTTGGTTGCAGCAACAGCGGTTGGCGGATCGTCCGCGGCTGCTGGAAACACTCGAAGTGGAGACGGGCTGGCACGCGGCGGTGGAGACAGTGCTGGGCGATTATCTGCAGGCCGTGTGTGTGGAGCAAATTGACCAGTTGCAGGAAGCCCTGCGGGAAGCTCCCCCGGACGGCAGCCTGTCGTTGCTGGAGGCGGCCGCCGCCACCGCCACCGGCTCCGCGCCCACACTGGCCGACAAAGTCAGCGGTGGCGGCGATTACCCCGACTGGCTGAAATCGGTGATGGTCGCCGAGGATCTGCCGGAGGCGCTGCGACAACGCCATTCGCTGGCGGCGGGACAGTCGGTGATCACTCGCGATGGCATCTGGCTGGGGGGCAACTGGGTGCGGGTCACGCGGGCCACCGAAGCGGGGCAGGGCGTCATCGAGCGCCGCCGGGAAATGGAACAGTTGCAGTCGCGAGTCTCGGTGCAGGAACAACAGTGTCGAGAGCGGGAACAGGCGTTGACCGGGACACTGGAGTCCCTGGAGCGGATCGAGAGTGAGCACCGGCAGGCCCAGGCCGCGCTGCAGACGGAGACCCGCCGATTGGCGGAACTGAGTGCCGAGCTCAGCGCCGGCGAGGCCCGGGTCGAGCAGGCGGCCAAACGCGACCAGATGATCCATGGTGAACTCGAGGAATTGCGCCGGCAACTGGCCTCGGAACAGGCTGCCATGGCCGAGGCGCAACAAATGCTGGCCGCTGCCAGCGAGGCCCTGGCGGTGGCCGATGAACAGCGCCAACACCTGTTATCCCGGCGGCAGCCGATTCGCAGTCGGCTGGATGCGGTCGCCGAGCGGGCCCAGCGGGACCGGGACTCGGTGCACCAGGCGGAATTGCGCTGGCAGTCAATGCAGGCGCAGCGGGATGCTCTGGCGCAATCGGTCGAGCGCACGGCCGGGCAGATCGAGCAGCTGAATGCCAGTCGGGAAAAGCTGCAGGCCGCCATCAGCCAAAACGATGCACCCAGGGAAGACCTGCAATCGCAGTTGCAGCAACAGTTGCAGTTACGCAGTGAAGTGGAAGCGGAACTGACGGCAGCGCGTGGGCGGGTTGACGAGCAAAGTGAGCGGAGCCGGCAGGTGGAGGCTCGGCGCGCGGAAATCGAACAACTGCTGCAGACCCGGCGCAGCGAACTGGAGCAGCACAAGTTGGACCTGCAGACCCTGCAGGTCCAGCGCGAGGGAGTGCAGGAGAAGTTGCAGGAGTTCGACCAGCAGGCGGATCGGTTACTCGAGGACCTGCCGGAAGGCGCCAATCCGGCAGAATGGCAGGAGCGACTGGACAAGGTCGGCAGGCAGATTGAGCGGCTCGGTCTGATCAATCTGGCGGCCATTGACGAGTACCGCCAGCACTGCGAGCGCAAGCAGTACCTGGACTCCCAGAATGCCGACCTGGAAAATGCCCTGGCCACCCTGCAAGCGGCCATTCGCAAGATCGACCGCGAAACCCGCAGTCGTTTTCGCGACACCTTTGATCAGGTCAACACCAGTCTCGGTCAGTTTTTCCCCCGGGTCTTCGGTGGCGGTACCGCCTGCCTGGAAATGACGGGCAAGGATTTACTCGATACCGGTATCACCATCATGGCGCATCCCCCGGGCAAGAAAAATGCGACCATTCACCAGCTCTCGGGGGGGGAAAAGGCCC
>CAZUGZ010000010.1:33024-52912 GCA_964620555.1 uncultured Alteromonadaceae bacterium
TGCACCGCTGGTCGATGTGAATGCGGCGCGCTATGCGCGCATGGTCAAGGAGATGTCCGAACAGGTTCAATTCATCTTCGTTACCCACAACAAGATCACCATGGAAATGGCGGACCAGTTGTTGGGCGTAACCATGCAGGAACCCGGTGTCTCGCGGCTGGTTTCGGTGGATGTGGAAGAAGCGGTGGAACTGGCGGTGAGCTGATGGTCATCGATATGCAAGAGTGGTTCATTGTTATCGGCTGCATACTGTTGCTGACGATTGTACTCAGCGGTTATCAGCGCATGCGCAAAAATTCCCTGCGCCTGAGGGCGAATCCGCGCCAGACGGCGGCACTGGAGTCCAGCGAGGTGGAACAGGAGCCCTACAACAGTGAATTGCCCAATGGCGGTGCCCGCGTGGTGAACACTCCCCAGGACTTCCCCGCGGTGGAACCGGTAGTCGCGCCGGAACCCCTGCCCAGTTTCAGTGCCCACTCCGAAGGCGAGCGGGGAGAAGACGAAATGCCCGGGGGCGAGGCTTCCGAAGTGATTATTGTGCATGTTCAGGCCAAAGAGAAATCCGGTTTTTCCGGACAGGACATCCTGCAGATATTGCTGGCTTGCGACCTGCGCTTTGGGGAGATGAACTTTTTTCATCGTCATGACGAGGCCACCGGCAAGGGGCGCATTCAATTCAGTGTAGCCAACATGATGCAACCCGGTGTCTTCGACCTCGATTCCATGGCGCAACTCACTACCCGCGGCCTGACATTTTTTCTTTCGGTGCCGGGCCCGAAAGACCTGATGGCCGCCTTTGAGTCCATGCTGCAAACTGCCGAAACGGTGGCCAGTACCCTGAACGGCGAGTTGCTGGACGAATCCCGCAGCGTCGCCACCAAGCAGACCCAGGAGCATATTCGCCAGCGGATAAGCGACCTGCAACGTCAGATGCTGGCCCGCGAACAAAGCTGACGGCCATGGCCACCTCAGTGTCGGTGGAGCGCGAGATCAACCAGCTGCGCGATCAACTCAACTACCACAACTACCAATATTACGTTCTGGATCAACCGCAGTTGCCCGACTCGGAGTACGACCGCCTGTGGCACAGGCTGTCACAGTTGGAGCAAAACAATCCACACCTGCTGCGTGCGGATTCCCCCACCCAACGCGTCGCCGGAGAGGCGCTCAACGAATTGCATCCGGTCGCCCACGAATTCCCCATGTTGTCTCTGGACAACGTTTTCGACCGTGACGATTTGCTGGATTTCGAGCGGCGTCTGCGTGCGCGCCTGGGCTGGGACGGCGACATCGAATACGTTTGCGAGCCCAAGCTGGATGGGGTGGCGGTGAGCCTGCTCTACCGGCAGGGAGTGCTGGAGCGGGCGGCCACCCGCGGCGATGGCGCCACCGGCGAGGACATCACCCACAATGTGCGTACCATTTCTTCGGTTCCGTTGTGCCTGCTGGAGGGCGACTATCCCACGTTGCTGGAGGTGCGGGGAGAGGTCTACCTGCCCTGGGCCGGTTTTGCCGAAGTCAACGAGCAGGCCCGTGCCCAGGGGGAAAAAGTGTTCGTGAATCCCCGCAACGCCGCCGCCGGCAGCCTGCGCCAGTTGGACCCGGGAATTACTGCGCGGCGACCGCTGCAGATGTGTTGCCATGGCGTCGGCGGGGTAGCAGGCGGCGAACTCCCCGCATCGCATTTCGGAATTCTGCAAGCCCTGCGGAGCTGGGGGTTGCGCATCAGCGGAGAGTCCGCCGAGGTTTCCGGCATAGAACGTTGCCTCGACTATCACGAGCAACTGGGCGAGCGCCGGGACCAACTCGGTTATGACATAGACGGGACGGTGTGCAAGGTCAATTCGCTGGCACTGCAGCAGACCCTGGGCCATACCGCCAGGGCGCCGCGCTGGGCGGTGGCCTGTAAATTCCCGGCCCAGGAGGAACTCACCCGTCTGCTGGAGGTGGAGTTTCAGGTGGGCCGAACGGGCGCCATTACCCCGGTCGCCAGATTGGAACCGGTGTTCGTTGGCGGGGTGACGGTCAGCAGCGCCACGCTGCACAACCGCGACGAGTGTACCCGGCTGGGGTTGCGCGTGGGTGATACGGTGGTGCTGCGGCGCGCCGGCGACGTAATTCCCCAGGTGGTCTCGGTGGTGCTGGACCGGCGCCCGGCGGACAGCCGTGCCATCCATTTTCCCGAGCGCTGCCCGGTGTGCGGTTCAGCGGTTCTGCAGCGGGACGATGCCGCCGTGCTGCGTTGCAGTGGTGGCCTGGTGTGCGCGGCCCAGCAGAAGGAGGCCATCAAACACTTCGCCTCGCGCAAGGCCATGAACATCCAGGGCCTGGGGGACAGGCGGGTGGCGCAGTTGCTGCAACAGGGGCTGATCCATACGGTGGCGGACCTGTACCGGTTGCAGACCGGGCCCCTGGCCGGGTTGGACGGCCTGGGCGAGAAGTCGGCGCACAAACTGGTGACATCCATCGCCCAAAGTCGCAATACCTCCATGGCAAGATTCCTGTACGCCCTGGGAATCCCACAGGTGGGTTGGACGACGGCCCTGAATCTCTGTCGGCACTTTGAGAGTTGGCCCAGGCTGTGTGCCGCGACGCTCGAACAATTGCTGGAAGTGAAGGACGTGGGGCCGGTAGTCGCCGAGCAGGTACGCAGTTTTTTTGACTCCAGCGAGGCCATGGCGGTGGTGCAGGAATTACTCGCACTGGGGGTGAACTGGCCCGCGACCGAGCCGGCGCCGGGGCAGGCGCAGCCTTTGCAGGACACCACCTGGGTGCTCACCGGCTCACTGGAGAGCCTGACCCGGGAGCTGGCCAAGGTCGCGCTGGAACACCTGGGAGCGAAAGTGAGCAGCAGTATTTCCAGCAAAACCGACCATTTGGTGGCCGGTTCGCAAGCCGGTTCCAAGTTGCGCCGGGCCCGTCAGCTGGGCATCCCGGTGATGGGGGAACAGGCGCTGTTGGAACTGTTGCGCAACACTACCGACCGATGATAGAAAGGACCTGACCTATGTTACGTATCCTGCTGATTATCAATATATTATTTCTTTCTTCCTGTGTCAGTATCACACCGCCCTCGAACGTGGCAGACATCTGCAGCATTTTCGAACAGAAGCGGGGCTGGTACCGGGCCGCCGACCGCTCCGAGCGACGCTGGGGCAGCCCGATTCCGGTGATGATGGCCATCATCCACCAGGAATCGAGCTTTCGGGCCAAGGCCAAACCGAAGCGAAAAAAGATTTTGTGGGTGATTCCCGGTTTTCGTTCTTCCTCCTCCTACGGCTATACCCAGGCATTGGCCGAGACCTGGCAGCGTTATATCCGCGATGCGGGAAACTACGGGGCGGACCGGGATAACTTTGCCGACTCGATCGATTTTGTCGGCTGGTACAACCAGCAGTCACATCGACGCAGCGGTATCAGCAAGGACGATCCCTACCAGCTCTACCTTGCCTACCACGAGGGCCACGGTGGTTATAACCGGCGCAGCTACAAGAACAAGCAATGGTTGCTGGCGGTGGCGGGGAAGGTGGCGTCCCAGTCCGCCCGCTATACCAGTCAGCTGGCAACTTGCGAATCCAGATTTGCCGGAACCAGTGAATTGCCGGGTTGGGAAAAGCGCAGTATTGCCAATGCACGATACGCGGCTTTGTGACATAATCACCCGAATTTGTCTGCCGCAGGTAGCCAGGTGAAAGCAACAGATATCAGCGATCCGGAGTACTTCCACAAAGTGGTCGACTGCCAGTACGCCTGTCCGGCGCACACCCCGGTACCCGAGTATATTCGCCTGATCGCCGCCCAGCGCTACGACGATGCCTACATGATCAACTGGGAATCCAACGTATTTCCCGGTGTGCTGGGTCGAACCTGCGACCGCCCCTGTGAGCCGGCCTGTCGTCGCGTCCGGGTCGAGGAAGAGCCGGTGGCGATTTGCCGACTCAAGCGGGTGGCTTCCGACCAGAAGAATCCCGAGGCGATTGCCGCACGCATGCCGGCCATTCCCAAACGCAAAAACGGCAAGCGGATTGCCCTGATCGGTGCCGGTCCGGCCTCTCTGACCGTGGCCCGGGACCTGCTGCCACTGGGTTACCAGATCGAGATCTTCGATGAACAGATCGAGGGCGGCGGTATGATGTTGACCCAGATTCCGGCCTTCCGTCTACCGATTGAAGTGTTGCGCCAGGAAGTCAACTACATTCTCGATATGGATGGTGTCGTCACCACCTTCAAGCAGTATGTAAGCAGCCTCAAGGAGGTGCTGGCGCAGAGCTACGATGCCGTGTTTGTAGGCACCGGAGCGCCACGTGGCAAGGACCTGGCCAAGCTGCCGGGCCGCGCAGAGGCGGCCGACAATATCCATATCGGCATCGATTGGCTATCCGGAGTGGCCTTTGAGCACGTCAGCGGCATTGGCAGGAAGGTACTGGTGTTGGGCGGTGGCAACACCGCCATGGATTGTTGCCGGACCGCCCGTCGCCTGGGCGGCAAGGACGTGCGAGTGGTGGTGCGCAGCCCATTTGCCGACATGAAGGCGTCGCCCTGGGAAAAGGAAGACGCCATGCACGAGGACATTCCCATCTACGACAATCACGTACCCAAGGAGTTCGTGGTAGAGAAGGGACGGCTCGCCGGAGTTCGCTTCGAGAAGGTGGAGGCAGAATACGATGCGGCGGGCCGGCGTACCCTGGTGCCCACCGGCGAAGACCCGGTGATTATGGAGGCGGATGACGTGTTGATGGCGATCGGTCAGGAAAACCACTTTCCCTGGATCGAGCGCGATATCGGCCTGGCCTTCGATGAGTGGGATATGCCGGTAGTGAACGAGGTCACTCTTCAGTCCACGCTGGACAAGGTCTTCTTCGGTGGCGATTCCGCCTGGGGTCCGGAAAATATCATTACCGCAGTGCCCCATGGTCACCAGGCGGCCATTTCCATCGATTTGCTGTGTCGCGGCAAGCCACTGGATCAGAGGCCGCCACCGGCGGTGACCCTGGTCAGTCAGAAGATGGGGATTCACGAGTGGAGTTACGACAACCTGGTGGAATCCGACTTGCGTTACCGGGTACCCCTTGCCGACAAGGCCAAGGCCCTGAGCGACCGGAAGGTGGAAGTGGAACTGGGCTTCGATGCGGATACCGGCTTCAAGGAGGCCCAGCGTTGTCTCAATTGCGATGTGCAAACCGTATTTCGGGAAGTTCGCTGCATCGAATGTGACGCCTGTGTGGACATCTGTCCCACCGATTGCATCACCTTCACCGAACCCGCCCCAGAGGAGGAGTTACGCAAGCGCCTGTCGGCGCCTGCCACGGTCCTGAGCCAGGATTTGTACGTCTCCGGGAAACTGCCGACCAGGCGGGTGATGGTCAAGGATGAGAATGTCTGCCTGCACTGTGGGCTGTGTGCGGAACGCTGCCCCACGACCGCATGGGACATGAAGAAGTTTCTCTACCACGTTACCCAGGCGGGGCAGTAAGCCGTGAAAACCCTGCGGTCCGTCAATGACTTCGTCATCAAGTTTGCCAATGTCAACGGCACCGGTTCCGCCAGCGCCAACAACCTGCTGGTCAAGGCACTGTTTCGCATGGGCCTGCCGGTGTCGCCCAAGAATATCTTTCCCTCCAATATTCAGGGACTACCCACCTGGTATGAAGTTCGCGTCAGTGAACAGGGTCACCTGGGGCGCCGAGGTGGGGTCGACATCATGCTCAGTGTCAATCCCCAGAGCATGCCCCAGGATATCCAGGAGGTGGAGAGCGGAGGCTATTTCATTTACGACAACACCAAACCGTTGGACCTGCGTCTGCTGCGCAATGACGTGCACATCATCGGCCTTCCCCTGACCCGGATTTGCAACCGCGAGTTCAAGGACCCGCGCCAGCGCCAGTTGTTCAAGAACGTGGTCTATGTGGGCGCCCTGGCAGCTCTCCTGGATATCGACTTCGGCGTTATCACCAAGCTGGTCGGCGACCAGTTCCAGAGCAAGAAAAAGCTGGTAGCGCCGAATATTCACGCCCTGGAACTGGGCCATCAGTACGCTCGCGACAACTTCGATTGTCCGCTCCCCATCCGCGTGGAAAAGCGCGACCGGGTGGGCGACAACATTCTCATTTCCGGCAACAGCGCGCTGGGTCTGGGAGCCATCTACGGCGGCGCCACCGTGGCCGCCTGGTATCCGATTACCCCGTCGACCTCGGTGGTGGAGGCCTTCGAGAAATACTGCAATCGCATGCGCATCGATCCGGGCAGCGGCCAGAAGAATTTCGCCATCATTCAGGCCGAGGACGAGTTGGCGGCTATCGGTATCGTGATCGGTGCCAGTTGGAACGGTGCCCGAGCCTTCACCGCCACCAGTGGGCCGGGTATTTCTCTGATGAGCGAGTTCCTGGGCCTGGCCTATTTTGCCGAGATTCCCACCGTTTTGATCGACGTGCAGCGGGCCGGGCCATCCACCGGCATGCCCACCCGCACCCAGCAGTCCGATGTCCTGTCCTGTGCCTACGCCTCACACGGGGATACCAAGCAGGTGCTGTTGTTCCCGTCCACGCCGCGGGAATGCTTCGATATGGCGGCGGACGCCTTCGACCTTGCCGAGCGCCTGCAAACTCCGATCATCATTCTCTCCGACCTGGACCTGGGGATGAACGACAACATGTCCGAACCCTTGGTCTGGGACGATGCACGGAGCTACGACCGCGGCAAGGTGCTGTCGGCGGAAGACCTGGATCAGTTGCCGGAGTGGGGCCGCTACCGGGATGTGGATGAGGATGCCATCTGCTATCGCACGTATCCGGGCACCCATCCCACCAAGGGGGCTTTCATCACTCGCGGTACCTCCCGCGATGAGGAAGCGGTGTATACCGAGAGTGGTGAGGCCTACGAGCGCAACATGCTGCGTCTGATGGCCAAATGGGAGACCACCAAGGAGTATGTGCCGGGGCCGGTGCAGGCGCCGGCCGCGCAGCCGACCGACTACGGGGTCATTTTCTTCGGTACCAGTGCGGCCTCCTCGCTGGAGGCGCTGGAACACCTGGCTGAGGAGGGCCTGCCCATCGACGCCATGCGGGTACGGGCCTTTCCCTTCAACCGGGAAGTCGAACAGTTCATCGACTCCCATGAACGCACCTTCGTGATCGAACAAAACCGCGATGCGCAATTGCGTACGCTGCTGATGGCCGAGTTCGAATTCGGCCCGGACAAACTCAAGTCGGTGCTCTGTTTTGACGGTACCCCGATCAGCGCCCGCAATATCAGGAAGCAGATCCTGCAGCAGCTGCCGCGCGACAACGTCAGGACCCTGCGCCCGGAAGTGGCCACCGCCGGGGCGGGAGCAGGTAGCGGCTCATGAGTTACGTCACCCCCGAATTTCGACATCCCGAATCACCGAGCAATGAACTGGGATATACCAAGGCGGATTACGAAGGTACCATCTCCACCCTGTGCGCGGGGTGTGGACACGATTCCATCAGTGGGGCCATCGTCAAGGCAGTACACGAACTCTCCATCGCGCCGCACAAGATCGCCAAGATTTCGGGAATCGGCTGTTCTTCCAAGACCCCGGCCTATTTTCTTGGCAAGTCACACGGTTTCAATTCGGTTCACGGCCGCATGCCCTCGGTGGTCACCGGCGCCAACATGGCCAACCGGGATCTGACCTACCTGGCGGTTTCAGGCGACGGCGATACCGCGTCCATCGGCCTGGGCCAGTTCGCCCACGCGATTCGTCGCAACCTGAACATGGTCTATATCGTCATGAACAACGGATGTTATGGTCTGACCAAGGGACAGGATTCCGCCACCGCCGACGAGAGTTCGGTCAACAAGAAAGGTGACGTCAATCCCTTCAATGCCATTGGTCTGTGTGCCGCGGCACTCACCTTTGGCGCCGGCTTTGTCGCCAGCAGCTTTTCCGGTGACCGCGAGCAACTGGTACCGCTGATCAAGGCGGCAATAACACACCAGGGTTTTGCCCTGATCGACGTAATCTCTCCCTGCGTGACCTTCAACAACAATAGCGGGTCGACCAAGTCCTACGAGTTCGCCCGTGAGCATTCCGTCGCCACCGGAACCCTGGATTTTGTGCCGATGCGTCAGGAAATTACTGCCCACTACCAGCCCGGCACCTCCAATGAAGTGACCATGCACGACGGATCGGTGCTGCATTTGCACAAATTGGCGGATGGGCTGGACCCCTTTGATCGCCTCTCTGCCATGGCGGCGCTGGAACGGCATCGTGCGGCCGGACAGGTGCTCACCGGACTGATCTACATGGACCGCGACACGGAAGACCTGCACAAGACGCTGCACACCGCGGTGCGGCCACTGAACGAACTGGGGCCGAACGAGTTGTGCCCCGGCAGCAAGGTGTTGGAGAATATCAACGCGTCACTGCGCTGAGCCGCTTCTGCCCAGCAGTCTGGAAACGCCGCGAGCCCAGGGAGAAACCAGCCATGTCGCGATACTGGAATCCGCTGGTCCGGCAACTGTCTCCCTACCAGCCGGGTGAGCAGCCCACGGCGGGAGGGGCGATCAAGCTCAATACCAACGAATTGCCGTGGCCGCCCTCGCCACGAGTGCTGGAGGCCCTGGCCAAAGTCGAAGGCGACAGCCTGCGGCGTTACCCCGATCCGGAAAATGCCACACTGCGGAGCGTCTGGGCCCGGTACCAGGGTCTGCAACCCACCCAGGTGTTTCTCGGCAATGGCTCGGACGAGGTGTTGGCGCACAGTTTTCGGGCCCTGTTCAACCCGCGCCGACCAGTGCTTTTTCCCGATATCAGCTACAGCTTTTACCCGGTCTATTGTGCGCTGTACGGTCTTGACTACCGAACTGTCGCAGTCAACGAAAAGTACGGGATTGAATTCGAGGAGTACTCGCCGAGCAACGGTGGAGTGATTTTCGCCAATCCCAATTCACCTACGGGAATGGCGTTGCCTCGCCGTTCTGTCGAGGCGCTGCTGCACAGAAATCGGGATTCGGTGGTGGTGGTGGATGAAGCCTACGTCGATTTCGGCGCCGAATCCACGCTGCCCCTGATCGCCGACCACGATAACCTGGTGGTGGTGCAAACGCTGTCCAAGTCCCGGGGTCTGGCCGGACTGCGAGTGGGTGCCGCCTTCGCCCAGGAACCGTTGATAGAGGCCCTGCGACGAGTCAAGAACAGCTTCAATTGTTATCCGCTGGATCGCCTGGCGGAAGCGGGTGCGGTGGCGGCTCTGGAAGATGAGAGCTGGTTTCGCGACAGTTGTGAGCGCCTGGTCGCCAACCGCGATTTTCTCTGTGAAGGGCTGACAACCCTGGACTTTCAGTTGCTGCCGTCACAGGCCAATTTCGTTGCGGCGCGCCACGGCCGTTGTCGGGCTGAGTCGTTGTTTGCCCGCCTGCGCCAGCGCAACATCCTGGTGCGCCATTTTCAGGCGCCACGCATCGACGAGTACCTGCGCATTACCGTGGGAACCCGGCAGGACTGTGGCGCCCTGTTGCAGGCGCTGGAGGAAATTCTGTCGGACCCGGATTGCGACTAGGCAAAACCGGCGTCAATCCGACGGCTTGCGAAACTTCAGGGTCATGCGATTTGATTCGCCCACCGACAGGTGGCGCAGGCTCGTTCCAGCATCTTTGTCGCCGCTTCTCAGGCTGGGCGGCAGGCGCCAGACCACGTCGTCGGCACCCGGCCGATCCTCGTCGTTGTGGTTGACAGCGCTTTCGCCAACAAACTCCAGACCCGCATTTTGCACCTGCTCGATGACGAAACTCTGCTTGAGGTAGCCGCGCGCGCCGTTGGCCCATGCCTTGGGTTTCTCCTCTCGCGCCTGGTGTTGTACCACCCCGAGAATGCCGCCCGGTTTCAAGGCAGCGACAGCGTTCTGAAGGGCCGTGGTCAGGTAGCCACCATCATTTTCAAAGCGGGCCAGATTGTGAAGTGCCCGAATAAACAGCACCATGTCGGCCGTACCCCGTGCCGAATCCGGCATCGCGCCAAAGGTGAAGGCGCTGACACGGGCCCCCTCGGCACCGCGCCAACCACCGGCCGTGGCAACCCAGTCCACCACCCAGGTTTCCTTGGCCCTGACCATTTCATCACTGTAAAAACCGAATTTCCGGTACAGGTCGGGTGCATAATCGACGCCGATCAGGTGGCCTTCAGGCCCCAGGTAGTCCACCAGGATTCGGCTGTACCAGCCGCGCCCAGGCAAAGCCTCCACCACGGTCATGCCGGGCTCGACGCCGAAAAAGCTGAGCGTCTCCAGCGGGTGGCGATAGTGATAGCGCTGCTGGGTCGCCTCGGGCTGGGCCATCAGTACCTGGGCGAGACGCGACTGGTCGGCAACAGCCGGCTGTACCGACAGTCCGAGGGCCAACAATAGGCAGCTAATTGGTCGCACGGCGAGTACCTCCTGGGAGTGTGTATTCATTATGCCATATCCCCCTCCCTTACAGTCATTCCGTCATCGACATCGGGGAGCGCTAACGGTAAATTGTGACGAACCGATATGCTGGAGAACAAAATGCTGACGATCGCCGAAGAAATTCTGCTGCTGGCACTCGATGACGATACCGGCAAGATGAACGCCCAGCTACCGATTCATTCTCTGAGCCATGCCGCCAGTGGCGCCATCCTGATGGATCTCGCACTGAACAACCGCATCGATACGGACCTCGAGCAACTCTTTGTCGTCGACTCGAAGCCATTGGGAGAACCGGTACTGGATTTCGCCCTGGCACGGATCGCCCGAGAAAGCGAAACTCAGCCGGCCCACCATTGGGTCCGCGTACTTGCTGACAAATACGATATTCTCCAGCCGCAGCTGCTGGATCGCCTGGTCGCGCGTGAAATCGTGACCCGACGCGAGGGCAAAGTGCTGTGGGTGTTCGGTACGCGTCGCTACCCCACAGTAGATGACCGGCCGCTACGAGAGGTCAAGCGACGCATTATGGACGTGCTGCTGAGCGACGTTATTCCCGATCCACAGGACATCGCCATTATCTGTCTGGTCGATGCCTGCGAGTTGTGGAAGGGTTTGCTCCACAAACGCGAGTGGGCGCGGCTCCAACCCCGCATTGAACAGGTCGTCAAGATGGACCTCATCGGCCGCTCAACGGCACAGAGCATACGCGACCTGCAAACCGCCATCCGTGGTGCGGAAGCGATGTGGATCAGCTGACATGATCGGGGAAAACAAGGTATGTTCCGACACCATTTTGATCGCCGCTCCCCAGGCGCTGGTTTGGGACGTGTTGGTGGATTTTGACAATTACGCCACGTGGAATGAGTTTTGTCCGCTCATCAAGGGTGAATTGCGGCTGGGCGCAGCACTGGAGATGCACGTGGACCTGGGTCAGGGCCCGCAGCTGCAGGTGGAGTACGTCTCCCGAATTGAGCCGCCGCAGGCGCTGGCGTGGCGCATGGAAAACCGGCCCGGCGATGCCATTCACGCCGAACGCACCCAGTACCTGAGCCCGCGGGACGCCCAATCCTGCTATTACCTGTCGGAAGATATTTTCAGTGGAGAGGCAGTGCCCGATGTGCTGGCGCTCTATGGCGAAGCCACTGAGGCCGGCTTCAACCGTTGTGGGTACGGCCTGAAGCACTATTGCGAACAACGCCATTCTGCCCAAAACAACGCTGCCTGAATTGCCACACCGAGGCCACCAGGTGTAGGGTCGGCGGCCGGAAATATTCGCTGCCAAGCCGGGCGCTGGGGTAGACTGTTCCCTTCGCAACCCGTACTTTTGCAAGTGAGCTGAGGATAGTGGACTCCCGTTGGTACTTCGTGTTTGGCGACCTGTTTGCCAACCTGCTGGTGGGGGCCGTGGCCGGCTGGCTCTGCGCCCTGGCGATCGGTGTCGGCTGGCCCATGTTGGCAGCCATGGTGGTGGCCATGGCACTCGGCATGGTGGTCGGTCTGGTGTTATTTTTCCCGATGGGAATTCTGCTCGGGGCCATGGAGGTGATGTTGCCCGCCATGTGCAGCGGCATGTTCAGCGGCATGCTGGTGGGCATGTGGGACGCCATGAAGCCGCTGGACAGCGCGGCGGCTCTGGGCCTTGGCGCAGGCTGTGGCGCAGTCTGTATCGCCTCCTTGTGGCTGCTCAACAGCTTATTGCGAGGGGTGCGTGATTATGGATGAGCAAACCCGGCGCAAGTGGGACCGGGCAGCCCGCAATTTCGACCTGATGAGCAGCCGCGGTGCGGAATGGCGCTGGCGGCCGGCCAAGCGGGAACTGTTCAGCCACATGTCCGGCAACGTCCTGTTCCTGGCGCTGGGCACGGGGTTGGACATTCCCACTTTCCCGGCAGGGAAACGTCTCAATGCCATCGACATCAGTCCGAAGATGCTGGAAATGGCCCAGGCGCGCATCGACGCCTACGACGGTGAGATCAAAGCCGAGGTCATGGACGTACACGAGTTGCGCTTTGCCGATGACAGTTTTGACCAGGTATTCACTTCCTGCACTTTTTGTTCCGTACCCAGGCCGGTGCAGGGACTCGAGGCGTTGCGGCGGGTGCTCAAGCCCGGTGGTGAACTGTTCATGTTTGAACACACGGGCTCCCGATACTATCCCTTCAAGCTGATGATGGACCTGATGACCCAGCTCTCCCGGCGCATTGGCCCCGACATGAATCGAGACACCGTGGCCAATGTACAGGCGGCGGGGTTCACCCTCAAACGGGTCGAGCACCTGTTTCTGGACGTGGTAAAAACCATCCGCGCGGTGAATCCGGGTTAGTCTGCAGGGACGTTCCCAAGACCAGATTGACAAATTCGGCGGAGCGCTTCCGGCTGCGTCAATCAGCCGATTTCGTCAGCAGCTCCCGCACATTGGCCTGGGCCGCCGCAATCCTCGCTACCGGTATCCGGTAGGGGCTGCAACTGACGTAGTCGAGACCGATTTCATGGCAAAACTGGATGGAGCGGGGGTCGCCGCCGTGCTCGCCGCAGATGCCGTACCTGAGACCCTTGTTGAGCGCCCGGCTGTCCTTCAGAGCCATTTTCATCAGGCGGCCCACTGCCCGCTGATCCAGGGTGATGAAGGGGTCGTCCTCGACCAGCTTGCGGTCCAGGTAGGCGGGCAGAAACTTGCCGGCGTCGTCGCGAGAAAAGCCGTAGGTCATCTGGGTCAGGTCATTGGTGCCAAAACTCATGAATTCGACCACCGAGGCGAGCCGCCTGGCTCCCAGGCAGGCGCGGGGGGTCTCCATCATGGTGCCGATCTTATAGGGAATCGATACCTGTTGTTCGGCCATGACCTGCAGAATGCTCCGCTCGATTACTTCGGTAATGGCACGGATTTCGCGCACATTGACCACCAGGGGAATCATGATTTCCGGGTGGGGGTCGTGACCGGCGCGGCGCGCCGCCACCGCCGCGCCGATGATTGCCTGCACCTGCATGTCGGTAATTTCCGGATGCACCACCGACAGGCGGCAGCCGCGAAAGCCCAGCATCGGATTGACTTCGCGCATCTGCAAGGTGGCTTCACGCACCCGTGCCACCGGCTTGCCGAGGCGCTGGGCCAGTTGTTCCAGCTCCTCTTCGGAGTGGGGCAGAAATTCGTGCAGTGGCGGGTCCAGCAGCCGCACGGTTACCGGCAGACCATCCATTACCTCAAACAGTGACTGTATATCGGCCTGCTGGAATGCCTTGAGTTGCTGGAGGTAAGTCTGTCGCTCCGCAGTGGAGTCCGCCAGAATCATGCCTCGCATCAGGTCGATGCGGTCGGCCTCAAAGAACATGTGTTCGGTGCGGCACAGGCCGATGCCCTCGGCCCCGAGTTGTCGTGCACGCAGCGCGTCCTCGGGGGTTTCCGCGTTACTGCGCACGCGCAGCCGGCGGTACTGGTCGGCCCAGGACAGCAGGGTCTGAAAATCTTCGCTGGTGTTGGCTTCCCGCATTGGTACCGTGCCCAGCATCACCTCCCCGGTGGAGCCGTCCAGGGTAATGGTGTCACCGCGACGCAATACCTGACCCGCGCTCGTGGTGGCGGTACCGGCGGCGCAATCCACCAGCAACTCGTCGCAGCCGGTGACGGCGCAAACCCCCATGCCCCTGGCCACCACCGCAGCGTGAGAGGTCATACCGCCCAGTTGGGTCAGAATTCCCTGGGCTACTTTCATTCCGTGGATATCGTCCGGCGTGGTTTCCCGTCGCAGCAAAATCACCGGTTGGTCGTCGCGGTGAGCAGCGACCGCTTCCTCTGCGGAAAAAACCACCGCGCCGCTGGCCCCGCCGGGGCTGGCGGGCAGGCCGGTCGCCAGCACCTGCCGTTCGGTGTCGGGGTCCACCATGGGATGCAGGAAGGTCTCCACATGTTGCGGTGAAACTCGCAGCAGTGCCTCCCGCCGGTCGATCAGGCCTTCTTTCACCATGTCCACGGCAATTTTTACCGAGGCCCTGCCGCTGCGCTTGCCGCTGCGGGTCTGCAGCAGGTACAGCCGACTTTCCTGAACGGTGAATTCGAGATCCTGCATATCCCGGTAGTGGGTTTCCAACAACGCCTGGGTGCGTTGCAATTGTTGGTACACGTCCGGCATCTGCTGCCCCAGGGTCTCTATATCCTGGGGGGTGCGTATTCCCGACACCACGTCTTCACCGGCTGCATTGGCCAGGTATTCGCCAAAAAACCGCCTTTCGCCGGTGGAGGGGTTCCGCGTAAAAGCCACTCCGGATCCGGAATCATTGCCGAAATTGCCAAATACCATGGCCTGCACGCAAACCGCCGTGCCCAGGGTTTCCGGAATATCGTTCATTTCCCGGTAGATGATGGCGCGGGGGGTATTCCAGGACAGAAATACCGCTTCGATGGCCTGACGAAGCTGCAGCGCCGGGTTCTCGGGGAAATCCGCCAAATCCCTGTAGCGTTCAATGATGGCCTGCCAGTCTTCCGCCAGCATCTCCAGGTCCTCGCGGCGCCCGTGCTCGCGCTTGTATTCTTCCAGTACCCGTTCAAAGGCCGACGCCTCTACCCCGAGTACCACCTCTGCGTACATCTGAATGAAACGGCGGTAGCAATCGTAGGCGAAACGCGGATTGCCCGTTTTGCGGGCCAGTCCGGCGGCGATGGCGTCATTCATGCCCAGGTTGAGGATAGTGTTCATCATGCCGGGCATGGACACCGGCGCACCACTGCGCACCGAAAACAACAGGGGATTTTCCGGGTCGCCGAATTGTGCCCCCATTTTTGCCTCCACCAGTTTCAGCGCTACGTTGTACTCGGTCTGCAGATGGCGCGGCAGGCGGTTGCCGGCGGCAAAAAATTCGCGGCAGGTGGCGGTGGTGATGACGAAGCCAAAGGGTACCGGCAGTGCCAGACGCGTCATTTCACAGAGGTTGGCTCCCTTGCCGCCGAGCAGGTCACCATCCTCCTTTCCGCCTTCGTTGAACAGGTATACCCGTTTCGCCACGGTGTCTCCCCCTTGTGTTTCGCGGCAATGTCCAGACTGGTAGTATGGCCCACCCTACCGAGGTATGTCATGTTGGTTAAAGATTCTGAGATAGTCCGGGGGCTGAAGTACCCCTATGGCCGCAAAGCCGCCCCGCAACCGGGGCAGCCGCAGCAAATAGCGGACGGGGTGTACTGGGTGCGGTTTTCCATGCCCATGGTCCTGGACCATATCAATATCTGGCTGCTGGAAGACGGCGACGGCTGGACCGTGGTGGATAGCTGCCTGGACCTGCCTGCGGCGCGGGAACAATGGCAGGAGTTGTTTGCCGGCTTCATGGCGGGTCGCCCGGTCAAGCGAGTCATCTGCACCCATATGCACCCCGACCATGTGGGTTTGGCAGGATGGATTACCCAACGCTTCGATGCCGAACTGTGGATGTCCCGGGAAGAATTCCTCATGTGCCGGTCACTGGTCAACGACACCGGGCGAGAGGCCCCGGAGGCGGCCATTCGCTTCTACCGCGGGGCCGGTTTCAACGACAACCAACTGGAGGACTACCGGCAGCGTTTCGGCGGCTTTGGAATGGCGATTTCTGCACTGCCCGACAGCTACCGTCGCCTGATAGACCACGAGACCATTCGCATCAACGATCGCTACTGGCAGCCGGTGGTGGGCAGTGGTCACTCACCCGAGCACATGTGTCTGTACTGTCCTTCGCTGAAACTGCTGATTTCCGGTGACCAGGTGTTGCCGCGAATCACCCCCAATGTCAGCGTCTTCCCCACCGAGCCCAAGGGAGATACCTTGAGGGATTGGCTCAATTCCAGTGCCCGCATCCGCGAACAGTTGCCCGATGATGTGCTGGTACTGCCGTCTCACCAGGCGCCGTTCTATGGCTTGCACGTGCGCCTGAACCAGATCATAGATGCCCACGAACGCGGTCTGGACAATCTCCACCGACATCTGGCCGAACCTCGGCGGGCGGTGGATTGCTTCGGCACCCTGTTCAGGAGAACCATTGATGACGGTGTGCTGCAGATGGCAATAGGCGAGACGCTGGCGCATCTCAATTGTCTGATCGGGCGTCGCCTGGCCGGCTGCGAACGGGATGAGCACGGGGTCGACTGGTATAGCCAACGGGAGGGGACCGCAGCCCATGAGTGAGGCTCCCGGCAGTTCGCCGGAGCGCTTGCGAGCCGTGCGGGCGCGCATGGCGGACAGGAACCTGGCGGCGCTGGTGGTGCCCCGGGCCGACCAGTACCTGGGTGAATACCTGCCCTCGCATCACGAGCGCCTGCGCTGGTTGAGTGGTTTTACCGGTTCCGCCGGCGTCGCGCTGGTACTGCCCGAGCGGGCTGCCCTGTTTGTCGACGGGCGCTACACCGTGCAGGTGCGGCAACAGGTGGATGACTCCTGTTTCGAAATTCATCAACTGCCGGATCAGGCACCCCTGCGCTGGTTGAGCCGGCAATTGGTCGAAGGCGACCGGGTGGGCTACGACCCGCGCCTGCACTCCCTGCACTGGCAGCAGGCTTCCGAGCGGGAATTGGGCAAAGCCGGCCTGGCGTTGGTGGAACTGGAGCAAAACCTGGTCGACCTGTGTTGGCGGCGGCAGCCGGCGAAGCCCTTGCGGCAGGCATTTTTGCTGGACCGGCAGTACACGGGTCGCGACAGTACCGACAAGCGCGCCAGCGTCGGCGAACTGATTGCCGCCCGGAACGCGGATGCGGCCTATATCTTTGCGGCGGACTCCTGTAACTGGTTACTCAATATCCGTGGGGGCGATGTTCCCAACCTGCCCATTGTGCTCGGCAGCGCCCTGGTTTACCGGGACGGTGCGATGCAGTTTTTTACCGACCCGGACAAGATTCCCGATGGCTTTGCCAGTCATGTCGGCCCCGGTGTCAGCGTCCACCCCGAGTCAGAGCTGGTTCGAGTCTTTGCGCAATTGAAGGGCCAGCGGGTGTCGTCTGATCCGAATACCGCCAACGCATGGAGCCAGCTGGCGTTGCGCCGCGCCGGAGTCGCTCTGCTGCCGGGCGCGGATCCGGCGCAGTTGTTGAAGGCCTGCAAGAACGAGGTGGAGATACAGGGCATGCGCAATGCCCATATACGCGACGGTGCCGCCGAAGTGCAATTTCTGGCCTGGCTCGATGCGGAAGTTGACGCCGGGCGGCTGCACGACGAGGCACTGCTGGCGGAAAAGCTGGGCAGCCTGCGCTCGGCCGGCCAGCATTATCTGGAACCCAGCTTCGATACAATTTCGGCAGCGGCGGGCAACGCCGCCATGTGCCACTACAATCACCTCAATGCCGATCCCGCGCCGTTGCAGATGAACAGCGTATACCTGGTGGACAGCGGCGCCCAGTACCTGGACGGCACCACCGATATCACCCGCACGGTCGCCATCGGGGAAGTCGACGACGAACTGCGCGAACGCTTTACCCTGGTCCTGAAAGGCATGATTGCCCTGGCCCAGGCCCGGTTTCCCGCGGGCACCAGTGGTCTCCAACTGGATAGTCTGGCCCGGCAGTACTTGTGGCAACTGGGACTGGATTACAATCACGGTACCGGGCATGGAGTCGGTTACTGCCTGTCGGTACACGAGGGGCCCCAGCGCATCGCCACGCTCAATGCCGGGGAACCCCTGCGCCCCGGCATGGTGGTCAGCGACGAACCGGGCTACTACCGGGACCACTGCTACGGCATCCGTTGTGAGAACCTGCTGGTGGTGGTGGAAGTGGCACAGATGCAGGACAGCGACAAAGAACTGCTGGGTTTCGAGACCCTGACCCAGGTGCCTTTCGACCGTCGCCTGCTGCTGCCGGAGTTGCTGAGCGCAGCGGAACGGCACTGGCTCGATCACTACCACACCGGGGTGCGGGAGCGAGTCGGCCCGCTGCTGGCGGGGGCCGAATTGGCCTGGCTGGAGCAGGCCACGGGTCCGCTGTAAACTGCCGCCGGGGCGCTACTGCCCGCAGCCGGCAGGCGGCAACCAGACATCGAGAGTAATTCGCAATGGCGGCAACAGGAACCGAACGCATCTGGACCTCACGTTATGCCTTTCTCCTGGCATCGGTGGGCTTTGCCGTGGGCCTGGGCAATATCTGGCGCTTTCCCTACCAGGTCGGCGAAAATGGCGGTGCCGCCTTTGTCCTGATTTACCTGGGCTGTGTCTTTTTCATCGGTGCCCCCATCCTGATGGCCGAAGTCCTCGTCGGTCGCCGGGGTCAGGCCAGCCCGCCACTGGCGATGCGCAAGGTCGCCCTGGCGGCGGGGCGCCGGCCCCACTGGCAGTGGGTCGGTGGCATGGGGTTGCTGGCGGCGTTTCTGATCGAGGTGGTTTATGCCGTGATCGTCGGTTGGGTGCTGTTTTATCTGTTCACCGGCCTGACCGGGGGGTTTGCCGGAACCGATGCCGCCCGAGCCGAGGAGCATTTTCAGGCCATGCTGGCGAACCCCGCGGAGCAGGTGCTGTGGACCAGTATTGGCTTGCTGTGCACGGGTATCATCATTTATCGAGGGGTACAGGGGGGGATCGAACGGGCCGTCGCCCTGCTGATGCCCACCCTGTTCGGACTGCTGGTGTTGCTGGCCCTGTACAATCTGTTTGCCGGGGGCATGGGAACCGCACTACGCTGGTTGTTCACTCCGGATTTCAGCAAGATCGACAGCAGCGTGTTCCTGGCAGCGCTGGGTCAGTCCTTCTTTTCCATCGGGGTGGCCATGGGGGGCATGATGGCCTTCGGTTCCTATCTGCCGCGGCACGTTTCGATACCCAACTCGGCGTTGACCATCGTGCTGGCGGATACCCTGGTGGCGATACTCGCCGGATTGGTGATCTTCCCCGCGGTCTTCAGCAACGGCCTCGACCCGGCTTCCGGGCCCGGTCTGATCTTCCAGACGTTGCCGGTGGCGTTTGCCCAGATGCCCGGCGGCTATTTTTTCGGGGTGCTGTTCTTCCTGCTGCTGGCGGTGGCGGGAATTACCTCCATGGTGGGACTGGTGGAATGCGTGGTGTCATGGATCGAAGACCGCTTTCAAGCCGGCCGTCATCGCAGCACCGTGCTGGTGTTGCTGGTGATCGGGGCGCTGAGTGTCTTCAGCGTGTTGTCCTACAATCTGCTTGCCGAGTATCAATTTCGTGGACGCGACCTCAATGCGATGCTCGATTATTTCTCCAACCAGGTATTGCTGCCCCTGGGTGGCCTGTTGATTGCGGTGTTCGCCGGCTGGGCGTTGTCACGCAATACCAGTCGCGAAGAACTGGCCTTTGCCGGAGCGAACTGGTTCGGACTGTGGCATTTTCTGATTCGTTACCTGGTGCCGCCAGCGGTGTTGATCATCTTCCTGGTAGGAATTTTCGGCTAGCCCGCATATTTCAGTGCGCTGTGCCGCGTTCGCAACAGGATTATTTTCTACGGCGCAGACTCCTAGCCCGCATATTGCACCAAGGTTTGTAGCGAGGACGTCGAGACGCCGCAGTGGCAGGGTGCGCGGACC
>CAZUGZ010000011.1:0-52022 GCA_964620555.1 uncultured Alteromonadaceae bacterium
TCAATACCGCGCAGTTGGCAGTAGTGTTTGATGATAGCTTCTTCGCTGGGGATACCCAGAGCTTCCCGATCAATACCTCCAAGCCCGTTATAGTCCCCCTGCCCCTCATTGGGCATGCGCAGAGAAACACAATAGTAGCTGAGGTCTGCCCATCGGCGAATTTCTCGGCGCTTTGCAAGCCACTAAAGCCTTGAAATGCTGCTGCAAGCGTGGCGGCGGAATAGTCGATCCCGTATCATCCGGGCGACAGCCTTTCGGTTCGGAATGAAAGTCGAGTTGTGACTCCGACGGACGATTTCATTCGCGCCTTGCCCAAGGCCGAATTGCACATGCATATCGAGAGCATGTAATTATACTTTATGTATTAAAAGTAAAATAATTTGCGGCTTATATGCAGAAAGTACAATAAGCCAGCGTGTTATTTTACTTTTAGCTGATTTGGCGGAAGCCGGCCCGAGAATGCGCGTTTCGTCCCGCCGCCGCATACCGAAGTGCCGGATTGCATGGCCGATCTGGAAAGGTTTCTCAATGAAGACCACAAGTCCTTGCCGTCCCTGGTTCGGGCGGGACTGGCCCATGTGCAATTCGAGACCATTCACCCGTTTCTCGATCTGTCAATCGCGGGAAATACGTGCTGCCATGATCGCCAGCCTTTTCAGAATCGGCGGGTCCAACGGCCGCACAGCTCGCTGGGCTACAGGCCACCCGCGCCACAAACCATCAAAACCAAACCAAAACTGCCTGCCTATGTGCAGCCAATACCGGATCAATTACAATGGCGCGTTCAACTAAACCCGAACTGACAACCTGGGCTCGTTAGTGGGGGCGGGTCATGAGTATTGCCAAAACCTTTGATAGGGAGTGAATGGAATGACACAGATCACCGAAATAGAAGAACGCAACAAAGCCTCGCTTACTGAGCTTTTTAAGAATCTTGGTCCCGGGCAAGATGCCTGGTTTGCCGCTTACGACAAGGCGTTTACCCCCGATGCCACCTGGTGGATGCAGGGCTGGCCACTGGTTATGGGTGTGGAAGAAATGAAAAACCAGGTACGCTGCCTCTACGCGCTGATGAATGCCACCGCGAACCCCATTTTGGAATGGCGCAATATGGAAAGTTATGACGGCGGAAAAACCATAATCTACGAGCGTAAAGGATCATTTGCCGATGCGGATGGGAATACGATCACCAACTGGGACATTATGGGAATATTCAAGTTCAATGATGAAGGAAAAATCATTGCTGTACGGGACTACTTTGATAACACTGGCCCCTATGGTGTTTTGCGAGAATTATTTCCTGAAGAAATGATCATGCAGGTACACGATACTGGCCGAGCTACTCACCCGCTTAAGGAGGGTAGAATTGAGGACCCACACTTCTACAAAAACATGCTCGCGCAGCTGCAAGAGGCGTCTGCCGCCTAGCCAAATCTTTAAATGACCTGACAGTCAAATTGTTTTGATCTGTCATCGGTTGTTGAAAATAGAGATCAATAATGCGATTTACCAATGAAGAAACGTTGCGAGCCTTAGTAAAGGCCGCGAAATACGGCATTGCGAGCGAACTGCCAGCAACACCAACGTCGCAAGTAGCGTTAGGCACGATTGTGTACGGTTTGGAAGAGCTGCTAAAACGCGAAACCGTGCAGCAGGAAATCTTTGCGAAATTACATCCCGAAGGAACTGATCTGGTTGCCCGTCAAATCGATTTTCTTGCGGGTTTAAACGTTGCAGGTATTGGAGACCTGAAAGCCAGGCGGGAAGAAATAGTCAAACTGGAACCCGCAGCGGACTCTGTTTCAGCTAACTATAACAAGTATGAAGCACTGGCAGTGCTGATGGAGGACTGCTGTCGGATTTTGTTCAGCGAGAGAGAACACGCAAGCAGTGATCAGCAGGCGACTATGTCGGCATTGATGAAAGAGTCCGCCGATTGGGAGATGCGTTTTCACGAGCTGAATCAGGCTCCGCCTGAAGAAGAAGCCGCGCAACTCGTAGAGTCAACCTTGGCAGCCAGTGATGTCGAAGCATTCATCGCCAGGCAATCACCTGAAGGCAAAGCGATGTCGGTGCAAAACATTAAGCGCGTTTTGGGTGGGTTCGGCAAGGAAACCTGGCTGTTTGATCTCGTCAATGCAGACAATAGCGAGGCCATGGTGCTGCGGCGAAATAAGCAGGCACCTGGCTCGCTGGACCGGGGAAGCTGGCAGATCGATCGCGAGTTTGAGATTGTCCAGATGGTTCATGAGCAGGGCATTATCGTGCCTGCGCCTCTGTGGCTGGGCTGCAATGAGCCAAACTTTGCAGATGATTTCTACGTTTGTCGCCGCGTTGCTGGCGGGCCGATGGGCACGTTCATGAAAGGCAATGACGATCTCAATGAAACCATATGGTTTCAGGTCGCCGAGCAATTAGCCAGGCTGCATACAATTCCTATTGAGTATTTTGACGACTATATCCGGAAAAATGAAGGCGAATCGCTGGTGGGTTGCACCGCTGGCCAGGGAATGAAGCATTATCTGGATTGGTGGCACAACTGGTGGAAGGAGTTTGATCGTGAAAGCTCACCGCTGGAAATCTACCTGTTTGACTGGTTGTACAGGCACGTGCCGGATGACCCGCGCCCTGCCAGCCTGATTCACAGTGATTTTGGCCCGCACAACATGATGTACGACAACAATCAACTCACAGCTATCCTGGACTGGGAGGCGGTATTATTCGGCAGCCCTGCCATTGATTTGGCCTACGTCAAGCGATGGGTCACCGAAACCATGGAATGGTCGCGCTTTGTTGACCATTACGAAGCTAGCGGAGGCCCCAGGATCGATCCATCAGAATATGCGTACTGTAATGCACTGATGTACACACGAACATTAACTGCCACAAGACAATCCGTGGCCAGCGTTCGTTACCACAATTCAACCGAATTTAAAGAGTATCTATTGGATACACAATTTGCACCCACCATGATGCGCATGGCATACGACAGCACAATATGACAACGAGTTGAACAGGAGATTATGATGAAAGTTATTGGCGAAGGTTCGGTCCACTTTTACGAGAGCCAGGATGAATGTCCGCACGCGCCTGAGAGCGAAGAGGGAGGCGGCGAAGAATACTGGCAGGAAAGCATTGTGCTTTATTTGTGGGACGTCGAGCAGGAAGTTTACGTGTTTTTCCGGCTGGGGCAAACACCGAACTACAAGGGTGGTACCGCGAGTTTGTGGGCGAACGTCTGGACGCCCGAATATTTGCATAAATATACCAATGACGAAATTCCCTATGACGGGACAGGGCGCTCAGAAAAAACACTTTCGGTGGGCGACGACCTGTGCAGCTACACCTATGACGGCAAGCACAACTGGCAATATAAAACTGACGAGGTCAGCGCGTCGCTGGTGATGGAGGATTACCATCAGGGGGTGGGCTATTTCCCCGAGTCTGCGGGATCGCTGTCGAGTGAAACCGCAAAAAATCATATGGAGGCGACCGGCTGGGTAACGGGCAGCGTATCGGTTAAAGGTAAAACCTATCAGGTGGCCGGCACCGGTTGGCGAGACCATTCCTGGGGTAAACGAAACTGGCTGGGGATTCTTTCGCACCGATTTTATCCGGCAATGTTTGGCAAGGAATTTAATTTATTTTGTGTCACTTTTGTTGGCGCAGACGGAAACCTTGTCAAATTCGGGACGGTGATCGAGGGCGATGAGGTCCGCTTTGTCGATACCTTCGAAGTCATTGCCTACATGGGTGAAGACGGGGTCAGCAATTGCGGTGGTCGACTCCTACTCGAACTCGATGGAGAAACACGTGTCATCGAGTATGAGCCTATTGGTAAAGGTGCTATTTCGATGAACCACGGCTTTCCCTGTGTCGATACCCTGTGTAAGGTTCGAATGGATGGCAAGCTCGGTGTTGGCATCGCGGAGACATCCAATCGTGCCCAAAATGGTAGCGATATGCCAAATGTGTTCCCAAGCTCGCACGGTGTCATTGAAAACGGGCTTTTCAAGCAAGACTAGCAAGTCAAGTGCACTCCGTTGAACGTTGACCGCCTTCTTATCGCCTGCGTAATGAAGGAGAACTACAACCAGGAACTCTGATGGAGTTCGCGCCAGGGGATGCATTCGATTTGCGAACGCTCATGTCCCTGGCCGCCGCCGAAAACGAGCCGCTTGGTCAGGGCGCTGTCAAGCAATTCTTCCAATCGCTGCAGCGGGCGCAGGAAGCTCCCATCCATTGTTGTGGCTGATTTCACCTCGCAGCCGATCAATGAGAGGCCCCTGCGTATCACGATGTCGACCTCGGGTCCGCGGGTGGCCCGGAAGTGAAACATGCCGCCTGTTTCGCCGCGGTGCGTTCGATGTTTGAAGATCTCGGCCGCCACCCAGCTTTCGAATATTGCCCCGCGCAAGGGATGGCGCCGCAATTCGTCCGCGGATCGAATGCCCAGCAGCCGGCAGGCAAGTCCGCTATCCAGAAAATGCAGCTTGGGCGTTTTCACAAGTTGCTTGCGCAAATTGCCATGCCAGGCGGGCAGGCGGAAAATGACGAAACTCGCTTCCAGCGCCGAAATCCAGGCGCGGACCGTATTGTGGGATACGCCCGCGTCCCCCCCGATAGTCGAGAGATTGATCTCCTGGGCGCAACGGCCCGCCGCCAGGGCTTTCAACAGCAGTTGGCCCTGCTCGCCACTGAGCCGCCCACCGAAGACCACGCTGCCCTCGTCTTCGGTGTAACAGTAAAAGTGTTCTTTCCCCGGCTCCCGCCCTGGTTCCGTCGAGGCCTCCTCTGGTGGACGGCACCGGCGGTACTTGCGCACCACCCGCTCGACGTGGGCCGCGGTGCCGTGGCGGGCGATGTCCAGTAGATACTCTTCATTTTCGGGAGTGGCGACACGGGTCATGGCGCGCACCTTGGAATAGCTGATCTGGCCCTGCTCGAAGGCGGCATCGATCAACGGCAGGGCAGGCAGGGCGCGGGCCACGCGCACGTTCTCCCGGGCCACCGGGTGGCTGATACCACATTGCCAGTTCAGCCAATGGGCGAGAGAGCGGATGCCGGCTTGCGCCGGAATGACGATCGGGCAGCACCGCCATGCCCCGCAAAGACACGGTTTTTGCCGCTGCCACGGGCTGTTATGATTGCTGGCTTGCGTCGGGAAAGCCAGCGGGACAGCATCCTTGTACAGGCAATACTTCGAACTGATCAGATACCGGGTGTTCGTCGATCTGAAAAGCGAGAGCGCGCAGGGTCATCTGGGAGTGCTGTGGTGGGTGTTGGAACCGCTGTTGTTCCTGCTGGTGTTCTATCTCATATTCGAAGTGTTTTTGCAGCGGGGCGGCCCCGGCTTCGTCGGTTTCCTGCTGTGTGGCCTGGTGTTCTGGCGCTGGTTCGATGCCACCACCAAGCGCGCCATGGTTTCCATACACAACGGTATCGGCATCATCAACCAGGTCTATTTGCCGAAGTGGATCTTCCCCGCCACCGAGGTGGCCTCGGGCACGGTCAAATTCACCTTTGTGCTGGCCCTGTTTGTGCTGTTCTGCGTGGCCTACGTCGGTCGGGTCTCCAGCGCGTGGCTGTTGCTGCCGCTACTGTTGCTGGTGCAACTGCTGTTGATTGGGGGGGTGTCGCTGCTGCTGGCGCTGGTGGTACCGTTTTATCCCGATATCCGCAAGCTCATCGACAATGCCATGCTGTTGCTGTTCTACCTGAGCGGCATTTTTTTCGATATCGACAAACTGAACGATGAGCTGCAGTTCTGGCTGCTGCTGAACCCCATGGCGGTGCTGATTCAGCAATACCGGCTGGTGTTGCTGCAACAGACTGCGCCGGACTGGCTGGCACTGCTCTATGTCCTGCTGCTGGCCCTGCCCTGTCTGCTGCTGGGGGTGGTGGTTTGCCGCAGCCTGGACAAACGATACCTGCGGGTAATCAATTGAACGCCGCGGCAGAGGTGTACCGACCCACGGACCCGAGTGAGCGGCAGTTGCTGGTGCAACTTCGCCAGGTCGGCCTGCAATACCGGGTCAAGACCGCGTCCGGCCAGGCGGGGCAGCACTGGGTGCTGGAAAACGTGGACCTGGACCTGTATCGCGGGCAGACCATCGGCCTGATCGGCAGAAATGGCGCCGGCAAAAGCTCGCTGTTGCGAGTCATGGCGGGCCTGATCGATTGCGACCGCGGGAGCCTCGTGAACCGGGCCGGGAGAACCGTGCTGCTGAGCTTTCGCCTGGGTTTCAACAATTTGTTGAGCGGGCGCGAAAACGCCGTCTACATGGGCCTGCTGCTGGGCATGACCCGGCGTGAAATTGAAAGCAGGCTGGACCACATAGCCGACTTTTCGGAGTTGGGCGAAGCCCTGGAGATGCCGCTGGGCCAGTATTCCTCGGGGATGCGCGCGCGGCTGGGTTTTTCCATTGCCATACAGGTCGACGCCGACATCATCCTGATCGACGAGGCCCTGGGGGTCGGTGACCACGCCTTTCGGCAAAAATCGGTGGCGCAGATGAAGGACTGGATACAGACCGACAAAACCGTGGTTTTCGTATCACACGACCAACAGCATGTGAAGGATCTCTGCGACCAGGTACTGTGGCTGGAAAACGGCCGCATCGTCGATGCGGGCCACCCCGATGCGGTATTTGATCACTACAACGAATTCGATCACATCGTAGCTCGCCTGGCGGCGGACCTGGGCATCAGCGAGGTAGCGGTGCGGACCCATCCACGCACCGCCGAGCCCCTGGCCTGGATGCGCCGGTTCCGGAGCAGAGTCAAGTCCGAATGGAACGAGGAAGATGTCGTCGACCCACGGCAGCAAGCGTCGGGCCTGCGCATCTATCGACCCGGCAGATCGTCGCCCCACAGCCAGGTGGTTGAGGAAGAATGTGGTTCCAGTGCGTGGATAGAAAATGCGCGGCAGATCGCCCGTGGCAGGCGTGACGACATCGCGGCCTGCCACAGCGGATACCTGGAGATCAGCGAGTCGCTGCTGGCCGGTTTGAATCTCACCGCGGAGCAGTACCGGGACTCCCAGCTTTGCCGGCGTATACTGGACTCCCTGGTGCGGGTGGGCGAGTCCCACGGCATCGAAAAATTGAACTACTAACGGCATGAACAACTTTCAGGATGTCAGTCACCTGTTGACCAACCCGGCCAGTTTGTCGGCGCGTTTTCAGCAGGACGGTTATATCTACCTGAAGCGCGTGGTCGAACCGGCGAAGCTGTGGGCCCTGCGCCGCGACATCCTCAATATCTGCCAGCAGCAGCAGTGGCTGAAGCCGGGTACCGAAGTGGAGGAGGGGATCTGCTGGACGGTGCCGAAAGTGGAAGGGGAAGAGGACTACTTCGCGGCCTACGATGAAATCCAGAAACTGGAGGCCCTGCATGCCCTGGCCCACGACCCGGCCATCATCCGGATCATGCAGGCATTGCTGGGGGCCTCGGCCTTCCCCCATCCCCTGTCGATTTGCCGGCTGGCCTTTCCCGACAGCGGGGCCTGGATCACTCCACCGCACCAGGATTACCCCAACAACCAGGGCACCGAAAATCTCTATGCCTGCTGGATACCTCTCTCCGACTGTCCCCGTCAACAGGCCGGACTGGAAGTCCTGGAAGGCTCCCATCGGCTGGGTTTGCTGCCTTTGAAATTCGCATTGGGCGCCGGTCATCGTCAGGCGGACCTGGGTAACGAGGCCGAGGCCCTGGATTGGGTGGGCGGCGACTTCGAGTTGGGCGATGTGCTGGTTTTTCACAGTTTGACGGTCCATCGCTCCGGGTCCAACTCGACCCGGTGCCTGCGCATTTCGGTGGATTATCGCTATCAGGCGGAACATGAGCCACTGACCGCTCATTGCCTGCAACCCCACTTCCAACGCCTGAGCTGGGAGCAGATTTACCGCGGCTGGCAGAGTCCTGATCTACCCTACTACTGGCACAACAAATCGTACCAGGTCGTACCCTGGCGATCCGAGTTGCAGGAACTTCCCGCAGCGCATTTCGCCGAGGCAGTGCGCATGAAACGGGAATTTGACCGGCAGCGGCAGCAGTTGCGAAAAAAATATGCTCATCAGCCCGGGGCGGGGAAGGACCAGGTGACAGAGGTACCCGAATGAAGCGCTGGTTTCGCTTCCGGGGTTCTGGCCGGGGTTCCGCCGCAGCCAAGCGTGGCGGGGAATACCCCGATGATGTGCTGCTCGATTACCGCCGCCTGCGCCGCATCGCCCTCGAAAACCGGGAGCGCTATCAGGGTGCCCGGCCCTTCCCCCACCTGATGATCGAGGATCTGATCAGTGCCGCCACGCTGGAGCAGGTATTGTCCGCATTCCCGCAACCGGCGGCCCCGCTCAACTGGCGCCGGTCCTTCGCCAGGGATCCGGCCGGGCAACCGGCCCAATCCGGCAAACTGGGTTTCGGTGAACTCAGCGAGTTGGCCCCGGTCATTCGCCAACTCATCTGGGAACTGAATTCCAGCTCGTTCATCCGCTGCCTGGAAACCCTGACCGGCATCGATAATCTACTGCCGGACCCGGTGCTGCGCGGCGGCGGCCTGCATCAGATTCTGCGGGGCGGGGTATTGGGAGTGCACGCCGATTTTACCCGCCACGCGGACCATGGACTGGACCGGCGCATCAATGTGCTGCTGTACCTGAACCGGGATTGGAAGGACGAATACCAGGGGCACCTGGAATTGTGGGACCGGGCCCTGGGCCGCTGCGTACAACGCTTCCGCCCCAGTGCCGGCAGGTGCGTCATTTTCAACACCGATGCCGATTCCTTCCACGGCCACCCGCGGCCCCTGGCCTGTCCGGAGGGCATGACCCGCAAGTCCATCGCCCTGTACTACTACACGCTCGGACGCGCCGGACAGGCGGTGGAACCCACGCGCAGCACGGATTGGCGGGTGTTGCCGGACATCGAGTTGCCGGAGTTGCAGTAATGCCCGGGTCTTCGGCAATCGATTACCGGCGCCTGGAAGCCTCCCTGCCCGAAATGCGGGTGGCGTACCAGCGCGCCCAGCCCTTTCCCCACATCGTGCTGGATGATTTTTTGCCGCTGGCCCATGTACGCCTGCTCAATGAGCAGTTTCCCGAAGACGAGGCGAAACGCAAAACCGGTGTCGACCATACACCGGTACTGCTGGAGGGTGGCCAGGAGGCACAATTGGGCAAGCAATGGTGGTCGCGGGAAACCCTGGTGGGCCTGCCGTTTCGGCGCCTGTACTGGGAGTTGAACGCGGGCCGTTTTGTCGCCTGGCTCGAGGGGCTGAGCGGTATCGGCAATCTGCTGGTGGACCCGCACCTGTTGGGTGGCGGCGCGCACCAGGTCAAGCCCGGAGGCTATCTGAAAGTTCATGCGGACTTCAACCGGCACCCGGATTTCGGCTACGACCGGCGCCTCAACCTGCTGCTCTACCTGAATGAAGACTGGCCCCCGGAGTACGGCGGCAACCTGGAATTGTGGTCACGCGATATGGAGCGCTGTGTGCAATCCATCGCCCCCCTGGCCGGGCGCTGCGTGATCTTCAGCACCACTTCGACGTCCTTTCACGGGCATCCCCACCCGCTGACATGCCCGCCCCACCGGCGCCGCCGTTCGCTGACACTCTACTACTACTCCAACGGCCGCCCGCCAGAAGAGAGCCAGGAGACCCATGGCACCCTCTGGCAAAAGCTGCCCGGGGAAGACTGAGTCCGCTAACCCGGGGTTTTTCCGGCACCGCCCTTTCGTACGGATTGTTTCAATCGCGCTGCCTGGCGCCGGGCATCCATGAATTCACTGGCGTGGGCGTACAACTGCCGCAGCCGGTGCTGCTCCAGGGGGGTGCTGTCGAATAACAGACGGCACAACTGGTGGTCGTTGCGTTCCCCGCCCGGCTTGCGCAATACCCCCAGTCCGAAGCCGTGGTGAAAGGCAAAGGTCTGGTGTTGGCGTTCCAGTTCCCGCCAGAATTTCCAGACCCCGAAGTCTGCCTGACGCGCTTCGATATCGTGGAAAAGAATGTATCCGCCGGGGCTGACCAGGGGGTACCAGTTGCCGAAATCCTCTTCTACGGCCTGGTAGGTGTGCAGGCCGTCGATGTGCAGCAGGTCGATGGATTCCGGCTCGAAGTGTTGCACGGCCTCGTTGAACAGCATGCGCAGCAGGTAGGTGATGCCCCGGTAGTGCTGCCGGGCGTGTTGTTGAACCTCGTTGTATATGGTCTCGTCGTATCCACCGGTATGGGCATCACCCTCCCAGGTATCCACCGCATGACAGACTCCGTCCACCTCGTGTTCCTTCATGGACTGGCAAAAGGTGAAGAAGGAAAAACCGTTGTAGGTACCCAGTTCCACCAGCCGGGTGGGCCGGATCGCTTCGACCAGATCGTAGCCGAAGGCGGCGTGGTCCATCCAGGTACTGAATACTACCCGGCGCGGGTTGAACTGCCGCAGCGAAGGTGGAAAGTAGATCTGCACGGTCGCGTCCTCTAAACGGCGGTGGCAGGGGGGTGGCTCGCGGACGCCACCGCCTCGTCGTCCGGCCACAGGGTCTGGTTGGTGTCCTGCAGGCGCCGCCATCGACTTTCCGACAGGGTACAGGACTTGGCGAGAAAGCGTTGTGCCCAGGGAGTGACCGCGCCCAGCAGCATCGGTTCCCGGCGCAGGGAATGGAAGCCACCGGGCCACAAACTGTGCAACTGGGTCTTGTGAGACAGCAGTTCGGCCTCCCGGCCCGGGTGATCGCGGGTGGTGACGCCGCCGTGGTATTGATGGAACGAGCCCTCCCCGGGGGTCAGGAACAGCTTGCTGCCCGCCAGCATGCCCAGTTGCCGGAACATGTGGAGATTGATGCTGCCGCCCCCCGGCAGGGTAAAGCGCGGGTCGGCATAGCCGATTTGACGGAAACAATCGGCATCGGCGAACACGCAATTGCATTCCATGAAGGGGTGAAAAAACCCGCGTCGGTTACCGCCGCTGAAGGTGGCGATATCGAACAGGCGGTAGCCGTTGTCTTTCCAGTCGATCTCCTCCAGCAGCGCGGTTTCGCCGGCTTCATCGTGCTCGGGCGCGAGGTGTTGCTCGTCCCCACCCAGGTGGTAGCCGGGAACGATGGTCAGCGCTCGCGGGGACAGGCGGGCCGCCATGAGGGCGTACTCCAGGACGCGGGGTGAGAGCAGTCTTGCGCCGTCGATCATCAGCCCGATGGTGGTTCCCCGGCACTGGGAGAATGCGAAGTTGATGGCGGCAACCGGGGAATGGGAGCTTTCTTCGCGCAGGGTGTAACGGAAATTTCCAGCCCACAGCCGCAAAACCGAGGGATCGAGATTGTCGTCCGAAGAATTTTCAACCACCACCACCTCGTAGTCTTCGGCGTCCACATTCTGCTGGTAATCGGCGCTCAGGCTGTACAGCGTATTGCCCAACTGCCGGCTCATGCGGTAGCCGATCACGATGACGGAAAGTCTGGGCCTGCTGGTGCTCATGGATCGGGTTGCGTCGCCTGCGCTCTACACGGCGACCATGGTAATGGATTGTGGCGGAGTAGCGAAGGGCACGGGAAAATGGTTGCGCAGGCGCAGGCACGATGCATGAGTACTGGTGGTACCATGTGGTTTCGGCGTTCCGTCAACCCGCAAGCGCGCAAACGACAAGTCCAGCGATGCTGTTCAACTCCATAGAGTTCCTGTTCCTGTTCCTGCCCACGGTGCTGGCGGTATTCCTGTTGCTGCAGCGGGCCCATCGCGATCGCCTCGCAATTGCCTGGCTGACCCTGTCATCCCTGTTTTTCTACGCCTGGTGGAATCCCGTCTACCTGCTGCTGATTTTGACTTCCATGGGAGCTAACTACCACCTGGGACGCCAAATGCCGAGGCGAAGTGACAGAGCGGCCCAGTGGTTGCTAGTGGCAGGTGTCTGTTTCAACCTGGGATTACTGGCCTATTTCAAGTACTTCAATTTTTTCATCAGCAGTATCAACACGGCGATCGGTGGCGATCTCCACTTTGAGGCCGTCGTCCTGCCGCTGGCGATTTCCTTTTTCACTTTCCAGCAAATCACCTACCTGGTGGACTGTCGCAAGGGGCTCACCACCTCCCATAGCCTGCTGGACTACAGCCTGTTCGTAGCCTTCTTTCCGCAGTTGATTGCCGGGCCCATCGTGCATCACGGCGAGATGCTGGCCCAGTTCCGCCAACTGCAACAGTCCCGGGCAATCGCCCGCAACCTGGCTGTCGGCGGCTCCATCCTGGCGATCGGTCTGTTCAAGAAGGTGGTAATTGCCGACAGCTTTGCCCAGTTTGCCACGCCCGTCTACACGCTGGTGGCCGGCGGCGAAGTGCTCAACAGCGTGGATATCGTGGCCGGGGTTTTCGCCTACGCCTTTCAACTGTATTTTGATTTCTCCGGATACAGTGATATGGCCATCGGTCTGGCGTGCCTGTTTGGCATCAAGCTGCCGGTGAATTTCTTTTCGCCCTATCGGGCCCGGAATATCGGCGATTTCTGGCGCATGTGGCACGCCACTTTGTCCCGCTTTCTGCGGGACTACGTCTATACCCCGTTGGGTGGCTTCGTGTGCAGCCCCAATCGGCAACGCTTCAACCTGTTTACGACCATGTTCCTGGGCGGGGTATGGCACGGCGCCGGCTGGACCTTCATCGTGTACGGCCTGTTGCACGGCAGCTTTGTGGTGATCCACCAGTTGTGGCGGGTCAGGGTATCCGGGCCGCTGGGATGGGTCACCAACCCCGGATACCAGGCTGTGGCGCAAATGTTCACCTTCCTGGTGGTGGTTTTCAGCCTGGTGTTCTTTCGGGCCGACAGCCTCGCCACTGCCACGACCGTACTCGGCCAACTGGGCAATCTGGACGGGGCAGGCCTGTCAAACCTGTACCAGCAACAACTGCGGGATAGCAACGTAATGGAGGTCGCTCTCGCGCTGCCGCTACCGCTCGATGCCACCGGCACCGTCTTCGGCCTGTTGTTCACGGCGCTGCTGGTTTGCTGGTTTTTGCCCAGCACCCATCAGTTGTTTGAAGCGCAGCGGGTGGCCTTGGGTAACCCGCGGGTGGGCCGGCCGCCGCGGATCGTCCTGCGTTGGGCGCCGGATTGGCGCTGGGCGTCGATTACCGCCCTGCTGTTGATTGCGTCCTTCCTCAACCTGACCGAGGTGAGTGAGTTCCTCTATTTTCAGTTTTAGCAGCGCTTGCCTTGCTGGCCGCAATCACGCCATAGCCCAGTACGGCCCGGTCCCACATCTGCTCCAGTACCGTGCAGGAATCCAGAAATTCCCGCCAGGATTTCTCGCCCAGCAGTTGCACCACCTCGGCTCGTCTGGCCATTGCGTTGTGGCGCCAATGGGCGAAGGTCATCCTGGTTGCGGCACTGATATCCTCGGCCCGGGTGACGGTAAATCCAAGGCCTTCCAGCTTCTCCCGATACGATGCCATGGGTTCCATCCAGGCACGGCCGAAGGCGGCCTGCAGCAGCAGAAATTGATCCCGAAATTCGATCACGGCCGCCAGGTCCAGCACTCGTCTGGCCATGATGTCGCACAGTACCAGGCACCCTCCGGGCCTGAGGACGCGGTGGCACTCCGCCAGCAGGGCCGCCTTGTCCGGAATCAGGTGTGAGGACTCCATGACCCATACGCAGTCAAAACCGGCATCCCGGAACGCCAGGGCCATGCCGTCACCCAACAGGAAGCGCACCCTGGCAGTCAGGCCCGCGCCCCGTGCCCGTGCGGTGGCCCGCTCGATACAGACCCGACTCGGCGAAATCCCGGTAACCCGGCAACCGGATTCGCGCGCAATGTCACAGGCGGGCTTGCCCGTACCACAACCGACATCCAGCACTTCGGCGCCATCTTTGAGCATCGCGGCCCGAGACAACTGCCGGGTGAGAGCGGCGGTGGCGCCCTGCAACTCCATTTGCGGGTCACTGAAGTAGCCGTAGTGCAGGTCGTCACCCAGCAATCGGGACCAGGAGTCGGTAACCCTGTCGTAGTGCTTGTCGGGGCCGACCCTCAACAGCTCAGACCACCGTCGACGACCAGTACCTGTCCGCTGATGAATCCCGCCTCGTCGGTGGCCAGGAAGGTGACCGCACTGGCGACATCCCCCGGCTCACCGAGCCGGCCGACCGGGGTGCGACGGACGATGCTCCGAATCTGGTTTTCCCCCATCTGTGCCGACAGCTCGGTGCTCAGATATCCCGGCGCGACCGAATTTACGGTAATGCCGCGGGAGCCGAGTTCCCTGGCCAGGGAGCGGGTAAAGCCATCCAGTGCCGCTTTGCTGGCGCTGTAGACCGAGAGACCCCGGTATCCGGACAGGCCAACCACTGAGGAAATATTGATGATGCGGCCCCAGCCCAGGCTCAGCATGGGTCTGCAAACCAGGCGGGTCAGGTGAATCGTGGCCTTGAGGTTGAGATCGATCATCGCGTCGGAGCTATCGTCGGCCGACAGGGGCAGCAGGCTGGCGGCGGCCATGCCGACGTTGTTTACCAGCACTTCAACCTCACCAAAACCGGACTGCACCCGATTGAGAAAATCGGAGCAGGCGCGGGTATCACCGAGATCCAGCTCCGCAAACAGGAAGCGGTCGGGGAAGTTCCGCTGCCAGTCGTCAACGGCGGTGGTGCGGCTGCGGCTGAACGTGGCGACCTGGTCACCACGCTGCAGAAAGGCCGCAACCAGCCCGGCGCCAAGCCCCCTGCTGCCACCGCTGATCAGCACCACCCGCTGTGTCATCGCCGTTCCAGCTTGAAATTGTTGAGGTTGAGAGAGTCTACAAAATTCAGGTTGCGCGGTCTGCAAGGGGGCGGAAGCTGTCGGCAGGCCGCATAAATGCCGTCCTCCACGGTCTGCTCGCCAACACCATCCTGCAGCACCACGTTCAGCGCCACGATCTGTCCGCTCAGTGGATTGTCCTGGCCGTAGGCACGGACCAGCTTTACCCCGGATACGGCGTTGACTACTGCTTCCACCTCCTGGGGATGAACCTTGACGCCACCCACATTGATGATTTCGGAACGCCGCCCCTGGAACAGGATCCTGTCGCCCTCGATCTTCACCAGGTCTCCGGTGCCCTGCCAGCCGTCCGCCGGCACCGCGGGCGCGGCGCCCGCCGCCGGCAGATAGGCGCGCATACCGTGTTGCGATTTGACCTGCAGCTCACCCTCCACAATCCGGAACTGCACCGGCGCGGAGCTGTCCCGCGACAGAACCGAGCGCGGCAAACCGGGTTTGCCATCGTTCACCGAGACCAGGGAACCGAGTTCGGTGGTGGCATAGACATGCACCAGCCGCGCCTTGGGAAAGCGCTGTCGCAGGGCTTGCAGGAGCTCGGCGGTCACCGTCTCACTGCCCAGGGTGATATGCCGCAGGGGCAGGGGTCCCGGCGGGAGTGCCGCCAGTGCAAAGCGCCAGAAGGTAGGGGTGGAACTGATGTGGCTGACCCCGAATTGCCGTATTGCACGCAGTGCCGCGCCGACCCTGTCCGAATCCGGGATCACCAGGGTCTGGCCGTGTAGCAGGGTATGCAGGAGCACCTGGATGCCGGCAAAATGATTGAGTCGGTAGGCCAGCAGCCAGGTTTCGGCACCCTCGATGCGGCGCCGGGGTATCTGGGCAACCAGGTCCCGCCAGTGGTAGCGCGCACACTTGGGGGCGCCGCTGGTACCCGAAGACAGGATGAAGAGTTCGGCTTCCGTCTCTCCCTGCCCGGCCGGCACCGGGGCTGCCCCGGCCTCCCGCTCCAACTGCGCAATGTCCGTAATCAGCAACTCGATGCCCAGCGCCCGCGACCGTTCCCTCACCTGCGCGGCGCTGTCGTCCGGGTTGAACAACAGCAGCGATTTGTCACCCAGGGCCGAGGCCAGCAGCAGCGCTACCCGGGCCGGTGAATCCGCAGCGTGACAGGCCAGGCGCTGCTCGGGCAGATGCCTGAGGTGGCGCCCCAGCACCCGGCAGCGCTGGTAGAATCCGGCATAGGTGCAGTCACCGGTGGCGGATTGCAGAAATGACTTGTCGGGGTGGTGTTGCAGGGCGTCGCGGAACAGTGCGTCGATGGCGTTTTCAGTCATAGAAAGCGACGACGTCATTGACCCGGCGCGGCTGCTGGCCGCTGGTGTAGGGATCCCTGCCGAATTTCTTTTCCAGCAGGGCCGACAACTCCGCCACACACATGGAATCCAGGCCTATTCCCTCATCGTAGAGCTCGGACTCCAAGTCAAACTCCACCTGGGGCAGGCCCTGGTGTTTGAGAATCAGACGGATCAGATCGAATACCTGTTCCTGGACGTTCATGGCTGCAGGATGGCCCTGAAATGCTGCGCAGGGCAGTCTAGCTTTATCGACTGGCGGCGTCCATTGGTCATCGCTCGCCATTCCGGCCACAAAATGAGTCCGTTGTTCTCAGGGTGTCTGCCGGCCGGGCCTTCCCCATGGACGGTTTCCCACAAATCCGCCGCTTCAGGTCCCGGTTCACTGCGGCGTATTCGGCGAGAAAACCTGCCGCCAGCCGGTCGACTTCCGCCAGGTAGGGAGTTGTGGTCTGCTCATCGAGGCGCTGCCCGAAGGTGGGTTGCTCTCCCCACATCTCGTGCATGATCCTGCTGCCCAGCCGTTCCCGAAAGTGAACACCATCCTGGAACCAGGCGCTGTGGTTGTCCTTGCCCGAAGCGACGGCCTCGTCGACGATTCCCGCGGCATTGTTGAATCCCCACAGGGGAAACGGTTCTCTGCCCACTTCCCGGCCGACCCTGTGGTTGACCTCCACCAGATGCCGGTGGAAGTCTCTCCATGCCGCCGTGTACCCGAGTTGCTGCCACAAATCGACCAGCAAGACGTGGGTCGGGGTGACGAACAGCCGGGTATCGATGTCCTGGCGATGGCAGAACCGAAGGATATCGGCAACGATTTCTACATTCCCGCCAACCGCGTAGGCAGCTTTGCCATGGGCTTCGAGTATGGCTTGACTGGTAAAAACGTAGCCGGGCCTGCCCAGCAGGATTCCCGAGACGTTTGACCAGGTGCCGTCCCGGAAATACCGGTGGCTGACAAAGACCTGGTCGGAGAGCGCGGAGATACTTCGCGACAGTGCCGGCATGGATAGCAGGGTGGCGGCGCTGTCCCGAACCCACTGCAGTTGGTGGGGGATGGTTTCCAGCTCCCGGTTCGAGCTGGCGAAGCGATGTTCCGCAAAGCCGTCCCTGGTCTGGGGGGTGGCGGTCATGAACGCTTCGAAATCCACTCCGATCATCAATTTCTCCAGTGGGCCAACCGCCTGTGCGTGTTGTATGAAGCGGTACATTTCATACATGGTCAGTCCGGGTACGGAAAAGTTGTAGTTTCCATGACCATCCCAGGTGGCGTGCTGGGGTTTGATGCTGCCGGAACGGGAGGAGCCCAGCACGATGGAATCGGGCCGCAGTTGCAGCAGGTTCCGCGGTTTGGAAAGACGCATGTGATAAAACTGGTCGATGCGGCTCAGGTAGTCGGCATCGGCCTCGTCGAAGTGGTAGATGGCGTAGGGGTCGACCACGTAATTGACCAGCGCCACTGCGCCGCAAAACCCCAGCGCAGCCATCGATAGTACTTTCAAATAGTGAGTCATGGGTTGCTACCGATCTGTGGTCTCCCGGCCGCTGTCAAAACTGAAAATAGTTGAACAGCATGCGCCGGCGATCTGGGAGTAGTGGAAGGGGAGCGGTAACGGCGCAGTATACTGCAGGGGAGCGGGCCCGGAAACGCCATGGAATTGATCGGAGGTTCCTTACATAATGGCCGACAGTTGCCGAATCGCGAACGGGCGGATCGTTCATGGGACCGTTGATCCCCAGCAAGTCTGAACCCGGTGGTGGGGTGCGGGATCCCGGCCGCCCGGCAGCCGCCGGGGCAGACCGGCTGGCTGCGCTGCTGCTGGGAATGACGGTCTTCGTCTACGCCGCGTTCCTGTATCGCCATGCGCTCAATATCCCCCTCGGCGATGACATTGCAGACGTGCTGGGGGTGTTGTCCGGGCTCAGCGAGGCAGAGAACCTCGAACGGCGCCTGGCGTTGCTGTTTGAACAGCACAACGACCACCGCACCCTGTCGTCGCGGCTGGTCTACCTGGTGGTCTATCGGCTCGCTGGCGAAATCGATTTCAGGGTGCTGGTGTTCCTCGCCAACCTGGCGCTGCCGCTGCTGCTGTGCCTGTTGTACCTGCCGCTGCGCCGGCGGGCCGGGTCGCTGCTGGTGATGGTGCCGGCCGCGCTGTTGCTGCTGCAGTTGCGCGCCTACGGCATCACCCTGTGGAGCATGGCGGCCTTCGCCTATTTCTACGTCTACCTGTATGGCTTTGCCAGTCTCTACTGCCTGCACCGGGTCAACGGCGGGCGGCTGACGCTGGCGCTGCTGTTTGCCACGCTCAGCACTTTCAGTCTCGCCTCCGGCCAGTTGATCTGGGTGGTCGGCACGATCAGCCTGTTGCAGCAGTGCCTGCTGCTGCGCAAAGCCCCGCTGTGGTACCTGCCACTGTGGCTGCTGTGTGCCGTCGCGGTGCTGCTGGTCTGGCGCGTCGGGCTGGAAACCCCTAACGACATCGGCTTCCTGTTGGGGAATTTTTTCGACTCGCCAGGGGTGTACCTGGGCTACTTCCTGGTGCTGCTGGGCAGCGCCGTCAGCGAACAGCACCTCATCGCCGCGGCCCTGGCGGGAGCCCTGCTGTTGTCGCTGTTGATCGAGTCCAGTTGCCGGCACTACCGGCAACCGGACCTGCGCCTGGAGTTATGCGCCTGGTTCATCGCCCTGTCGGTCGCCGCCATGGTGCTGGGGCGGGCACCCTACTCGGACCTGGAGTACGCACTGACCTCCCGCTACAGCTTTCCCTCGGTGCTGCTGCTCGCCACCACCTGGGTCATGGTGGCCAGGCGCTGGCCGGGGGCAAAATTGCTGCTCGCGGCGCTGTTGCTCTCGGTCATCTATTGCGCCAGTTCCTGGCACATCTACCGCGAGGCCCTGCAACCCTATGTGGAGCTTCGGGTCGAGCGGTTCAACCGGGGGATCTACTGGCGGTTCGGGACCCCCATCAGGGAATCCAATGCGGTGGTCGCCAAGGCAGAGGCATTGAACATCTGGCAAGCGCCACCCCGCCCCCATCCGGCGCCGAAAATTGCCGTTTCCCGTCGCGATGGCTGACTACGACCGGCACTTCTACCGCCATATCACCCCGGGCTCGCTGCGCTCGGCAGAGGTGGTGGTTCCGCTGCTGCAGGAACTGCTGCCGCAGCCGGTGACCGCGGTACTGGATGTGGGCTGCGGAGTCGGTAGCTGGCTGGCGGTGTGGAAACAGCGGGGTTGCCGGGTAACCGGTGTGGATGGGGATTACCTGCCGCGGGAGGCTTTGCTGGTGGACGACGATGAGTTTGTGGCTGCGGATTTGCGCTCGGGCTTTGCCCTGGGGCGGCGCTTTGACCTGGTGCAGTGCCTGGAAGTCGCCGAACACCTGCCCCCCGCGGCCGCGCCGGGCCTGGTGCGGGACCTGTGTCGCCACGCCGACCTGGTACTGTTCTCTGCCGCCCCGCCCGGGCAGGGCGGGGCCAACCACGCCAACGAGCAGCCCTATGGCTACTGGCGGGACCACTTTCAGGACCAGGGTTTCGCCCTCTATGACGTGTTGCGCCCCCATCTGGCGGGGCAGCGGCGGGTAGAGCCCTGGTATCGCTATAACAGCTTCTGCTACGTTCGCGAGGATGCGCTGCCCGCCATCCATCGCCGCTGGGCCGACTACCGGGTCCGGCCGGGGGACGATCCCGAAGACCTATCGCCAGTCCTGTACCGCCTGCGCAAGGCCCTGCTCGGGAAGCTGCCGGAGGGTGTCGTCACGGCCCTGGCAGGGTTGAAAAAAAACCTCTCCAGGGCCAGGAAACTGTACCGATAAGCGCTGCGCGGCGGCATAATGCCCAGCTTGCAGCAGACGTCGGGCCGCTGGCCCAGGGTATCCGCATGGTCGTCAATTCAACACCTCGCATCGGGTTGGTCATTCCCTGTTGCAACGAGGAGGAAATACTGCCGCTCTGTGCCGCACGAATCCAGGAGGAACTGCAGCGGCTCATGGACCGGCAGCAGATCAGCCCGAATTCGCGAATCTACTTTGTCGATGACGGCAGCAGCGATGGCACCTGGGAGCAGATCTGCCGTCTGGCGCAGCGACACCCTGGAGTCGCCGGGCTCAAGCTGACCCGCAATTTCGGCCACCAGTACGCGCTGTACGCGGGATTGATGGAGGCCGAAGGAGACGCGCTGATCTCGCTGGACGCCGATCTGCAGGACGATGTGGCGGCGCTTGGCGACCTGGTGCGAGCCTTTGTGGAGGGCAACGACGTGGTCTACGGGGTTCGGGAGCAGCGTTCGGGCGACACCCTCTTCAAGCGCTGGAGCGCGGCAGCCCACTACTGGCTGGCTGCCAGGATGGGCATCAGCACGGTGCGCAATCACGCCGACTATCGCCTGCTGAGCCGCTCCGCCGTCGAGTCGTTGAGTCGGTTTCGCGAGACCAATCTGTACCTGCGCGGCATCGTGCCGCTGTTGGGCCTGCCGTCGACCCAGGTGTTGTATCAGCGCCACAGCCGCCCGGCCGGAGAGTCCAAATATTCCCTCGGCAACATGGTGAGCCTCGCGCTGCGCGGCATCACCTCGTTTTCCATCATGCCGCTGCGCATCATCACCGTCCTGGGGGTGCTGGTGCTGGGCATCTCGGTGACGCTGGGGCTGTGGGCCCTGCACGCCGCCCTGTTCGGGGAACAGGTGGTGCCGGGCTGGGCCTCGACGGTGATCCCGGTGTATCTGCTGGGTGGACTGCAACTGTTTGCCATCGGTGTGGCCGGGGAGTACATCGGCAAGACCTACATGGAAGTGAAACGCCGGCCACGCTACCTGATCGAGCGTCGCTGTGGGCAGAGCACTGCCGACGGCGAGCCGGGCGCCGCTCCGTGAGTGGCGGCCATGGCTGAAGTCTACAGCGAGGCGCAGTTCGCCCAGGGCTATCCCCAGGGCAGTCAGGGGCATTTTTGGCATCGGGCACGCAACGAGCTGGTGTGGCGGTGGTTGCGGCCCCTGCTCGGCAGCGAAGAGCTGGCCCTGGAAGTCGGCTGTGGCGGCGGCATCGTCATCGATTACCTGCGGGACAGGGGCCTCCGCATTCGCGGCGTCGAACTGGGCAATCCACCACTGCCGCCGCATCTGCGGGAGTCGGTCGATACCAACACCAGCGTTTTCGACCTGGACGAGCGAACCAGGCAGCAGGTCAAGGTGCTGCTGTTGCTCGACGTCATAGAGCACATCGGTGAGCGCAGGGAATTCCTGCGGCGTCTGTGGCGGGAATTTCCCAATAGCCGGTACCTGCTGGTGACTGTCCCGGCGCGACGGGAAATGTGGTCGAATTACGATGAATACTGGCGGCACTACCTGCGTTACAACCGCCCGCAACTGGTGGCGGAACTGGATGCGGGTGGTTTTCAGGCCATCGCCACCCGCTATTTCTTCCACTGGGTCTACCTGGCCGGGATGCTGCTGAAACTGCTGGGAATGCGGCGCAACCCCGGCCTCAAAGCTCCGGTAGGCGGCGCCCTTCCGTTTTGGCTGCACCGCTTGCTGGGTATCCTGACTACCCTGGAAACGCGACTGCTGCCGGGTTTTGTGGCCGGTTCCTCACTTGCCTGCGTGGCGGTGCGGGTGGCTGCACGGGACGCCGGGGCGTCCCGCGCGGACAGCACCACCCCCCCGCAGGCGGCGGAGTAGACGGCATGTCCTCCAACCGGCAACTCGCCGAGGCGTATCGGCGCCGCTTTGGCGGTCGCGAAGACTATCGGACCCGGGTCTGGCGCATTCTCTGCCGCTATTTTTACCAGCGCTTCATGGCCCCGGGGCAGCGGGTGCTGGACCTGGGCGCGGGCTGGGGGGAGTTCATCAACCAGGTGCCGGCGGCGCACAAATACGCCATGGATCTCAATTCCGACAGCGCCCGTCACCTGCTGCCCGAGGTGCAGTTCCTGGAGCGCGATTGCGCCACCACCTGGCCGCTGGAATCGGATTCGCTGGACCTGGTGTTCACCAGCAACTTCCTGGAGCACCTGTCAGACAAGAACGCCATAGAGCGCACCCTGGCCGAGGCCTGGCGTTGCCTGGCCCCGGGTGGCCGGATTCTCTGCCTGGGGCCGAACATTCGCCTGGTGGGTGGCGCCTACTGGGACTTCTGGGATCACCATGTCGCCCTTACCGAAGCCTCGCTGGAGGACGTGCTGCGGCTTACCGGGTTCGAGACCGAACACTGCATCGCCGGTTTTCTGCCCTACACCATGTCCGGCGGCCGGCCACCGCCGGCTTTCCTGCTGTCGGTGTATCTGCGCCTGCCAGTGCTGTGGCGGGTATTCGGCAAGCAGTTTCTGCTGCTGGCCAGAAAGGTGGCGGCTTGAAGCCGGGGCTGGTGCGTTGAACATCGTCATCACCGGCGGCGCCGGCCTGGTGGGCCAGAACCTGGGCATTCGCCTGCGGCAGGCCGGCTTTCACCGGATCGCGGTGCTGGACAAGCACGCCCACAATCTTAAGGTGTTGAGCCGACTGCAACCCGAACTGGATTGCCACCTGGTGGACCTGGCAGTGCCCGGCGACTGGCAGCAGTTGCTGGGCCAGGCCGACGTGGTGGTCATGCTGCACGCGCAAATCGGCTCCCTGCGGGCCGAGGAGTTTCAGCGCAACAACGTACTCGCCACCGAACGGGTGCTGGAGGCCATGAGTGGGCCGCGGCGGCCGTATCTGCTGCACGTCAGTTCCTCGGTGATCGAGTCCATTGCAGACGACGCCTATACCAGTACCAAGCTGCAGCAGGAAACCCTGGTGCGGGACAGCAGCTTCGACTGGTGTATTCTACGGCCCACGTTGCTGTTCGGCTGGTTTGACCGCAAGCACCTGGGCTGGCTGTCCCGATTCATGAAAATCAGCCCGCTGTTTCCCATTCCCGGACGCGGCCGCTACATCCGCCAACCGCTCTACGTCGGCGACCTGTGCCAGATCATCCTCAGTTGCGTGCGGCAACGGATCACCGCCCAGGTGTTCGACATCTCCGGGCTGGAGAAACTCGCCTACGTGGACATCATCCGCGCCATCCGGCGCGCGGTGGGCAGCCGTACCCTGCTGCTGCCGCTGCCCTACCCGGTGTTCCACGGTCTGCTGGAAATCTACGGCTGGTTCGATCGCGACCCGCCCTTCACCCGGGATCACCTGCGCGCCCTGGTCACCGATGAACAGTTTGCCGTAATCGACTGGGAAGGTATTTTCCGCGTCGACGCAACCCCCTTCGCCGAGGCCGTCGAGGAGGCCTATGCGGACCCGCGCTACAGCCAATGCGTGCTGAAACGGTAGTGAGCCGGGCGCCGACAGTTGCCGTCATCGGGGCCGGTCCCATGGGCCTCGCCTGTGCCCACCACCTGCTCGAGCGCGGCGCGGAAGTCACTGTGTTCGAAGCCGGAACGCAGCCCGGCGGGATGTCGGTCAGCATCGACTTTGCCGGCCTGCGCCTGGAGCGCTTCTACCATTACATCTGCCGGGGAGATCAGCCGCTGTTTGACCTGCTGGCGGAACTCGGGATCGCCGATACCCTGCGCTGGCGCGAAACCCGCATGGGCTACTACGTCGAGCAGCGGCTGCAGGATTGGGGTGACCCGCTGGCGCTGCTGCGCTTTCCCCACCTCGGCCCGTTGCAGAAACTGCGCTATGGCCTGCTGGTGTTGCTGTCCCTGAAACGGCGTGACTGGCGGCGGCTGGAAAACGTGGACGCGGCGAGCTGGCTGCAGTCCTGGCTGGGTGAGAAGACCTGGAAACTGTTGTGGGAACGACTGTTCCTGCTCAAGTTTCACCACTTCACCGGGCAGCTCTCCGCCGCCTGGATCTGGGCGCGGCTGCGGCGCATGGGGGAGTCCAGGAAAAACCTGTGGCGGGAGCAGTACGGCTACCTCGAGGGCGGTTCGGAAACCCTGATCGAGCGTCTGCTGCAGGTAATCCGGGAACGGGGTGGCGAGGTGCTGCTGGGCTGTCCGGTGCGGGAAATCCTGCTCGAGCAGGGCCGGCTCAAGGGGCTGGCCACGGCGCGCGGCGAACGGCGCTTCGACGCGGTGATTTCCACGGTCCCCCTGCCCTATGTGCCGGCCATGCTGCCGTCACTGCCGGCGGCGCAGTTGCAGGCCTATCGCGAGCTGGACAACATTGCCTGCGTCTGTGTGATCCTGCAATTGAAAAAACCGCTGACCCGTTACTTCTGGCTGAACATCTGCGACCAGGAGATGGATATCCCGGGCCTGGTCGAGTACAGCAATTTACGGCCACTGGACACGCATATCGTCTACGTACCCTACTACCTGCCCGGCGACCACCCGGCCTACCGGGACAGCGACCAGGTGTTCCTGGAGAAGATCCGGGGCTACCTGCTGCGCCTCAACCCGGAGTTGCGGGAGACGGATATCCTCGACGCCACGGTGGGCCGCTATCGCTACGCCCAGCCGGTGTGTGGTCCCGGGTTCGAGGCCAGACTGCCGCCGCTGCAGACCACCATTCCCGGGCTGCTGATTGCCGATACCTCGCACTACTACCCGGAGGATCGCTCGATTGCCGAGAGCGTGGCCCTGGGCCGCAGGCTGGCGGCCGAACTCGGCTTCGATTAGCCCTCAGGCGGCCTTGCAGGTGTCGCTGGCGGCCCCGGGCAGTACCGACTTCAGAAATTGCCCGGTGTGTGAGCCGGCTACCGCGGCGACCTGCTCCGGGGTGCCGGTGGCGATGATCCTGCCGCCGCCACTGCCGCCCTCCGGACCGAGATCCACCACCCAATCGGCGGTCTTGATGACCTCCAGGTTGTGCTCGATGATGATGACCGTGTTGCCCTGGTCGCGCAGCCGGTGCAATACCGACAGCAACTGCTGTATATCCTGGAAATGCAGGCCGGTCGTGGGTTCATCCAGAATGTACAGGGTCGTGCCCGTGCCCCGCCGGGACAGCTCCTTCGACAGTTTCACCCGCTGGGCCTCGCCACCGGACAGCGTGGTGGCGGCCTGGCCGAGGCGAATATAAGACAAACCCACATCCATCAGGGTCTGCAGTTTCCTCTTAACGGCAGGCACCGCGGCGAAAAAGTCCAGCGCCTCCTCCACGGTCATCTCCAGCACATCGTGGATGTTCTTGTCCTTGAAGCGGATTTCCAGGGTTTCCCGGTTGTAGCGTTGCCCCTGGCATACGTCACAGGGCACGTAGATGTCGGGCAGAAAGTGCATTTCCACCTTGGTCACGCCGTCCCCCTGGCAGGCTTCGCAACGTCCGCCCTTGACGTTGAAACTGAAGCGGCCCGGTTTGTAGCCCCGCGAGCGGGCCTCCTGGGTGCCCGAGAACAATTCCCGCACCGGCGTGAAAATACCGGTATAGGTGGCGGGATTGGAGCGCGGAGTGCGGCCGATGGGTCCCTGGTCGATGGCGATGCACTTGTCGATGTGCTCCAGCCCCACGAGATCCCGATGGGCCGCCGGCGCCAGCTTGCTGGCGCCATTCAGGCGGGTGGCGGCCACCGGGTAGAGGGTGGCGTTGATCAGGGTGGATTTGCCGCTTCCCGAGACACCGGTAACGCAGGTCATCAGGCCCAGCGGGATTTCCAGGTCCACCGATTGCAGATTGTTGCCGTGCGCGCCCAGCAGACGCAGGGTTTTGCTGTCGTCGCGGGGCACCCGCTGCAGCGGGATGGGAATGGCCCGTCGGCCCGACAGGTAGGCGCCGGTCAGGGACTCGCCGCAATTCATGATGTCCTGCAGGCTGCCTGCGGCGACGATTTCACCGCCGTGGACTCCGGCTCCCGGGCCGATGTCGATAATGTGGTCGGCACTGCGAATGGCCCCTTCATCGTGTTCCACCACCAGTACGCAATTGCCCAGGTCGCGGAGATGATGCAGGGTGTTGAGCAGGCGGGCGTTGTCGCGCTGGTGCAGACCGATGGAGGGTTCATCGAGTATGTACAGCACCCCCACCAGACCGGCGCCGATCTGGCTGGCCAGGCGGATGCGCTGTGCCTCCCCGCCCGAGAGGGTTTCGGCACTGCGGTCCAGGGTCAGGTAATTGAGTCCGACATCCACCAGAAAGCGGAAGCGGGCGCGCAATTCCCGGAGAATCTTGTCGGCGATTTCTCCCTTGCGACCCGTCAGTTGCAGGTTCTCGAAATACGCCAGCGAATCTCCCACCGGCAATTTGGTAATGGAGGGCAGAGAGCGGCCATCCACCAGCACGTGACGGGCGTCGCGACAAAGCCGGGTACCCTCGCAATCGTTGCAATCGGCGATGGTCAGGTACCTGGCCAGGTCTTCACGCACTGCGTGGCTGGTGGTTTCCCGGTAGCGGCGTTCCAGGTTGGGCAGAATGCCCTCGAAGGCGTGCTTGCGCCGAAACACGTCGCCGCGGTCGTTGACGTAGGAAAACTGCACTTTTTCGCCATCGCTGCCGTGCAATATGATGTCGCGGTGGCGCGGGTCCAGTTTGCTGAACGGCTGGTCGATATCGAAACCATAGTGTTTGGCCAGGGATACCAGCATGTGGAAATAATAGATATTCCTTCTGTCCCAGCCGCGAACCGCCCCCTCTGCCAGGCTGGCATCCGGATGCAGTACGATGCGTTCGGCGTCGAAATACTGCCGCACCCCGAGACCGTCGCAGCTCGGGCAGGCACCGACCGGGTTGTTGAAGGAAAACAGTTTGGGTTCCAGCTCGCCGATGCTGTGGCCGCATTTCGGGCAGGCAAAGCGGGAGGAAAACAGGGTGTCCTCGGCGTGCCCGTCGCCATCCATGTGGCTGATACTGGCGATGCCATCGGTGAGGGCCAGCGCGGTTTCAAACGATTCGGACAGCCGCAGCCGCAGGTCGGCGCGCACCTTGAAGCGATCGACCACGACCTCGATGGTGTGCTTTTTCTTCTTGTCCAACGCCGGGGTATCGTCGAGGTCGCTGACGATGCCGTCGATGCGCACGCGCACAAAACCCGAGCGGCGCAATTCATCCAGCAGGTGCAGGTGCTCGCCCTTGCGCTCCCGCACCACCGGCGCCAACAGCATCAGGCGGGTGCCCTGGGGCAGCGCCAGCACCGAATCCACCATCTGGCTTACGGTGCGGGTTTGCAGGGTGATGCCGTGCTGCGGGCAGTGCGGGTCGCCGATGCGGGCGAACAGCAGGCGCAGATAGTCGTAGATTTCGGTGATGGTGCCCACCGTGGAGCGGGGGTTGTGGGATGTGGATTTCTGTTCGATGGAAATGGCCGGAGACAGGCCTTCCACGTGGTCCAGATCCGGTTTTTCCATCATCGACAGGAATTGCCGGGCATAGGTGGACAGGGATTCGACGTAGCGGCGCTGTCCCTCGGCGTAGAGCGTGTCGAAAGCCAGCGAGGACTTACCGGAACCGGACAGGCCGGTAATGACTACCAGGCGGTCCCTGGGAATATCCAGATCGATGTTCTTGAGGTTGTGGGTCCGAGCCCCGCGAACCTGGATGGTTTCCATGTTGCAGCATCGAATACAAAACTTACCGATTATAGGCGAAGCGGGTACGGGCCTGCAAAATCGATCGGTTTAGAAGACAAATAGCTGGTTCCGAGGGTCGCATTTGCTGGTTTGGGTTGTTATAGTTTTTGCTCAATGAGAAGAGGGCAAACTCATGGCTCGTGGCATCAATAAAGTGATTCTGATCGGCAACCTGGGCCAGGACCCGGAGTTCCGCTCCACCGCGTCGGGGACCCCGGTCACCAATGTTTCCCTGGCTACTTCCACGGGCTGGAAAGACAAACAGACCGGGCAGCAGCAGGAGCGAACCGAGTGGCACCGGGTGGTGTTCTTCAATCGCCTGGCGGAAATTGCCAATGAATACCTGCGCAAGGGATCCAAGGTCTATATCGAGGGCTCACTGCGTACCAACAAATGGCAGGACAAGTCCGGGGCCGACCGCTGGACCACCGAAATCATCGCCAATGAAATGCAGATGCTGGATAGCCGCGACGCCCAGTCGGAGGGTGGCCATTCCGCCGCTCCCCGGCAGCAGGCCGCCGCTCAGCCGGCGCCCGAGCAGGGGGCGCCAGCGGACGCAGGTCAATCGGGCGGCAATTTTGAAGATTTTGACGACGATATTCCGTTTTAGGCCGGGCCCGACCCGGCATTATGATCGGGCAAACGGCAGCTTCTTCAAATGCGTATCAATGGCTTCTGCCACGTCACCAGAGAACGGCAGACTGCTTTTTTCAGCCGCCCATGTTTCACGGAAGAGCGCTACCGTCTCCCGCGCCGTATCGAGGACCAGCGCCTTGGGAAGGTGCGCGCGGTCCGCAAGACTTGCAAGCTCCTCCTCATCAAACTCATCAAAACGCTTTGTGCGGGAGAATTTGAGAGCCCCCTCATCGTCCGCCAGATACGGAATGGTTGAAACAAAGTCATAGGCTGGAGCAAGCCGCGCAGTCACCCTGTCCGGATAATAGACGGACCAGTTTTTAGCATGCATATCGGCATTGCCGATCATCGTATTGAAGGTAAGTCGGCGAATGAACTCGGCGACATCTCTCTCATCACTTTCAGTTCCTATTACACTCGCGATAGTAACCGCTGATGCCTTCTTGTACTTGTCACGGGGGTACAGACCGAAGATCTGCGCAAAGTCTTCAATGTGAACAGCGCTGCCATCACCAAGACGGTCAAACCGCTCAATGGCCAGCGCCTGTCCTCTCATGGAATACACTTCTTCGGGCAAGTTGCCGATCGCATCGATTTCCACAAGCTCTACCGCAGGCACGTTCATGCCAATTTGGCGTGCCAGTGTGAGCATCGAGAATTCATTCTCGGGCACGCCATTAAATTTCTCGGACGGGAGCTTTACGATCCAGGAACCGCCGACCCCCCTGGCAGGGATCGCCAGGCCGCCGGCAGCATCTGCTACGGCAGAAAATTTCAGCTGCACACCGGCAAGGGAAAAGCGCAGTATCTTTCCACCTTCACCCTGATCACCATGGTGATCCGGATCGTCACCAGCGGTGGGCGGCCATTCCTGTCCCTCTGCCGGTCTGATCGTCAGCGCTCCGGGCAGATCGATTCCCAATACCCAGAGCAAAAAGAACTCACGGGCCTTGTTCACCCCTGCACGCGCAGCGAGATACTCCCTCATCCGCCCTTCCGGCAGAAGGTTCGAAAAGAACGGCATGACGCTGGTCTGATAGGGCCTGAATTCGGTGACAAGCTCACCAAAACGATCCTTGAAACCCAGCCCCAATACGGGCCGGTTCGTATCGGCAATATAGTCTTCAGTAAATGCAAACAGGCTCCTGTCACCCTCGAGATTGGTCAGCGTGCCAATGAGCTGACCATAGAGAAGAACGTCGAGGACAGATACATTAGCCATGATCCTCCTCCAGGCTATAAACGGGCCGGTGGCCTGTCGTCACTCTCTCGGGCAAACCATGGGCCACCTGATTGCGGAACCCTTCCAGCTTCCTGAGCGTTTCGTTCAATTTCTGGACAGACACCGGCTGTTTATGAATTTGCTGCAGGAGCTTGCTGAACTTTTCAACGCTGTCCAAATAGGAGGAAGGCAAATCAATCCGCGTGAAATCATGAATGCGGCTTTGTAGCTGGGAGATCTCTTTCATCGCACCGTACTGCTTGGCAATCTTTCCAGCAACCGTTTCCAGCCTGGCAAGCTCCCTGGCAATGGATGAAGCAGGGCGCGGCTGGGCAGGCTGCGTACTGCGCACAATGGAATTTACTGCAGGCACAGCCTTGCGCGGCACCAATGTGAGTTCAAGATCAAGCGCCCGCGCGATCTCGACCAGGCTTGATACCCTGAGATCAACCCCGGCATTCTCGATCCTGGAGATATGGCTCTGGGGCACCCCGGCAAGCTTGGCAAGCTCGCGCTGACTGAGGCCTTTCGCCTTGCGCGCTTCCTTCAACTTCCTTGTAAATGCAGCAACTGCGTCCATGATACACCTATATCGATTTGTATTTACATATATTTAATCAAATTATATCTATATTAACATATCAAAAAATGTGAGACTGTGGCAGCGGCCGCCATATCCGCAGCGAATGCGTCCTACCGCCGTGCCGTTCCGTCATCGACAGCGCCAGGGTCTCGTCCAGGTAGTAGTATTTCCTGAGGAAGGCCATTCCGCCCAGGTCTGAAAAGGGCGGAGGGTTGTGATTGAAAATACCGTTCCCATCCCAGGGGGTCACCATGATCAGGTCGTACTCTGCCGCTTCGATCTTGCGGTAGATTCCGGTGATATATTCTTCCCACACAGCCTCCACCCGGTCTTCCGGGTTTGCTTTCAGCAGGAATTTCGGTTTGTTGACCGCCAGTGGAAAATAGAAGGTATGCCCGTCCTGCTCCACCGCACGACCGTGTTTCAGCAACGTTGCCACCAGCATTTGCGAAGCCAGGATGTCTTCATTGTCAGCGACCAGTTGATCCACCCTGCGCCAGTTTTCCCCGGTGGTGGAAAAGTCATCCGGCAACAGCGCGTAGACCTGGTAGAAGCACACCACCACCAGCGGCGCGAGTATCGCCAATTTCTTCTCCAGTGCGAGCAGCGAAAAGAAGCTGATGATCAGGAAGGGGGAGATCAACTGAAAGAGGTAGCTCAGGTAATTGCCCGGATTACGGCCCAGGTAGAAGAACACCACCAGGCTCGACCAGGCCAGGCAGAACCAGAATATCCGCCTGTCCCCTGCCTGCGCTCCGCTGCGCGGCCGCCACGCGGCGAGCAGGTCCCGCAGCGCCTGCTGCCAGCCCTGCAGGTAAATTCGCCAGGTCATCCAGAGCAACAGTATCAACAGCAGGGGCCAGTACAGCCCGGCAAAGGCGGAGAACTGCAGGTGCGCAATACTCGCCATCCGCAGGAGCGAAAAAGCCGCCGCCGGGGAAAACAGGGTGTTGTCGAGATAATAGGGGCTGGTCAGGTACACCAGCAGCAGCGACCCGGCGAGCAGCAGCGCGAAGGCACAACCCAGCAGCAGTGCGCGGCGCATGGATTGGTACACGAACAGGTAGAGGCACAGCATGGCCATGGCCAGGATGAAATACTGCTTGACGTAGAACACCAGTACCGCCAGCACACAGGCCAGCGCGAGGCTGGCGTTGGAATAGCGGTGCTTCCAGGGCAGGTAGATGATCGACAGGTACAGGCAAACGCCCAATGCGTTGGCGCTGGCTACCGGGGTGACGTAGAACAGGAGGGCCGCGTAGAGCGTGGCCGCCGCCGCCAGCGCGTGACGCCACGAAGCACCCGCAAGCAGGACGATTCGACCACAAATCCAGCAACTGATGACGATGAACAGCGCGGAAACCAGGCGGTGCAATTGCAGCGTGTTGTCAAAAACCCAGGTCAGCGGTGCTACCAGGACGTTGTAGAGCGGCGGATACACAGACATGGCCGCAGGTTGGAAATCCCGGGTGAATGGATTGTCACCGGCAGCAATGATGGCGGTGATCAGCAGGTTTGAGCCCTCGTAGTAATCCAGTGGCACCAGTGCCGACACGATCAGGAAATGGTGGCGCAGCAGGAGGGCGAGGAGCACGACTGCGGCGCAGGGGTAGAGCCACGCCCAGAGTCTGTCCAACTGCGGCGGCATCTCGGCTGGGGGCATTGGCAGACTTTCCAGAATCGACGGGCTCGGATGCGCTCCCGGAACCGGCATTATATTGGGATTTGCGGACCGGGGGCATCCCCGGGAACCCGCCGCCCCGGGGTGCGCTGGCTCCCCTGGTCGATTATCCTGTGCCCGACTGACCACGGGTCCCGAACACAGCGGCGGGAGATTGGAATTACCTTGCGCATCCGGATGCCCAATGCATGAGCCGACTGCCTCTGCAGGCAGCCCACTGCGCCGCTGGATTGCGGCCGAGTGGCTGGTCGTAGCCCTCGCGCTGCTACTGGCCACCCTGTGGACCGGCTGGACCACTGCTGTCTGGTTCCGCTACCACCCGCAACTGCCCTGGCGAGACCTGTTCCTGGTACTGGGCCAGGTGCTCGAGTTGCAGGGAGAAAACGCCACCTTCCGGCTCTGGATTGAACCCCACTACGGTACCCATCGGATCGCGATCCCGCGCCTGCTGATGCTGCTGGACACTCGCTACCTGGCGGGCCAGAACCACAGCTTCTACGCCCTGGGCTGGGTGAGCCTGATTGCCATCACAGTACTGTACACGCGCCTTGCCAGCGGCTCTTTCAGGGATTTGCGGACGCTCATTTTTGTCGCGTCACTGGCCCTGATCTGGCTGTTCAGCCCCTCGCACCTGTGGAACCTGGTCAACCCCATCAACATCAGCTGGCACCTGAGCTTTGCCGGTGTCCTGCTGGCTTTTTTCCTGCTGCTCCAAAAACCGGGCGCGGCCGGGGTGCTGCGCTGGGGGCTGGCCTACCTGCTCTGTGCGGCTTCGGCCTTCTGCACCTTTGCCGGTGTGATCGGCTGGTTGATGCTGCCGGTCATTGCGATGCTTTACCAGCGGCGCGCGCTGCTGCCGGCGCTGGTGCTCAGTGTAACCAGCGCGGGGCTCTACAGCGCGGGCATGAGTTCCGATGCCGTTCTCGCCAGCCAGTGGGACCTCGGCACGCCGGCGGTGATTGAACAAATTCGCGGCGCGGCCGAGGCGGCGCTGGCCGCCAATACCCCGCTGCACATCGCCGAGAAAACCCTCAGGTTTCTCACCTGGCCGTACAGTGCGGAATCCCCCCTCGCCGCCAAGGTCCTGGGCCTGGGTTCGATTGCCGTTCTCGCCCTGTATGCCGTTTCCACTGCGCGCGCTGCACTGCGGCGGCACGAGAAGCCGTCTGCCTGGATCAGCTTTTGCCTGATCGTCGCCGGTCTTTGCCTGGGCGTCGCGGTAGCCACGCAACTCGGCCGGGTCCTGGTGCACCCCAACCACATCCACGGTCCCAGTTACGAGCGCTACCAGACCGTGGTGGTCATGTACTGGCTGAGCCTGTCGGGCCTGCTACTGGCGCACAAGCCCCGTTCCGGTGCCCGGGCGGCCGCAATCGGTCTCGCCCTGGTGGCGCTGGCGCTGGTTCAGCAGGCGCCCGCGGGCAGTTACCTGCGGGAGGAAATCCAGAGCGCGGAAAGTGCGGCGCAGTTGTTCAATCGCGGTCGACTGGCCCGGAGCCGCGGTTTGAGTCCCACCCCCGGCAACCGGTTCACACCGGAATTCGTCTACAGTTTCGATGCATACTACGTCAAAAACCAACTCGCCTACCGGGCGCCCGCGGCGCCCGTCGCGGGCCTGGATCAGCTTGCCGCCTGCGCAGGGGGCGCGGTACGACTCAGCCGGGGACCGGTTCAGGGGTTTCCCGAATTTCCCCGTGAAACCGCCCCCCGGACAGCGACCGCGGAGCTCGGCGTGCCACGCGGATGGGCGACACGAGCCGTGCTTCTGTACCAGGGAGAGCAGTTGGTTGGCCGCCTGAGCCCGGTGCACCGGGGCGAGTACCGTCCGCACACACTGCTGTCTGCCGACAACACCCGCTGGCAGGGCCTGGTGCTGCCCGCTGCGCGAGGGGAGTTCAGCGTCCTGCTGGAAACCGCCACCGGCATCGAGGCCTGGTGCCGTTATTCTCCGGGTGCGCCGGGTTGAATCCGGCGCCGCGGTTGCAGATGGATATTTGCCGATCACACGGCATGGCCCCGGTTACTCCCTCGACAGGTGCGACACCGTGAACGGGAGGCACATGCCGACGACGCCCGTGGTATTCCTGCACATCGCGAAAACGGCAGGTACTTCCCTGGTGGCGTACCTGCGCAAGCTGCTGCCCCCCGGTTCGGTCCTCTCCCACGGTGACTTCCTGCAGTTTCCCGGGCAGCGCCTGCCTGCGGGTCAGTTGTCACATTACAAACTGGTGTCGGGCCACTTCGGTTACTCCCAGGTGGAAGAGTTGCTCGCCGGCAGCTACTCGCTGACTATTTTGCGGGACCCGCTGCATCGCGTGTTGTCGCTCTACAAATTTCTGTTGCATGAGGGCATGCAGAAGCGCTTTGCGGTAGCCCGCACCGCTGCCCGCCTGCCGGTCGACGAATTTTTTTGCTCGATGCGACCCGAGGTCGTGGAAATGCTGGACAACCAGCAGTGCTGGCAGATCGCCGACGATTACTGGATGGAACAGCGCCGGCGCCGCCCCCTGCGGAGCGAGTCCCAGCTCCTGACCCTGGCCAAAGAGCACTTGCAGCAGTTTTCGCTGGTGGGCTTTACCGAGACTTTCGCAGAGGACTTTGCCAGCGTATTGCGGGCCATGAGCCTGCCCGTCCCGGACCGGGTACCGCGGCTGTATCCCACGCCCGACCCGCTGCTGCCGGGTCATTTGAAGGACGCCACCCTGGCGACGCTGGAGCAACGCCTGGCACTGGACTACGAACTGGTGGCCCACGCCCGCACGGCACGCGGTGGCCCGGGGCCGGGTCTATAGCTTCAGCCAGCGCCGCAGGGCGGCGTACTCCCGGGGATGGGTTTGTGCGTAGGTTTGCATTGAGCGCGTCAGTTCCACCAGGTAGGAATCTATGGAACTCCCGTCGAGCCGCATGGGTTGCAGTTCTTCGGAACACTCCGACCCACCCCGGGTAATGCACGACAGGACGAGGTCGCCCACGCGCGACGTGTAGTGCACCCCGTCGTTGAACAGGGGTCGCTCCGCGCCGATCGGGTCGGTGATCAAAAGCGTGTTGTTCTCCAGTCCGTACAGGCGCAACCGGGCCGGGTGGGACTCCGCTACCTCTGCCAGTTGCCGTTGCCAACCGAGATACGCATCCCAACGGCCCGACAGCGCAACCGCATTCAGCGTGAGGGCGTGCATCGGCGAAACAAAGAGAATCATCTCGATGCCCTGCGTCCTGCAAAAATCGAGGGTGGCTAGCAGCTCCGCCAGGTCGATTTCATCGCCGCCCTCGCTGAATTCCTCGTATTTCTGCCTGGCGAGCATGCTGTACAGCCAGTTCCCGGTCCGGTCCGGAGGCGCGCTTGCCTCCCAGGTTCCGTCGGCGTGGAATTGACGCTGACTGCCCCCGGAATCGCCGATCACCGAGTAGGCATCCAGCAACGCATCGACGGACATCAGACTGCTCCAGCGATCCAGCACCACCTGGTAGCCGAAGCGCATGCGTTGCCCCGGTGTCGGGTCGACCCGTCGCAGACGCTGGTCGACAAACGCGCGATTGCTGTGCCCCGGTCTGAACATGTAGTAGTCCAGGCCCGCCACCACTCTGGTCAGGGGCCGGATTGCGTGGGCATGTTCGATCATGCGCCGAAGTTCACGCAACGTGATGCCGGGCAGGGAGGCGTTGTATGCGGCTCCGTCTCCGTCGACGAGGTGGGCGGGCGACAGGCGGGCACTGCGGGAACTTCCGATAATCAACTGCTCCGCTTCGACCAACTGCATCTTGTAGGGTTTGTGCAGGCGGAGATACCAGAACAGGTCGGCCGGCTGTTCGGGGCTCAGTTTTGGAATCCGGGGATACAGGCCGTAGGGGTCTACCGCCCACAGAACCAGCACACCGGCCATCGTCCCCGCCATGAGAACGGCCAACACCCTACCCAGGTACGCTCTGTGCATGGCTGCCGATGGTAGCACGCGCCTGGTTCGTTTTTGCTCTCGGCCGGTCCGGTTTTGCAGTACTATAGCACCTGCAATGTATACCGTCGGCGAAGAAACCCATCAGCACCCCGTCACCCGATCCTCACCGGTCCAGGAATTCAAGACGGCCAACAACCGGATTTTTCCGAAAACGCTTGCCATCTACTGTCTGTTCGCTGTGGTGGTTGCGCTGCTGTACTCCATCCGCGAGCTCGGACCCGGGGCGTTTCTGGTTGCTTCGGTGCCGGCCTGGATCGTTATCGGCTGGGGTCAGCTGGCCCTGTTCAACGCGCTTCACGAGGGGCTGCACATGCGGTTTGGCGCCCCGCATCGCGAGCGGCTGGCCTGGCTGCTGGCGGGCTGGCCGGTGGGTTTCAGCGACAGCTACCGTCGACTGCACCTGGACCATCATCGCTTCCTGGGTGATCCGCAGCGAGACCCCGACTATGTGAACTACGCGGGATTCCCCGGCAACCGGCGCCAGTTCATCGCGCGATGCGCCATGAACCTGTGTGGCGTGAACAGCGTGCTGCAATTTCTCGGACTGCGCCAGGCTGCGGCCCCGGAAGCGGGGGCTGCAGACCGCTCGCGCGCGCGCGGTCTGCTGCAAATTGCAATGATCCAGGGCCTGCTGTTGCTGCTGTTCCACGCTCTGGTGGGCTGGCAGTACTACCTGTGGTTATGGCTGTTACCGCTGCTTACTTTCGGAAAATTCTTCAGCTTTGCTCGGACATTCTGCGAACACGCCAGCCCCGGGGGCCGCGTCACCGTGCGCACCATTAGCGGATCTTTCCTGGGCGAAAAGCTGCTGGGCACGTTCTGCTTCAACTATCACGCAGAGCACCACGAACACGTGTTCATTCCCTGCAATGAACTGGAACGGGCACACCGCCGCGTCGCGCCGGCGCTGTACCATGACCGAGGCAGCGACGAACCCCTCTACGAACACTACCGGGGAGGCTACGCCGCTCTGCTGTGGGGCTGGTTCCGGGCCCTGCCCTGGTGAGCTGGCCATGCCTGCCGAGTATTGCTGCAACTTTTGCGGGAACCGGAATTTCCGCTGCGTTACCGAGGGGATGCGGGACTGGGAGTATGGAGTGGCCGGCGAATACGACTACCGGCAGTGCCTGGCCTGCGGGGGCGTGCAACTCCATCCCTTTCCCGAACTGGAAGACCTCAAGCGCGCCTACCGGATCGACTACCACGGTTACGCCACCAGGGAACGCCGCGGCAAGCTGTTCTCGTGGTTGCATGCATTGAAAGAGGCGTTGCTCAGGAGCAAGATGTCCAGCTTGGTGGACGCCGATTCGCGGGTGCTGGACGTGGGCTGTGGCGCCGGGGAATTCCTGCTGGGTTTGCGCGCCATGGGCCTGTCCCGTCTACACGGCATCGACTTTAACGATGCCGTGGTTCGCGATCTTCAGAAGCGGGAGATCGAGGCCTATTGCGGGACATTCCTGGAGTACCCGTCGGAAAGTGACGCGTTTTGCCTCATTTCCATGAACAACTACCTGGAACACACACTGGACCCCGCCGCGGAACTCAGCCGAAGTTTTCAGTTGCTGCGCGCCGGCGGTCACCTGGTGGGGGAGGTCCCCGGGTTCGACTCGCTGGAGCGGCGCCTGTTTGGTCGTTACTGGGGTGGCAACCATGTGCCCCGGCACACCTACCAGTTCAGCAGCGGGTTCCTGCGGAGGCAGTTGCACGAGGCTGGTTTTACCGGGATCCGCATCCACCATGAACTGAATACCAGTCACTGGGCACTGTCGGTGCAGAACTGGCGGCAGCGGCGAGTGCCGGACCTGCGCAACAACCCGGCCCTGCAACGCGGGCGCAGCAGGTATTACCTGTTGCTGTTGCTGCTTTTCCTGCCCGTCAATCTGCTGCCGGTGCTGCTGCGTCAATCCGGCTGCACCAGGTTCTACGCCCGTAAACCCGGCCAATCGCGATGACTGCACTGCGGTGCGACGCCTGGTGTGGCTTTGTGTGGGCTGAATAGGTAAATTGCCCGTATGTACACCCTGCTCGTCACGTTCTTCCTGTTCGCGCTGCTCTTCTCATTCTTCTGCTCATTGTGGGAGGCGGTGCTGCTCAGCATCACGCCGAGTCACGCGCGCCTGCAGTCACAGCAGGGCAGCCGGGTCGGCCGCTATCTGGAAGATTTCAAGGCCAACATCGACCGCCCCCTGGCGGCGATCCTTACGCTCAACACCATCGCCCACACGGTCGGCGCCATCGGCGTCGGCGCACAGGCGGCGGTAATCTGGCAAGAGGCGAACCCCTGGGTCACCCGATTCGCAGTTCCGGCCGGCATGACCATCGCCATACTGGTGTTCTCGGAGATCGTGCCGAAGACCATCGGCGCCCTCTACTGGCAGCGACTGATGACGTTCACCGTGCACTCGCTGCGCGTACTGACCCTGGCGCTCGCCCCCTTCGTGTGGCTGAGCCAGTACGTTACCCGCAGTCTGAAGCGCGACGCGACACGTCCGATACTGACGCGCACCGACTTTCTGGCGATGGCGGAACTGGGCGCGGAGGAAGGTGTGTTCGAGGCCGGGGAAAGCGAGATGATCGGCCACCTGCTCCGCTTTCAGACCATCGAGGTGCAGGATGTGATGACCCCGCATACGGTCGTTGCGGCGGCATCGGAAACCGAGCGCATCGCCGACTACTACGACACGGCGAAGAGCCATTCGTTTTCACAGATTCCCGTGTTCGACCAGTCCAAGGACCGCATCACCGGCTATGTGCTGAAAACGGACCTGCTGTACGCGCAGTTGGACGGTGGTGGAGACCGGCCCATTGCGACGCTGCGCCGCGAGATCGTCGCCGTCGAGGAGACCTTTGCCGTCACCGACCTGTTCGCGGAGTTTCGCAAGCGTCAGGAGCAACTGGCAGTGGTGCTGGACGAATTCGGCGGCATGGCGGGAATCGTGACCATGGAGGATGTCATCGAGACCCTGCTGGGCCTGGAAATCGTCGACAAGTCCGACCCCGCCGTCGACATGCGTGAACTGGCGCGCCGGCACCGGCAACAGCGCACCGAAGCGCTGGGCGTGCTTCAGAAGCCCGAGGTTTCGTCCGAAGAATGAAAACCGGTTACCGCACCGGAGCCACTGATCCTTCCGCGCAGTGCCTGCGGAGAGCCAGAAACTTATGTCCGGAAAGCGGACAGATCTGTTTGTTTACAACATTGTGAGTGGGATATGGTTCCGGATAAGAACGAAATCAGAAGTACCTGTAGGTGGTGATGAGCAGGGTGGCGAGCCCGACATTAACGCCGACAAACCACCTGATGGTATCGCTCTTGCCGAGTGCTATCAGTTTCTCTGTTTCCTGGCGAAGGGTTTCGATATTGGCCTTGGTTTCCAGTCGCAGGGTCTCGATGTTGGCATTGGTGACGGCAATCTCAGTCTTGGTCTCCTGCCGCAAAACCTCGATATTGGCCTTGGTTTCCAGTCGCAGGGTCTCGATGTTGGCGTTGGTGGTGGCAATCTCTGCCTTGGTATCCTGCCGCAAGGCTTCGATATCGGTTTTGGTACCCTGCCGCATGGCTTCGATATCGGTCTTCAAAGCGAAGTTGCGCTCCATGAACCGGACTTGCAGGCTCACCACGGTTTCGGCCTGGGATTCCGGCATGCCGGATTTCACCAGTTTCCGAATCGTCTCGTGGGTGTCGAGAAATGACATCGACTCTGCCATAACTTCAGTATAGACCAATTTCACAGTTTTGCAGAGCACGCCAATGGCGATGACTACGGTAGTGATCTGGTGTAGGATTGGGTGAATTCCGGGCCGGAAATACAGAGATTTCTGCCTCAAATACCCGCTGACTAGACAGAAACGGACAGGCAAATGGGATTTGCGAGCAACGAGCGCTTGAAGTGGAAGGGCATTCCATTGCGTCGTCACCCCCCCATGTGCATCTGTCCCTTCTGACCTGGGCCGGTGCGCGTCCTGATCATCGGTTCCGATACCCCGGTCGGGCAGGCCCTGCGACGGTTGTTTACCCAGCGGGAACGGGAATTCCTGGGGCTGAAACGCTCCGACTGCCGCTGGAACCGGCAACGCCAAGCCAAGAAGGCCCTGCGTCGCGCCGCCTGTGACCTGGCCATCGATTTGCGCCTGCAGGCCTCCGCCGACGGTGGGCTGCGCGTGCACGAAATCGATGTGGATCGCAGCCGCTGGCTGGCGAAGGCCGCCGAGGCCAGCGGCACGGTTCTGCTGGCCCTGTCCTGCGCCCGCGTATTCAGCGGCGCCGCCCTGCGGCCCTATCGCGAAGATGACCCCACCGATAGTACCTCGTCCCTGGGGAAACTGCTGATCAGCGCCGAAACCGAGGTGCGCCGCCGCTGTGAACGCCACGCAGTGCTGCGGATGGGGCCGGTGTTCGCCCCGACCGGCATCAACGCCATCACCCATATGCTGAACCAGATCAATAGCGGAGAGACACTGCACCTGAGCAAGGAGAGGCGCGGCTCTCCGGTACCGGTCGAGGATGCCGCCTGGGTCATTTCCGCCCTGGTGGATCAGTACAGTTGCGGCGTGCAGGCCTGGGGCAACTTTCACTATTGCAGCGCGGGGGCCACCAATTGCCACGAATTTGGAGAAGTGCTGTTGGCGGCCGCGTCCCAGTTTCGGGACCTGAACGACGAGGCAGCGCGGGAAAGGGCGGCGCCCCAGGCGTTCAACTGGGAATTGGACTGCACCCGCATCTGCAACACCTTTGCCATCAGGCAGCAACCCTGGCGCACCAGTGTCATAGGGCAGGTAAAAGAGTTTTATGCACAACAGGAGGAAACCGAACCATGAGTGGAGAAAACCAGGGCAAACTGTCGGTGGCCGTTTTGACGGTGTCCGACAGCCGCGGCGAAGAAGAGGACAGTTCCGGCCACTACCTGGTGGAGGCCCTTTCGGCAGAGGGGCACCAACTGGCGGAAAAGGTGATCGTGCGCGACGACATCTACCAGATTCGGGCAGTGGTTTCGCGCTGGATTGCCAGCGAAGATGTGGATGCCGTGCTGGTTACCGGCGGCACCGGTTTCTCGGGTCGGGACAGCACCCCGGAGGCCGTCACCCCGTTGCTGGACAAGGTGATCGAAGGCTTTGGTGAAGTCTTCCGAGCCCTGTCCCATGCGGAAATCGGTTCCTCCACCATCCAGTCCCGCGCGCTGGGGGGATTGGCCAACCAGACGCTGATTCTCTGCATGCCCGGTTCCCCGGGGGCCTGTCGGACCGCCTGGAACGGCGTGATTCGCGAGCAACTGGATGGCGGCCATCGCCCCTGTAACTTTGTGGGTGTGCTGCGTACCCGCAAGTCTGCCTCCGATCCGGGTTCGCCGGCTTGACTCCATTACAACAGGCACTGCCGCTGATACTGGCCGAGGTGGAAGTACTGCCCGCCGAGCCCGGGCCCTGCGCCCTGGGTGCGGCGCTGGGGCGGGTGCTGGCCGAAGATCAGTATGCCGGCCTGGCGGTACCCGGCGAAGACAACAGCGCCATGGATGGCTATGCAGTGCGCAGCGCTGAAGGCGTCGGTCGGCGGCCGGTCAGCCAGCGCATTCCCGCCGGCGCCGCAGGGGAGCCATTGGCCACTGGCACGGCGGCGCGCATATTCACCGGGGCACCCGTCCCGGAGGGGGCCGACGCGGTGGCGATGCAGGAAAATTGTACGGCGGAGGATGGTCAGGTACAGCTCGACCGGCCAGTTCGCCCGGGTGAAAACATTCGCCGTCGCGGCCAGGATATTGTCGAGGAGTCCCTGGTACTGGGTGCCGGCCGGGTTCTGCGAGCCGCGGACCTGGGCCTGTTGGCCTCGCTGGGAGTGGATGCGGTGCCGGTGCGACGCAAACCGCGGGTGGCGCTGATGTCCACGGGCGACGAACTGGTGGAACCGGGGTCGGGGCCCTTGCGGCGAGGACAGATCTACAGCTCCAATCGTTACACCCTGGGCGGCTTGCTGCAACGCGAAGGGGCCGAGGTGATAGACCTGGGCCTGGTGGCCGACAGCGCCGAGGCTACCGCACAGGCTTTGCGGCGCGGTGCCGAGGGTGCCGATTGCGTCATCAGCACCGGCGGAGTATCGGTGGGAGAGGAAGACCACGTCACCGCCCAGGTACGACGACTGGGCCAATTGCGGCTCTGGAAACTGCGCCTCAAACCCGGCAAACCGCTGGCCTTCGGGCGGCTCGGGGCGGCGACTTTTTTTGGCCTGCCCGGCAACCCGGTGGCAGTGTTTGTGACCTTTTGCCTGGTGGTGAGGCCGTGGCTGCAGCGCAGTCTGGGGATCACCGACGAGCCGCCGCTGCGGCTGCCGGCGAGTGCGGATTTCGAGCTCCGGCGCGCGGGTACCCGGGAGGAATATCTGCGGGTGTTGGCCGTGGTCGAGAACGGTCGGTTAGTGGCCAGGCTCTATCCCAACCAGAGTTCCGGCGTGTTGAGTTCGGTCAGCTATGCCAATGCGCTCGCCGTGGTCCCGCCGGGGCGGGTCATCGGCCGTGGCGACAGTATCGAGCTGTTGTTGCTGGATCAGCTATAGCGTTCCAGTACCAGCGAAGCGTTGGTGCCGCCAAAGCCGAAGCTGTTGGTCATGATCCGCTGCAGACCGGCGTCGTCCATGCGCTCGCGCACCACGGGCAGGTCACCGGCCGCGGGGTCCAGGTTGTCGATATTGACTGAAGGGGCGATGAAGTCACCCTGCATCATCAACAGGGAATAGATCACTTCGTGTACCCCGGCCGCGCCCAGGGAGTGGCCGGACAGTGACTTGGTGGAACTGATCCAGGGCACGGCACTATCCTGGTATGCCTGTTTGATGGCATCCAGTTCCGCCATGTCACCGGCGGGCGTGCTGGTGCCGTGGGCGTTGATGTAGTCGACCTTGCCCGCTACCCCGGCCAACGCCTGCCGCATGCAACGCACCGCGCCTTCCCGGGACGGAGCCACCATGTCATGACCGTCCGAAGTGGCCCCATAGCCAACCAGTTCGGCATAGATTTTGGCGCCCCGGGCCAGGGCATGTTCCAGTTCTTCCACCACCACCATGCCGCCGCCACCGGCAATGACAAAACCGTCGCGGTCGACGTCGTAGGCCCGAGAAGCGCGTTGCGGGGTATCGTTGTACCTGGTGGAAAGCGCCCCCATGGCGTCAAACATGCTGCTCATGGTCCAGTGCAGTTCCTCCCCGCCACCGGCAAACACCAGGTCCTGCTTGCCCATCTGGATCTGTTCCGTGGCGTTGCCTATGCAATGGGCACTGGTGGAGCAGGCCGAAGAGATGGAGTAGTTGATCCCCCTGATGCGGAAGGCCGTGGCCAGGCAGGCGGATACTGTGCTGGACATGGTCCTGGTGACCCGGTAGGGGCCGACGCGGCGCAATCCCCGGTCGCGGATGATGTCGGCCGCTTCCACCTGGTTGCCCGAAGAGGCGCCGCCGGAGCCGGCGACAATGCCGGTGCGCTGATTGGAAACCTGATCTTCACCGAGGCCCGCATCCTCGATGGCACGCTGCATGGACACGTAGGCATAACCGGCGGCCGGGCCCATGAAACGCAGGATCTTCCGGTCGATGTGCTGTTTCAGGTCGATATCGACAGCCCCGCCTACGTGGCTGCGCATCCCCATATCGGCCTGCTCCTGCTGAAAACTGATGCCGGGCCTGCCCTCGCGCAGCGATTCACTGACCGCGACCGCGTCCGTACCCAGACAGGAAGTGATGCCGAGCCCGGTGATTACTACTCGTCTCATCATGGTGTCAATCCTACTAGATTTTGTCGGGATGGAATAAGCCCACGCGCAGATCGGAGGCCAAATAAATTTCCTCATGACCCGCCAGGACGCGGCCGTCGGCGACTCCCATCACCAGTTTGCGTTCAATTATCCGCTTGATATCGATCCGGTACGTGATTTTGCCCGCATCGGGCAAAATTTGCCCGGTAAATTTGATCTCTCCTGCCCCCAGTGCGCGGCCGCGGCCGGGATTGCCTCGCCAACCGAGAAAAAAGCCCACCAGTTGCCACATGGCGTCCAGACCCAGGCAACCGGGCATGACCGGATCACCGGGGAAATGGCAGTCGAAGAACCACAGGTGCGGGTAGATGTCCAGTTCCGCCACCACTTCACCCTTGTCGTAGCGCCCGCCAACGGAACTGATATGGGTGATGCGGTCCACCATCAGCATCTGGTCGATGGGTAGCTGGGCATTGCCGGGGCCAAACAGATTGCCGTGACCACAGGCCAGCAGTTCTTCTTTCCCGTAGGAACTCTGTGGATTCATGAAGGTTGCCGGAGGGACTGGAAGCCGCGCTATTCTAATCTCTGGTGACCACATGTCCAGCCTGCGTTACACTACCGCCAATGTCGCTGCAGCGTCTCTTGGCCTTTCCGGCATGGCGCAGCGTTGGCTGATCCGCCAGGGAAATATGGGAAACGAGATGCTCAAGCCAGTCGTGCTCGCTGGTGGCGTCGGCAGTCGCCTGTGGCCGCTGTCACGGGACGCCTATCCCAAGCAATTCCAGAAGCTGACAGGCGGCGACAGCCTGCTGGCGGAAACCCTGCAGCGCGTCGGGGGCTTCGCGGCACCGCTGCTGGTGTGCAACGAGGAGCATCGTTTCATCGTCGCCGAGCAGGTGCGCGCCAGCGCTGTGGCTGGTGCCGAGATTCTGCTGGAACCGGTGGGACGCAACACTGCCCCGGCACTGGCGGTGGCCGCATTGCACGCGTTGCAGTCCGACCCGCAGGCCTTGCTGCTGGTATTGCCAGCGGATCACCTGGTAGCGGACGGCGCCGCCTTCGTGCGTGGGGTAGGGGCGGCGCGAGCGCTGGCGGAACAGGGGTACCTGGTGACTTTCGGGGTGCCGCCCGACCGGCCCGAAACCGGCTATGGCTACATTCGCCGGGGCGAAAGCCTGTCCCCGGTGGGTCACCGCATCGCCAGTTTTGTCGAAAAACCCGATCTGGCTACGGCCCGCAGCTACCTCGCCGGGGGCGATTACCTGTGGAACAGCGGCATGTTCCTGCTCTCCGCGCAAACCTACCGGGAACAGCTGCAGCGCCTGGCGCCGGCGCTGCTGGCGGCCTGCGAAAGGGCCCTGGCGGGGGGCGCGAAAGATCTCGATTTCATTCGCCTGGATGGCCAGGCCTTTGCCGACTGTCCCGCGGAATCCATCGACTATGCGGTGATGGAAAAGACCGATTGCGGGGCGGTGCTGGAACTGGACTGCGGCTGGAGTGATGTGGGTGCCTGGTCCACCCTGTGGGAGGTAGGCGAGCGCGACCCGGATGGCAATGTAGTGCAGGGAGATGTGCTGGCATCCGACTGCAGCGGCAGTCTGCTGCGCAGTGAATCCCGGTTGCTGGCCGCCACCGGGGTGAAGGATCTGGTGGTGGTGGAAACTGCCGACGCGGTGCTGGTGGCAAACCGGCAGCGAGTGCAGGAGGTCAAGAACCTGGTGGATACGCTGAAACGGCAGCGGCGCCGGGAAACGGAAGTTCATGCCAGGGTGTGGCGGCCCTGGGGCTACTACGAATCGCTGATTGTCGGTGAGCGCTTTCAGGTCAAGCGCATCGTGGTGAACCCGGGCCAGATGCTGTCGCTGCAAAAGCACCGCTACCGCGCCGAACACTGGGTGGTGGTAAAGGGCACCGCGGAAGTGACGTGCGAACAGCAGGTGTTCCGCCTGAACGAAGACCAGTCCACCTATATTCCGCTGGGACACAAACATCGTCTGGCCAACCCCTGCCGGCAGCCCCTGGAGTTGATCGAGGTGCAGTCCGGCAGTTACCTGGGCGAAGACGATATCGTGCGCTACCAGGATGCCTACGGACGTTGAGAGGAGATAAGCATGATCGGAAAGTGCCTGTTTCCGGTAGCGGGTTATGGCACCCGATTTCTGCCGGCCACCAAGAGCATGCCCAAGGAAATGTTGCCGGTGGTCAACAAACCGCTGGTGCACTATGGGGTGGAGGAGGCCATCGAGGCCGGCATGTCCACCATCGGCTTCGTCACCGGTAGAGGCAAGCGTGCCATCGCCGACTATTTCGATATCAGCTACGAACTGGAGCACCAGATTGCCGGCAGCGACAGGGAAGCTTCGCTCCAAAGCATTCGCGATCTGCTGGAGCAGGGCGTCTTCACCATGGTCAGGCAGCGGGAGATGAAGGGGCTGGGCCATGCCATTCTCACGGGAGAACCGCTGCTCGGCAACGAGCCCTTCGGGGTGGTGCTGTCGGACGACCTGTGCCTGAACCAGGGCGCCGGAGTTCTCGCCCAGATGGCCGAACTGTTCCGGCAGTTCCGTTGCAGTATCGTGGCGATACAGGAAGTGCCCAGGGAGCAGGTGGGGAGCTATGGGGTGATTGCCGGAGAAGCGCTCAGGAACGGTCTCTACCGGGTCGAAGACATGGTGGAAAAACCGGCGCCGGAGGACGCGCCCAGCAATCTGGCGATTATCGGCCGCTATATACTGACCCCCGACATTTTCGACATCATTCGCGAGACGCCGCCGGGCAGGAATGGCGAAATACAACTCACCGATACCCTGTTGACCCAGGCTCGGCGGGGTTGCGTTCTGGCCTACCAGTTCGAGGGACAGCGCTTTGACTGCGGCAGTGTCGCGGGCTACATCGAGGCGGTCAATCACGTGTATGAACACGTCTACCAGGCGCAGCCGTGAGCGCGACCGAACTGCATTGTTTCAAAGCCTATGATGTGCGGGGCCGCATTCCCGATCAGCTCAATGTCGATATTGCCCGCCGCATCGGGTGCGCCTTTGCCCGCCTGATTCAGCCCCGGGCCGTGGTGCTGGGCCGCGACGTTCGGCTCAGCAGCGAAACCATCATGCAGGCGCTGAGTGACGGCCTGAGAGACGCCGGGGTGGATGTCCACGACCTCGGCCTTTGCGGCACCGAAGAAATCTATTTCGCCACCTCTCACGCCGGCCTGGACGGCGGCATCATGGTCACTGCCAGCCACAATCCCAAAAACTACAACGGCATGAAACTGGTGCGGGCCGAATCCCGGCCGGTCAGCGCGGACAGCGGCCTGCGGCAGATCAGGGCCTGGGCCGAGGCCAATGAATTCGAGACCGTCGCAGGGCGCGGCGACGTCCAGCCCCTGGATACGAGCCAGGCGTATATAGACCACCTGCTGGGCTACGTCGATACGGCGTCACTCAAGCCCCTGAAACTGGTGGTGAATGCCGGAAACGGCGGTGCCGGGGGGGTACTCGACCGGTTGCAGTCCGCCCTGCCTTTCGAGTTGGTCAAATTGCATCACCACGCCGACGGCAATTTTCCCAACGGCGTACCCAACCCGTTGCTGGTGGAAAACCGGGCCGAGACCAGCGCCGCCGTTCGCGCCAGCGGAGCCGACCTGGGAATTGCCTGGGATGGGGATTTCGATCGCTGCTTCTTCTTTGACGAAAACGGCGAATTCGTCGAGGGCTATTACCTGGTCGGGCTGTTGGCCGAGGCCGCACTGCGCGAACAGCGCGGTGGCAAAGTGGTACACGACCCGCGCCTGACCTGGAACACGCAGGAGATAGTGCAACGGTTTGGCGGCGTAGCGGTGCAGAGCAAGGCCGGTCACGCCTTTATCAAGGAGCGGATGCGCGAAGTGGACGCGGTCTATGGGGGGGAGATGAGCGCCCATCACTACTTTCGCGATTTTTTCTATTGCGACAGCGGCATGATTCCCTGGTTGCTGGTGGCGGGCCTGATCAGCCAACGCGGCCAACCCCTCTCGCAACTGGTCGCCGAACGGATGGCCGCCTTTCCCTGCAGCGGCGAGATCAACCGGCAGATCAGTGACCCACAGCGGGTGTTCGACCTGGTGCAGGAGAGCTACGCCGCCAGCGCCGTACGGATCAATCGGCTGGATGGTCTGAGCTTCGAATTTGACCAGTGGCGCTTCAACCTGCGCATGTCCAATACCGAGCCGATGGTGCGCCTGAACGTTGAAAGCCGCGGTGACGCGGCCCTGATGCAGGCCAGGACCGCGGAGTTACTGGAGCTGATCGGCGGTTGAGAGCGCCGCCCGGTGTCGCAGCAGGGCCTCGGTGGAGGAATCAAGCTGGCCACCCTCCCCGCGCAGGGCGCCATGGATGACGCCGCTCAGCAGCTTGCCCAACTCCACTCCGTACTGATCGAAGCTGTTGATCTGCCAAATCTGCCCACTGCAGCAGGTCCTGTGTTCGTAGAGCGCGAGCAGCGCACCCAGGCTGGCCGGGTCGAGCCGTGGCAGGCTGATGAGATTGCTGGAGCGGTTGCCGGGCATCAGCAGGTGTGGGGCCAACTCCCGTGCCGCAGCGCGACTGACCCCGGCCTCCAGCAGGGCGTCGCGGCATTGAGCCAGGGTGCGGCCGCTTTGCAGCGCCCGCGCCTGGGCCAGACAGTTGGCCACCAGGTGCCGCTGCCGGTCACAATCGGGGTCTTCGGCGTACAGCGGCAGGATGAAATCCACCGGACAGGGGCTGGTGCCCTGGTGCAGCAGCTGGTGGAAGGAGTGTTGGGCGTTGCTGCCCTCGTCGCCCCAGAGTACCGGTGCCGTGTGGTAGGGGACCACCTGGCCATCGCGATTGACGCGCTTGCCATTGCTCTCCATGGTGAGTTGTTGCAGGAAAGCGGGCAGGCGCCGCAGGCGATGGGAGTAGGGAACTACCGCATAGTTGCGCGCCCCGAGAAAATTGACCTGCCAGATTTCCAGCAGGCTGAGCAACAGCGGCATATTCTGCGCCGGTGGCGCTTTGGCGAAGTGCTGGTCCATGGCCTCGGCACCCGCCAGCAACTCGCGAAAGTGGCGGTTACCCACGGCCATGGCGATGCTCCAGCCGATGCCTGACCAGAGTGAATAGCGGCCGCCGACCCAATCCCACAGCGGCAGGATATTGGCTTCGGGAATCCCCAGTTCACGCGCCCCGGACAAATTGCCGGTGACCGCCAGCAGGTGTTGCTGCAGTTGCTCCGGCGGGCAACCGGCGGCCAGCAGCCAGTCCCTGGCGGCACCGGCATTGGCCAGGGTTTCTCCGGTGCCCAGGCTCTTGGAACAGATGATGAACAGGGTGGTACCCGGATTCAGCGGGTCCAGGGTCTGCTGCCACTCGGCGGCATCGATGTTGGCGCAGAAGCGGACTTCCAGGTCTTGCTGCCGGTAGGGGGCCAGGGCCTGGCATACCAGGCGCGGCCCCAGATCCGAGCCGCCGATACCCAGGTTGACCACGCTGCGGATGCCGTCACCACGAAAGCCGCGATGACGGCCATCGTGGACCCGCTCGACCCAGTCGGCCATCCTCTCCAGACACTCGGTGACCGCGGCGTGTTGCCTCGCCAGACCAACGGGAGCGGAACTGGCCCGCAGCAGAGTATGGCAGGCGGCGCGCTGCTCGGTAAAATTCAGAACGCTGCCGTCAAACAGGGCGCTGCGCAGCTCGGACAGCCCGGCGGCCTGCCCCAGGTCCAGCAACTCGGCCAGGGCCGGGGCACTGACCAGGTTGCGCGAGTAGTCCAGGCGCAGCCCGGCTGCCTCCACCGTGCAGGCTGTGACGCGTCCGGCCTCGCGGGCGAACAGCGGCGCAAGGCCCTCGGACTGCACCAGGGCAGCCAGTTCAGCCAGCGCTGAGGATTGGCGATAAGGCAGGGTCATGGTCCGATTATGGGCCGTGCCGGGCGGGCTGACAATGCGCATCGCAGCGCGCTGCTACTGGCTGCGGTTCACCGATGAGCGTGCAATGGCCGCCATGGTCTGGCGGTAGTCGTTGTCCGGCAACTGCTGCAGTTGGTCCAGGGCCAGTTGCTCATAATTGGTGGCTTTGGCGATGGCGTAATCGAGAGCACCGCTGCTCTGTACCGCCTCGATGATGTCCTCGACCTGCAGGGCATCGCGCTGGCTGATGGCGCGCTCCAGCCAGGTTTTCACTGAACGGGAGCCGGTTTTCAGAAGCTGGATCAGCGGCAGGGTCAGTTTGCCTTCGCGCAGGTCGTCACCCACGTTCTTGCCCATCTGCTCCGGGTCGCCGCTGTAGTCCAGGACGTCATCAAAAATCTGGAAGGCGATGCCGGTATTGAGCCCGAATTCGTGCAGCGTCCGGCAGTGTGCGGAATCGGTGGTGGCCAGGGTACCTGCACCGTAGCAGGCGGCGGCAAACAGGGTGGCGGTTTTGCGGGTGATCACGTCGAGGTACTGTTGTTCGGAGACCGCTGTGTCGCCGGCCCGCACCAGTTGCAGCACCTCTCCCTCGGCGATGGTATTGGTGGCGTCGGCCATGGTGTGCATCAGGTTGTGATTGTTCAGCGCCACCAGCAACTGGAAAGCCCGGGTAAAGAGGAAATCACCCACCAGCACGCAGGAGGCGTTACCGAACTCGGTATTGGCGGTAGGCCGGCCCCGGCGCAGGGCGGACAGGTCCACCACATCATCGTGCAGCAGGGTTGCCGTGTGGATGAATTCCACGGCCGCGGCAAAGCGGATGTGGTCAGCGCCCTGGTAACCACAGCAGCGGGCACTGAGCAGGGTCAACAGCGGTCGCAGGCGCTTGCCGCCCCCGTCCGCCAGGTAGCGACCGATATTCTCGATCATGGCTACGTCGGATTGCAGGTTGTCAACGATCAGTTGATTGACAGCCGCGAATTCGCCCTCGACCACTTCGTGGAACTGTTGCATGGAATGCTTGCACTGCGGGGAAGGCTGGGATGCTAGAGTGGCTGATGGGCACTGTCAACGACGCCGCGGATGCCGCGCAACCGGTTGGAAAATTGTGAATTGCCCCCGGTGTCAGCCGAGCCTGTCTTTCAGCTTGTCGATAAAATCAATGTGCTGATTTACACCGGTCATGCCCTGCCCCATTGTCACGACGCTGATCCGCGTGCCGCCAGCGTCCTGCCAGCGCCTGGCGGCATCGACAGCCTGATCTGCTCCGAGTCCGGCGGTGGTCTTCGTCTGCAGCAGGTAATGGGCATCAAACCCTTCTACCGGCTGGCCTTTTTCCCGCAACAGTCCCTGCGTCTGCTGCCACATCGGCAGGACCGAATCGATTCCGGCCCCGAAGATAAAGCCATCGGCGAGGGTTGCGGCGCGCTCGAGAGCAGGGGGAGAAAACCCGCCGCAGTACAACGGAATTCTGCGTTTTGGCCGCGGCAGAATATTGCCCCGATCGATTCGGTCAAACTGCCCCTCAAAAGTGACCAGCGGCTCTTCCCACAGTTTGCGCAAAAATCGCATTTGTTCGGTGAGCCGCTTGCCGCGGGTTCTGAAGTCTTGTCCCAGGGCATCGTATTCAACGTAGTTCCAGCCAATACCTACGCCAAGACCGAGGCGGCCACCCGACAGCAGATCCACTTCCGCAGCCTGTTTCGCTACCAGCACCGTCTGTCGCTGGGGCAAAATCAAAATACCGGTCAGCAGTTCAATTTTTTCCGTGATTCCCGCCAGGTAGCCGAACGCGACCAGTGGGTCGTGAAACGGGTGTGTATCGTTGTAGGGGCCGTGCTTCCACCAGCGCTGCGGGTCGCGGTTTTGGTGCACGGCACCTACCACGTGATCGTACAGTAACAGGTGCTGGTAACCGAGCTTTTCCGTCGCCCGTGCGAACTGATCCAGCGCAACCGGATCGCCGTTCAATTCTGTCTGCGGATAGACCACACCTATTTTCACTACCAGACCTCCCTAGGTAACCATGCTGAATTCTAACCGGGCAAAGATGCAGTTGTCCCGCCATGCCAGGCATTCGCTATCAGGTCCGATACCACTTTTTGCGCGATCGGCGCTATGACTTCAACGCAAGGTACTTTTTGGTCCGCCCTGCAAAAATTGTAAGCAAGCTGCGCAAGGCGAATGCGGCTATGGGAGCGGTCAGGAATCTCACGCCCTTTGCCTCGAAATAACCTTGCCATTTCAGGTGGGTGTTATGCGCGTCGATCCCGCGATACTCCATCTTGCCGTGATAATTTCTTATCAGGCGGTCCATACCGGCACCAAATTCAGGTATGGAATATATCAGGCAATTCGGGTTATCACTGTAGACTATTTTCTCGATCACGATCATTCCGGCAGGAAGGGTAACTTCCCTGAAGGAACCGGCACCGTAGGGTACGTCCGCGGCATCATGGTTGTACACTACGCTCCTGATTCCCGGCACCCAATATGCCATCGCGTCTTCGGCAGTTCCCGCCGCAAAACACTTTTCAATACCTGCAGGAAAGTCGACCTCCACGGTGAAACGATGGGGAGGTAAATCGGGGATGGTAGTAGCTATTTCACTGCTCCTTTTTGCTTTGAATATTGTATTTGCTGTGCTGAGTCAGTGTCAAAAGGGCTAACCGGCCGGGAAATTTGCCAGTAACCGGGAAGTTGAGTAGAATCGCCGCCCGCGCCGTACCC
>CAZUGZ010000012.1:0-50721 GCA_964620555.1 uncultured Alteromonadaceae bacterium
GCTGGACTTGTACAACAGGCTCAGCAGCATGGCATTGAGACCCACTGACTTGCCGGCACCGGTGGTGCCGGCGACCAGCAGGTGGGGCATCCAGGCCAGGTCCGCGACCACCGGCTGGCCCGAAATGTTGTGGCCCAGCGCCAGGGTCAGGGGGGATTTTGAATTTTCAAAGGCTTGTGAAGACAATACCTCGCGCAGATTGACTATTTCCCGAACTTCGTTTGGGATCTCTATGCCCACCACTGATTTGCCGGCGATCACCTCAACCACCCGCACAGAGATTACCGCCAGCGAGCGGGCCAGATCCTTGGCCAGGTTGGAAATTCGGTTTACCTTGACACCCGCCGCCGGCTGGATTTCAAAACGGGTAATCACCGGCCCGGGAAACACCGCCACTACTTCTGCCGAGATACCAAAATCGGCCAGTTTCAATTCCAGCAATTTGGAGAGTTTCTGCAGGTCATCCCTGGAATAACCCTTGTCCGGGTCCCGTGTCTGTCTGTCCAGCAGATCGAGCTTCGGCAGGGCGCCGTTTACCATGGAATCGAAGAGTGGCGGCTGGCGCTCCCGTTCTTCGCGGGCACTTTGCTTGACTTTCTCCGGGACGGTTTCGATCTTGCGGGGCTTGCGAAGCTTCTCTTTTTCCAGGTGTTGTTCGATTTCGCCCTTGCGTTCCTGCCGATTTTTGTTCTGCTCGCGCCAATCGAGCAATTTCCGCCAGCGAATGGCCAGCCGGCGTCCACTGTCCAGGGTCAGCCCCCCCACCTGCTCCATCAGCAGCAGCCAGCTCAGATTGGTAAAGGCCGTCACCCCGAACAACAACACCGCCAACAGAATGAGGCGGCTGCCATTGGTGCTGAAATACTCTGTAAAGGCCTGGGCCACCGCCTGCCCCAGCATTCCCCCATATCCCTGGGGCAGCACGGAGTGGCCGACATCATTCATGGCGGCCAGTGCGGAGCCGGAAATCAACACCAGGATCAAACCGAGGCTGCGTACCAACACCGTCAACCAGTCGAATCCAGGATGTTCGTGGCGCCGCCGAAACAGGTCCCAGGCGCGGTAACCGAATATCAGGGGGAACAGGTAGGCCAGGTAACCCAGCAGAGAAAACAATACGTCGGCCAACCAGGCGCCGGTCGCGCCGGCACTGTTGCCAATCCGCTCACCACTGCCGGTGGCCGACCAACCGGGATCATCCGGGGAATAACTGACCAAAGCCAGCAACAGATACAGGGCCAGGGCCGCAAACCCGATCAAAGCCCCTTCGCGTAGCCGCGGGCCGAGAAACTGTTTCAGGGTACTGGTCTGTTCCGCCACGTTGCCTAACCGCCTGCGATTTCCGCAATTATGCAATATTTCAAAAGCTTAGCGCAACTTTTTAATCTTACTTGCAAGTAAACACCCGTTTCTTTCACGATTCACCACGAGGAACAGAAACCCACAGTCAGCCAGTGTAATCGACCACAACCGAAAAACGCCAACGCCAGCGGGGTCAATGCCGTTGCCCACAGATCCTCTTCGAGGAATAGCTGTGCGCCGGCGTACGGAGCACAGCATGATCCCACTGTGGCGAAACGGTCACCTGTCATACCAGCCTTTGCCATCGTTTCGGCTTGTCTCTATGATGCGCAACTCGAAGGGAGGATTTCAATACCTATGTGCGCAGCCCGGCATCACCGCCTGATCATCCTCGGTTCGGGTCCGGCGGGTTACACCGCCTGCATTTACGCAGCCCGAGCCAACCTGGCCCCGGTGCTGATTACCGGCATACAGCCGGGAGGTCAATTGACCACTACCACGGATGTGGACAATTGGCCCGGTGAGGCGGAGGGACTGCAGGGTCCCGAGTTGATGCAACGCATGCTGCAGCACTGCGAACGATATGACAGTCAGGTGATTTTCGATCACATCGAAAAGGTCGATCTCAGTGCCAGCCCCATGCTGTTGCAGGGTACGCACAGCTACTCCTGTGATGCGCTGATTATCGCCACCGGGGCTTCGGCCCAATATCTGGGTCTGCCCTCCGAGCAGGCCTTCATGGGCAAGGGTGTCAGCGCCTGTGCTACCTGCGATGGTTTTTTCTATCGCGATCAGAGGGTTGCAGTGATCGGTGGCGGCAATACTGCGGTCGAGGAAGCCCTGTACCTGTCCAATATTGCGTCCGAGGTGATCCTGGTGCATCGCCGGGATCGTCTGCGGGCAGAAAAGATGCTGCAACAGCGATTGTTCGAGCGAGAGCGCGAAGGCAAATTGCGAATTCGATGGAATCATCGACTGGTCGAAGTACTGGGTGACGAGCGCGGTGTGAACGCCGTCCGCCTGGAGTCCACTATCGACCAGCAGCGGGACAAGGTGGAGGTAGCGGGCGTGTTCATCGCCGTCGGGCACAAACCCAACACCGATCTGTTTGCCGGGCAACTGGACATGGAAAATGGCTACATTCGCATTCGCGGGGGTGCCGATGGCGATGCCACTGCCACCAGCCGCCCGGGTGTGTTCGCCGCAGGGGACGTCGGCGACCACATCTATCGACAGGCTGTTACCTCGGCCGGTTTTGGCTGCATGGCGGCACTGGATGCGGAGCGCTATCTCGACCAGGTGGGTTGATCCAGGACTCCGGTTCAAGATGGCACTGCCCGCGTCAATCAATCCCGATATCCTGGATTTCCCCGATACCCGGCAGGCGCTGACCGAGCCCAATGGATTGCTGGCAATCGGCGGCGACCTCAGCCTCCCCAGACTGCTGTGCGCCTACGAACGGGGGATTTTTCCCTGGTACCAGGTACCTCAGCCCATCCTCTGGTGGAGCCCCGACCCTCGGATGGTGTTGTTTGCCGACGAATTGAAAGTTTCGCGAAGCCTGCGCAGGACGCTGTGCCGGTCCGAGTTCCGGATTACCGCCGACCGCGACTTCCAGGGGGTAGTGGCGGGCTGCGCCGCGCCGCGCCGGGGGAGCGGGGGCAGCTGGATCAGCGGGGCTATGGCGACTGCCTACGGAAATTTGCACCGGGCCGGTTATGCCCATTCAGTGGAAGTATGGGACCGGGAAGGGAGTTTGGTTGGCGGGCTCTACGGGGTGGCGCTGGGACAGGTATTCTTCGGCGAATCCATGTTCAGCAAGCAGGCCAATGCCTCCAAAATGGCACTGATGGCGACTCTGCGAATCCTGCAACAACGCCGCTACGCCGTTATGGATTGCCAGTTGGAAAGCGCGCACCTGGTTTCGCTGGGTGCCCGCGCCATCCCCAGGCTGGACTTTGAAAGGTATCTTGCACAAACTGTCGGCAGAAAGGGGCCCACCCCGGAATGGGCGCTGTCGATGGCCGCGGGAGAGTTGCTGTGACCTCTCATTTGAGTGATGTCAAGGTATTTACCACCGGCCCTCACGGTTGCGGCTATTTGCCGGGCCGGGAGGCGACCACCCTGTTCCTGGACCCGGCGACTCCTGTGGATGCCCCACTCTACAATCAGTTATCACAGATTGGATTTCGTCGTTCCGGAAGTCACCTCTACCGTCCCCATTGCACCCGCTGCAAGGCCTGTGTGCCGGCCAGGATTCCGGTTGCGCGATTTCAACCGCGGGGCAGTCAAAAGCGCACCTGGCAGCGCAACCGTAAACTGCTGGTGAGCGAAGTGGAGAACATCTCCAGCGGGGAATATTTCGATTTGTACCAGCGCTACATCGAGAACCGTCACCGCGACGGAGATATGTATCCTCCGCTGAGAGAGCAGTATGACTCATTCCTCACGGACGCCTGGGGCATGACCAGATACTTCCGCATCGAGCTCGATGGAATGCTTCTGGGAGTGATCGTGACGGACCAGACGCCGCAGAGCCTGTCCGCCATCTATACCTTCTTCGATCCAGCCCCGGAACAGGCGAGGCGCAGCCTTGGCACCTATGCCATCCTCTGGCTGATTGAATTGGCCCGGCAACTGGGATTGAGCTATCTCTATTTGGGCTACTGGATCAGGGATTGCCGGAAAATGGCGTACAAGAGCGAATTTCGACCGCTGCAACTCTATCGCAACGGCCTCTGGGTCACCTTGACCCACGCCAATGACGGCCTGGGTGGAGGTCCTTTGGCAGATATTGAAAAGGATAGCGAGAAATTGTCGGGAACCGCTGCACAGCAACTCGAAAGCGCACCGGGAAAGTGAGGTTCAGACCCGCTGACCGGCGCTCGGCGCCCCTCCGACCAGCCCGGAAAGCGCTCCTGTAATTGACTTTGGTGTCTGAGAGCCTATAGTTGCCCCCTTCCGGATCACGCAGCAGAAGCCCTTGATGAACGACCACGCCGCAGCCCTTTGTATTGAAGGGCGTGAAGGATGCATAGAATTGCCCGTCCACCGGGGTAGCATCGGTCCGGATGCGGTGGATGTCTCAGGTCTGAGTGGCAAGGGTTTGTTTACCTACGACCCGGGCTTCGTTTCAACCGCGGCCTGTGAATCCCAGATCACCTACATCGACGGCAACAAAGGCATTCTCCTGCACCGCGGCTATCCCATAGAACAGCTGGCGGAACATTCCGATTATCTGGAGACCTGCTACCTGTTGCTGTACGACGACTTGCCCACCGCCGCCCAGAAAGCAGACTTTGAGAATACTGTTCGTTATCACAGCATGGTGCACGACCAACTGGCCTCCTTTTTCCAGGGGTTTCGTCGCGACGCCCATCCAATGGCGATTTTGTGTGGTGTAGTCGGTGCCCTGTCCGCCTTCTACCACGACTCACTGAATATATCCGACCCGCAACACCGCAAGATCGCAGCCTTCAGACTCATCGCCAAAATGCCGACGCTGGCGGCCATGAGTTACAAGTTTTCCATCGGTCAGCCCTTCATGTATCCGGACAACACACTGAGCTATGCGGAGAATTTTCTGCACATGATGTTCGGCACACCCTGTGAGCCGAGCAAGGTCAATCCGGTACTGGCCAGGGCCATGGATCTCATCCTGCTGCTGCATGCGGATCACGAACAGAACGCATCGACTTCCACGGTACGATTGGCCGGTTCTTCCGGGGCCAATCCCTTTGCCTGCATTGCTGCAGGGATCGCCGCACTGTGGGGGCCCTCCCATGGGGGCGCCAATGAAGCCGTGCTCACCATGCTGGAGGAAATAGGTGATGTCAGCCGCATTGATAAATTCGTTGCCCGCGCCAAGGACAAGGACGATCCCTACCGGCTGATGGGTTTCGGTCACCGGGTCTACAAAAACTTTGACCCGCGAGCCAGGATTATCAAGCAAGCCGCCGACCAGGTTTTCGCCGACCGGGGTGTTGAAACGGATCCCCTGCTGGCCATAGCCAAGCGCCTGGAAGAGATTGCCCTGCAGGACGAGTACTTCATCGAAAAGAAGTTGTACCCCAATGTGGACTTTTACTCCGGCGTCATTCTCAAGTCCATCGGCATTCCCACCAGCATGTTCACCGTGATCTTTGCGGTGGGCAGAACGGTGGGGTGGATAGCCCACTGGAACGAAATGATCAGTGGCAATTACCGCATCGGCCGTCCGCGCCAGTTGTATACCGGCTACCATCAGCGCGACTATCTGCCCCTCGAACAACGTTGAATTGTCCTGCGTATTCCACCGGGATTGGCAAACACAGCCCCGGGATTGCGCGATCCAATCCGGCTTGCACACCCCCCGATACTGTATATAATCCTAGTTACTGGATATATGAACAAAGGTCCGAGGGGCTCTACCATGCAATACGGTCCACAAAAGCTTACCGGCCGTCAGAGCCAGGTTCTGAACCTGATTCGCGACCACATCGAAGCTACCGGGTACCCGCCCACGCGCGCGGAAATATCCCGGGAACTGGGCTATCGTTCCGCCAATTCAGCCGAAGAACACCTCAAGGCACTGGCCCGCAAAGGTGCGATCGAATTGATTGCCGGCACCTCTCGAGGCATCCGTTTGCGTAGCGGCGCCCGGAAACCGTCGGGCTTGCCCGTGGTCGGTAGAGTGGCGGCGGGCAACCCCATCCTGGCCCAGGAGCACATTGAAGACTACTGCGACATCGCACCCTCGTTCTTCAAACCGGCGGCTGATTATTTTTTGAAAGTTCGTGGCGACAGCATGATCGACGTCGGTATCCACGACAATGACCTGCTGGCAGTGCACTGCACCGCGGACGTGAAGGACGGCGATATCGTGGTCGTGCGCATCGACGATGAGGTAACGGTCAAAAAAATGCGGCTCAGCAGGGATAAATACAGGGTCTATCTGTTCCCGGAAAACCCCGATTACCAACCGCTGCAGGTGGATCTCCGGGAGCAGGAATTTGCTATCGAAGGACTCAGTGTGGGGGTTCTACGGCGTGGTTGTCAGGGCAGCAGCGCAGCCCCGCGCCGCTACCGTTAGGGAACCACTGATCAATTGCTGCGCGGACCGGAAGACGCTGAAGGCATGGTTGACACTATGTCGAAGCGGCTGGAGGGAACACACCCTGTCACAGCGAGGAGATCGGCGTTCGCAATGGAAGGTCGGTGCAATATGCGGGTTAGTCGCTCAGTGGAGGATGTGCGGCCGTTCCAATTCTTCCAGGTCCACTTCCGCTGTCTGGGATAATTGACCGACTGCCTGCATCCCGGCCTCGAACATGGCACGTGCCACATCGAGGGTAGAGTTGGTCAGGTAGGCACGGGATTCCTCGGAAAATTGAATTATAACCAGGGGCTCTCCGTTGTCCTCTATCCTGTGCAGCGCAATATCACCGTTATCGAGCTCCACGATTTCCAAAAAGGATGCAGCCACACCCGACCTCACTGTTTTCCATACTTCACGGCTATTCTACCAGATATCGCATATCGCGGTACACACCCCGGGGAACCGCTGATACGAAGTGCAGACTCTTAGCTGCCGCCACGCACCACCCAGGTACTGTCCTGGTAGTACGCCTTCCAGCCGGTGGCTTTGCCGTTTACTTCGGTCATGACGTATTGTTCGCGGTTCTTGCGACTGAAACGAATCTGGGTGCGATTGCCGTCTGCATCGGTAAGCGGTGCCGATAACAAAAAGTTGTACTTGGGATCGAGCGCCGCGCGATGGGGCAGGATTTCATCGACATAGGGAGCCCGGGTCTCCCGTTTGCGTGGAAACTGGCTGGCAGCCAGGAACAGACCTGCGGCACCGTCACGCAATACGAAGTTGTCATCCACCTTCGTACAGCGCAATTCGGGCATGGGTACGGGTTCCATTTTGGGCGGCGCCACATTGCCGTTGCGCAGTAACTTGCGAGTGTTCTTGCAGTCCCTGCCGCTGCAACCGAAATATTTGCCGAAACGGCCACTCTTCAATTGCATTTCAGCACCGCACTTGTCGCATTCGAGAGTGGGGCCGTCATACCCCTTGATCTTGAACTGGCCCTGCTCCACCGCGAAACCGGCACAGTCCGGGTTGTTACCGCACAAGTGCAATTTGCGCTTTTCGTCAATGAGATAGCTGTCCATGGCGGTATTGCAGAGTCCGCAGCGACGCCGGGTTACCAGTTGACGGGATTCCGCCTCATCATCGGCATCCTCACTCACTGCCTCGTCGCCCCGGATGAGGTTAAGAGTCGCTTTACAGCGTTCTTTGGGCGGCAGGGCATAGCCTGAGCAGCCCAAAAAAACCCCGGTGCTGGCGGTCCGCACCTGCATTGGTCGGCCGCACTGTGTACAGGGAATGTCGATCATGGTCGGTTCGTTGGGGCGCATGCCAGCCGGCGGTTGTCGTTCCGCTGCCTCGATTTGCCGGGAGAAATCACGATAGAAGTCATCCAACAGGTCGCGCCAGTCGATTTTGCCGGCGGCCACCTCATCCAGTTTTTCCTCCATGGCCGCGGTAAAACCATAATCCAGCAATTCGCCAAAATTCTCGACCAGGCGCCCGGTGACGATATCGCCCATCTTTTCGGCGTAGAGACGTTTGTTTTCCAGCCGCACATAGCCACGGTCCTGGATGGTGGAAATAATGGATGCGTAAGTGGAGGGTCGACCGATACCCAGTTTTTCCATCTCCCGCACCAGGCTGGCCTCGCCGTAACGGCTGGGCGGCTTGGTGAAATGCTGGCTGGGCGACAATTTCAGCAATTTCAAGCTGTCGCCGGGTTTGAGATCCGGCAGCAGGACATCCTTGCCGCGTGCGCCCAGGGGTCGCAGCACCCTGGTGTATCCGTCAAATTGAAGAATGCGCCCGCTGGCCTGGAGACTGTACTCGCCAGCGCTCTCCGCTGTCACGCCGTCCACACTGGCGTGCACCGTAATGCTGGTGGTGAGATAGCGCGCCGGCTGCATCTGGCAGGCAACGAACTGACACCAGATCAACTGGTACAGCCGCTGCGCATCGCGTTCCGCCGAGGGCAGCTGCTGGACGCCGACGATCGATGGGCGAATCGCCTCGTGGGCCTCCTGTGCCCCCTTTTTTGAACGGTAGCTGACGGGTTGATTGGGCAGGTAGGCCGGCGAAAAATTCTGTTTTATGTAGTCGCGACAGGCTGACACCGCAACGCCGCTGAGGTTGGTGGAATCGGTGCGCATATAGGTGATGTGCCCGGCTTCGTACAGCCGCTGGGCCAGGCCCATGGTTTTTTTGACACTGAAACCTAAACGGGTGCTGGCCGCCTGCTGCAGGGTGGAGGTGATAAACGGCGCCGGTGGATTACTGCGAGTGGGTTTGTCCTCCCGTTTGCGGACCTGGTAGTGAGCACCACGCAACTCCTCCAGCGCGGCGTGGGCCTGCTCCTCGGTGCGCGGGCGAAATTTTCCACCGTTGTATTTGCGCACCTGCAAGGCGATCTGTTGCTGCTCCCCGCTTTGGAGTTGCGCTTCCAGTTCCCAGAATTCCTCGGGGACAAAAGCGTGGATTTCCCGTTCCCGTTCGACCAACAGGCGAACCGCCACGGATTGCACGCGGCCGGCGGACAGCCCCCTGGCGATCTTGGCCCACAGCAGTGGCGAAAGAATGAAACCTACCAGCCGATCGAGAAACCGCCTCGCCTGCTGGGAGTTGACTCGTGAGGTGTCCAACCGCCCCGGGTTCCGAAACGCCTCGTCAATGGAAGACCTGGTTATTTCGTTGAAAATTACCCGTTGATAACGTTCCGGGTCGCCGCCGATCGCCTCCCGCAAATGCCAGGCGATCGCTTCTCCCTCACGATCGAGATCAGTGGCGAGGTAGATGGCATCCGCGGACCTGGCCAGTTTCTTCAGTTCGGCGACCACCTTTTCCTTGCCGGGAAGCACCTGATAATTCGCGGCCCAACCATTGTCTGGATCAATGCCCATGGTCTTGATCAGCGCGGCGCGATTTTTTTCCTTGCGGTAGGCGTCCTTTTCTTCGGGTGACATTTTGCGCGTCAACGCGGCCTGCCGGGCTCGCTGTTTCGGATCCAGGGTCGATTTGCCACTACCCTTGGTCGGCAAATCACGAATATGGCCCACACTGGATTTCACCAGGTAACCGGAACCCAGGTACTTGTTGATTGTCCTCGCCTTGGCAGGTGATTCGACTATGACCAGTGATTTGCCCATGATTTCCTAGGTGTCCGCGAAAAAAAGGCGATATATAAGACCCAATTTCATCACGGTCAAGGAAAAACGGAATCAGCCGTACTGTTTGGTCGTGGCAAAGGCCAGCAAAATTGCCTCCAGTGCCTGTTTGATTCGCTGAATGTCCTCGTTGGAGCCGCGTTCATCCCAGAACGCCGCGACCTGTTCCGGTGCCAGCAGCAGGTGGCTGACACCACCGGGAAGGTTCGCCAGCATTCGCGCCGGCAGGGCCTCAGAGAGCGGGTCCAGGTGCTGCCATTCACCACCGTTATTGCGGTAACCACCGACCACCCGCAGGCACTGCCCTGCCGCTACCGGCAAACTGTAACATGCCACCAGCCCCTGCTCCCCGGCGGCACCGGGCGGAACGCACAGTTGCACCCGCAAGCCCGCCAGGGCCGCCATCTGGCGCAATCGGACCACCTGCCGCTGCCTGCGGGTAGGCAGCAGGGCCAGTAGTGGTGACAGGGCCAGAAAGACGATGAAGATGATCAGCAACCAGGTGGGCATGGATTCCCCGAGTTTGTTGGTCCGGGTCGGAGGATGGGTTCCCGTTTCCCCCAACTATGCTATAAGCTATCGCCATGGTGCAAACCCGACCCCGGAGGGAGGACACCGTGAGCGACTACACCAAGCTGCTGCTGGCGGTAGACTTGAGCGATGAGTCAAAAGCCGTTGCGGCCCGCGCCATGGCCCTGCGTGGCGCCTACCAGGCGGACCTGCACATGGTCCACGTCATCGAGCCTCTGAACTTTGCCTACGGCGGTGATATCCCCATGGATTTCTCCGGCATACAGGAAGAAATTCACCAGCAGGCCAAAGCCCAGTTACTGCGCTACGGAACAGAATTCGGGATCGACCAGGACTGCCAGCACATCCTCCTGGGGCGCCCAGAAGTGGAAATTCACAATTTGGCGGAGCAGTTGAAAGTTGACCTGATCGTCATTGGCAGCCATGGCCGTTACGGTTTCGCGTTGTTGATGGGCTCTACTGCCAACGCTGTGCTCCATGGCGCCGGCTGCGATGTCCTGGCAGTCAGGGTGGGCAGTTGAACTCGGGAGCGGCGCCGGTCAGAAATTCTCGCAACTGGCTGGCATCAAACGGCCAGGCCAGCTCGGGGCCATCAGCACCGGCCGACAGCTTGAGCACCGGGATCGTCAATCGGTAACGCTGCCACAACTCCTCGTCCCCGGCGATGTCAACGGTCTTCATGCGCCAGCCCAGCGCCTGCCAGGGCCGCACCAACTCGGCGGCCAGTTTGCACAAATGGCAGGCACTGGTGCTGTAGAGAGTCAGTTCAGTAATCGTAACCGCTCTCGTTGTGCAGCGCGACATCCAGGCCATTGGTTTCCACTTCTTCGGAAACGCGCAGTGGTGTGATCAAGCCAACCAGCTTCAGGATCAACCAGGTCGCAAAGGCTGTGTACAGCACCACTGCCACGACGCCGGTCAATTGCACCAGTAGCTGATCGCCAATACCCACCCCCGCGGACAGACCCTGCCCACTGAGCAGACCCAGTTCGGAACTGGCAAAGATGCCGGTGGCAAGAGTGCCCAGCATCCCGCCCACTCCGTGTACCGGAAATACGTCCAGGGAATCATCGATCTTGAAACGTTTCTTGACGGCCAGGGTGGCGTAGAAACAGACGATGCCGGCGCTGATACCGATCAACAGGGCACCACCGGGCCCGACGAAACCGGAGGCTGGAGTGATCGTTCCCAATCCCGCTACCATGCCGGTGGCGGCGCCCAGGGCGCTGGGTTTTCCGTACTTGATCCACTCTATGCTCAACCAGGTAAAGGCACCGGCAGCGGCGGACAAATGGGTCACCAGCATGGCCATGCCGGCGTCACCGTTGGCGGCCAAAGCGCTGCCGGCATTGAATCCAAACCAGCCTACCCAGAGCATGCAGGCGCCGGCGAACGCCAGTGTCATACTGTGCGGCGGCATCGCCCTTTCACCAAAACCGTTGCGATTGCCGATCACCAGGGCGCAAACCAGGGCAGATACCCCGGCAGTGATGTGCACCACGGTGCCGCCGGCGAAATCCATCAATCCCATCTGCTGCAGCCAGCCTCCGCCCCACACCCAGTGAGTTATCGGGGAATACACCACCAGCAACCATAGGGCGGAGAAAATCATTACCGCCGAAAAACGGGTGCGTTCGGCAAACCCTCCTATGATCAGGGCCGGAGTGATGATGGCGAAGGTCAGTTGAAACATGACAAATAGAGGTTCGGGTATGGTACCGCTGAGGGAACCTTCGCCGACTCCCGCCAACAGGGCCTTGCTGGTATCACCCAACCAGGCGGAACCCTCACCAAACGCCAGACTGTAACCCAACAGGAACCAGATGATTGAAACCAGGCAGGCGATGCCAAAACACTGCATCAATACCGACAATATATTTTTTGAGCGCACCAGGCCGCCATAGAACAATGCCAGGCCCGGCAACGTCATGAACAGCACCAGCGCTGTGGATGTGAGTAACCAGGAAGTATCCGCCCCGTTCATCTTGATGGTCCCCTCGTATTGGTTGAAGATCTATCGAATCTGCCAAGAGTACTGAATATTTCACCATCCGGACAAGCGAATTGATGAAAAATCCTCGTCCAGTGGTGTTGAATTGAATCGAATAAAGGCAGTATGATAGCCGAAAAGTTCAACAAGTCATACTCGATTTATGGCCTTGTTCTCTCAACCCACAGCCCGGGCTCTCGCCATCCTCGACCTGTTGATGGCCAATCCCAATCAGGCTTTTGGTTTGACCGAGATGACGCGCCGCCTCAATCTCAACAAGGCGACCTGTCACGCCATCCTCACCACCATGTCCAGCTACGGCTACCTGGTGCAGCACCCCAAGACCAGGGCCTACCGGCTCGGGCCTTCCATCATTGCCGCCGGCAATGCCGCCTTTTCGCAATTTCCCGTGCTCGAATATGCCCGCCCCGAACTGGAGAATCTGGAAGATGAATTGGGCGTGAGTTTTGGCGTAACCGGGCGTACCAGCACCCAACTGGTATTGCTGGCCCTGTACGGCTCCGCCGGCGATTTGATCAGCCAGTTTCAATTGGGGCTGCGCCTGCCCAACAGCGCACCGCTGGGGGCGTCCTTTGTCGCCTGGGCACCGGCCAAATTCCTGGAAGAGTGGCTCAGCCGCGCTCACCAGGCGCTGGGAGAATACCATGAGCAGTTGGACCGGCGGCTGCGTACATCCGTGATTTCCATCCGCGAACGTGGTTACGAGGTGGTGCTCAGGACCCGGGCCGAAGAAGAATTACACCGTCATCTGGAAGAAATACAGAGCGCCAGGAATCTCAAGGATCTCGAAGAGATCACCAAACAGTACCAGCGCAATGTATGCGAGGAACAGTTCCATCTCGACCACTTTGAATCCAGCTCCCGCTACCAGATCAGTTCCATCAACGTTCCCGTATTTGCCCTCAGGAAACTGCCCGCCCTGTCCTTCTCGGCAGGCTCCCTGCGCCAATCGACCAGCGGCGCCGAAATCGAGCATATCGCCCAGTGCATGCGCCGAGCCGCCAAGCGGGTCACCGATAAGGCCCGTTTCCGGCACCCCCAGTGAGTCATTTTGAAAGGTAGGTCATCCCCTGTTCCAGGCCCTTCAGGTTGAGGGGGTACATGTGCCCTCCGAGAAGCTGGTTGGTGATGGTGATGGACTGGGTGTATTCCCACTCCTCTTCGGGTACCGGGTTGATCCATATCACCTTGTCGTAGGTGTCGGACAGGCGCCGCATCCATTGTTCGCCCGCCTCCTCGTTCCAGTATTCCACACTGCCACCGGGTTGCACTATCTCATAGGGGGACATGGATGCGTCCCCCACCAGCACCACTTTGTAATCGTGGGCGTACTTGTGCATGATATCCAGTAACGGAGTGCGTTCGTGATGGCGCCGTATATTGTTCTTCCACACGGATTCGTAGATGAAGTTGTGGAAATAAAAATATTCCATGTGCTTGAATTCGGTGCGGGCCGCCGAGAATAATTCCTCGCAGATTTTCACGTGGGGACTCATGGAGCCACCCACATCAAAAAACAGCAAAACCTTGACGGCATTGTGGCGCTCGGGCACCAACTTGATATCCAGCAAGCCGGCATTGCGCGCCGTGGAACGGATGGTGTCGTCCAGGTCCAATTGCTCGGCGGCGCCGGTACGGGCAAAGCGGCGCAGACGGCGGAGTGCCAGTTTGATATTGCGCACCCCCAATTCGACAGAATCATCCAGATTCGCGAAATCCCGCTTCTCCCACACTTTGACCGCCTTCCGATTCCCGCCGTTGGGGCCCACCCGGATACCCTCGGGGTGGTATCCCTCCTGGCCGAAGGGAGATGTGCCACCGGTCCCGATCCATTTGTTGCCACCCTGGTGGCGCTGCTTCTGCTCCTGCAGACGCTTCTTGAATTCTTCGATCAGTTTTTCCAGCCCCCCCAGGGATTCAATCCGGGCCTTGTCCTCCTCACTGAGACTGCGCATGAATTCACTGCGCAACCAGTCATCCGGAATCAACATTTCAATGATGTCGTCGAGGGCCTCCAGATCCTGAAAATGCAAGCCAAAGGCGCGGTCGAAGCGATCAAAGTATTTCTCGTCCTTGACCAGGCAGGCGCGGGCGAGATAGTAGAATTCATCCATGTCGACAAACGCCAGTTGCCGTTTGAGGCCTTCCACGAGATCCAGTAACTCGCGACTGGTCACCGGCACACCAGCCTCGCGCAGGCCCTGGAAAAAGCTGATTAACATAGGGAACCTCTGATCCATTCCATGGCGCTTCTGCGTGCCCTAGCGCGTTTCCCGGCGGTGCATGAAAGCCAGCCGCTCCAGTAAATGCACATCCTGTTCGTTTTTCAGCAGTGCGCCGTAAAGAGGGGGAATGGCCTTGCTGGGGTCCCGTTCCTTCAACACTTCATCGGGGATGTCATCGGACATCAACAGTTTGAGCCAATCGATCAATTCGGAGGTGGAGGGTTTCTTCTTGAGGCCGGGAATACTGCGCACATCAAAGAACACTTCCATGGCCTCCTGCACCAGGTCCTGCGCGATACCGGGGTAGTGAACTTCCACGATTCGCTGCATGGTGTCGCGGTCCGGAAAATTGATGTAGTGAAAGAAACAACGTCGCAGAAAGGCATCGGGAAGTTCTTTTTCGTTGTTACTGGTGATGATCACTACCGGGCGGTGTCTGGCCTGAACGGTTTCCCCGGTCTCATAGACATGAAACTCCATGCGGTCCAATTCCACCAGCAGATCATTGGGAAACTCGATATCGGCCTTGTCTACCTCGTCGATCAACACCACCACTTGCCGATCACTGCTAAAAGCCTCCCACAACTTGCCGCGCTTGATGTAGTTGGCGATGTCGTGAACCTTTTCGTCTCCGAGTTGGGAATCACGCAACCTGGATACCGCATCGTATTCGTACAGTCCCTGTTGTGCCTTGGTGGTCGATTTGATGTGCCATTCGATCAGAGGCATGCCCAGAGCCTCCGCCACCTCCACAGCCAGCATGGTTTTCCCGGTGCCGGGCTCACCCTTGATCAGGAGCGGCCGTTGCAGGGTAACCGAGGCGTTGACCGCCATTCGCAGGTCGTCCGTGGCCACATAACGTTCGGTTCCTTTAAATTTCATAGTGCCTCACTCGATGGAATTCAAATCAGCGTGCGAGCCTACTGATAGCGGCCGCAACACGCAACAGCAGTTAGTCCCGGGGCGCAACGCAGCCGGTTTTCATGTCGCCGCCTGGTGCAGAGGTGCCAGCAGCGCCGGCAACAGCACTCGTGCGCGCCATCCGCACCAATGCTCCGGTTCCTGCACCGGCTCTCCGCTCAGTTTCCTCACCAGCACTTCGTAATCCCGCGCCGGCAGCAGGATCTCCGCGGCCATATCCCGCTGTTTCGCCATGCGCCGCACCTGGGCTTTCAACTGCTTCAACAGGGAACGCTGGGCACCATTCAGGGGAGGTGCCAGCCGTTGCGGCAACTCCTGCTCTTCCAGTGCCCGTGCCCGGGCTACCAGTTCGAGCAGCACCGCCCCCTGTTTGCGCAGTACGGCGCTGGGGAAACCCTCGATAGCGTGAAAATCCTGCAAGCTTCCGGGACTGCAACGGGCAATCCCGAGGCAGTGCCGGTCGGACAGAATCCAGCCACGCGGTTTGTCCACCTGGCGCGCCCGTCGTTCACGCCAATCGATCACCGTCATGAGTACGGCCAACTGCTGCCGGTCGAGCTTCCAGGCCGATTTGATGCGCCGGACCGTTGCCGCCTCGTCCCGGTTGGCGATTGCGGCAGCCACCTCCCCCTCTTCCAGCAACCACTCCAGTTTTCCCGTCGCTGCCAGGGGCTCGAGCAATTGCCGGTAAATCTCCGGCAGGAACAGCACATCGTGGGCCGCGTATTCTCTTTGCGCGGCAGTCAGTGGCCGTGCCAGCCAATCCGAGCGCGTCTCCGACTTGGTCACTTGCTGCCCCAGTGTCGCCTTGACCAGCGCCGGATAACTCAACCCGTACCCCATGTCGAGGAAAGCCGCTGCGCGCTGGGTATCGAACAGTGGAAGGGGCTGAACGCCAAGAAGTTGCTGAAAGACTTCCAGGTCTTCGCTCGGAGAGTGCAGAATTTTCATTACCGAAGGCTTCCTGAACAGCTCGATCAGCGGCGAAAAATCCTCGATCCGGGTCGGATCGAGCAACCACACCAAGTCTTCACCGGGGAAGCACAGTTGTACCAGGGCCGCCTGCGGATAGAAGGTGCTGCGTCGCATGAACTCGGTGTCGATGGCCACCGCCGCTGCATCGGCATTGCGCTCGAGTACCTGTTGCAGGGCGGTCAGGCTCTCCACCAGTCGCCATTTCACAATGGTTTCAACTCACGGCGGCCACTGACGGCATGTGCCAGGGTGGAACTGTCCACGTATTCCAGTTCCCCCCCCAGGGGCACTCCGTGCGCAATGGCGGATATTCGAACCCCCGCGCCGCGCAACATCTCGGTGAGGTAATAGGCGGTTGCCTCCCCTTCCGCAGTGGGATTGGTAGCCAGAATCACCTCTTCTATCGACTGGTCGCGCACCAGTTGCCGCAACGAGTGCAGTCCAATCTCCTCTGGGCCTATACCTTCGATGGGCGACAGCCGCCCCATCAGTACGAAATAGCACCCGCGGTAGCCGCCACTCTGCTCGATGGCGACCACATCCGCGGGGGATTCGACTACACAGATGATGTTCGCGGTACGCTTGGGATCGGCACAGATTTCACAAATTTCCCGCTCGCAGAAGTTGCGGCAACGGCTACAGTGGATGACCTTTTGCATCGCCACCCGCAGGGCTCGAGACAGTTCTTCACCGCCCTTGCGATCACGTTCCAACAGGTGCAACGCCATGCGCTGGGCTGACTTGGGGCCGACTCCCGGCAAATAGCGCAAAGCGTCCAGCAGGGCCTGTATGGATGGACTGAAACTCAAACCTGAAACGGCAGCTTGAAACCGGAGGCCAATCCAGCCAGGGTCTGTTTGCTGTTGGCCTCAACCTTCTTGACTGCATCGTTGACCGCCGCGGCCAGCATATCCTCCAGTACCTCCTTGTCCTCGGACAGCAGCATTGGGTCAATCCGCACCCGGCGTACGTCGTGACAACCGCTCATGGTCACCCGCACCATGCCGGCACCCGCCTGGCCTTCCCACTCGCTATCGTCCAGCTTTTTCCGGGCCTGCTCCATCAGATCGTCAATGTCTCCCTTCACACACACCTCTCTACCTGTCTACAGTAATCGAATCAATGTCGAGTGTACCCGCGAAGCGCTCCAGCAACAATTTTACCTTTGGGTCGCATTGGAAGGATGCAACCATTTGCCGCTGATGCTCATCTCGCAGGCGTCGGGCACGGCCCGCCGGTGTCTCCCGGCTCGGCACTCCCGTTTCAATCTCGACCCGCACCGGTCGTTGCAGAAATTCCCCCAGTGCCTGCTGGATCTTCTCCGCGCTGTCGTCCCGGTACAGTGCCGTCTGGGACTGGTCGAGAACGAGGCAGACCCGCTCCCCATCGAACTGCTGCAACTCGGTATGCGAAGCCACGTTGTAACTCGGCCCCCGCAACCCGATCTGGTCCAGCATTTCCGCCCACTGCTCCGGGTCGAGAGATTTGCCGCCGGATGCCGGGGGGGCCGGCGGTTCAGGCTTTTTTACCGTGGCGGCGGCCTCCTCCGCCACCGGCAGCAGTTCTGCCCCAGCCAGGGTCTCGTCGACCACCAGCGACGGACGAAAGGCAATCATGCGCAACAAGGTCATTTCCAGGCCACTGCGCAAGTCAGTGGAGAATCCGATATCCCGCCTGCCGGCCAACGCAATCTGATAATACAGTTGCACATCCTCAGCGCTCATCCGCCGGGCCAACTCCAGCACCTGGTCGGCGTCTCCCCAGCTCTTGTCCGTCGCGTCGGGCACTGCCTGAGCTACCGCAACCCGATGCAGCAGCGCGACCAGTTCCTGCAGGATGCCCGCATAGTCGGGAGCGTGTTGCGCAAGCCGCTGCACCACCTCCAGCGCCTTCGGGGCCTCCCCCTGGGCAATGGCCATCAACAACTCATGGACGAACTGGAAATCCACGCTGCCCAACATGTCGCGAACCTCCGCTTCCAGCAATTGACCGGAGCCGAAGGCCAGAGCCTGATCGAGCAAACTCAGGGCGTCGCGCATGCTGCCGTCCGCAGCGCGCGCCAGCAGCCACAGCGCGGCTTCCTCGCCGTCGGCCCCCTCCTCCTGCAGAATTTTGTGCAGCTGGCGCACGATCAGATCCGGAACCATGTTCTTGAGATTGAATTGCAGGCACCGGGACAGGACGGTGGCGGGTAATTTCTGCGGCTCGGTGGTGGCCAACAGGAATTTCACGTGGGCGGGCGGTTCCTCCAGGGTCTTCAGCAGTGCGTTGAAGCTACTGGTGGAAAGCATGTGAACTTCGTCAATCAGGTACACCTTGAACCGGCAACTGCTCGGCGCGTACTGCACGTTGTCCAGTAATTCACGGGTATCTTCCACCTTGGTACGTGAGGCCGCGTCGACCTCGATCAGATCCATGCTGCGGCCCTCGGCGATTTCCGTACAGGGTGAGCAAGTGCCACAGGGAACGGAACCAACACCGTCGGCGCAGTTCAGACACTTGGCCAGAATTCGTGCCACCGTGGTCTTGCCGATCCCTCGAGTGCCGCTGAACAGGTAGGCGTGGTGCAAACGACCCTGGTCCAGAGCGTTGATGAGGGCCTGGGTGACATGTTCCTGGCCCACCATTTCCTGGAACGACCGGGGGCGCCACTTGCGGGCCAGAACCTGGTAGGACATGACGAAGTTTATGGTTACCTGTTGCTGCCCGTGCAAGCATACACGATGGCATAGGCCGGATATAGCCGCGCGACTCCCGGTAGAGGCCACCACTGCAACTGCCATGGGTGGCGGCCCGGACAGCCGCACCCCGGCACCCGAGACAGTAACTACCGTTGCTCCCTTCCGGGCCTGGCGGGGTTCGCTACCTATCGTTGCGGGGGGACCGTCTGGGCCACCATGACATGGCGGAGAGGAAGGGATTCGAACCCTTGATACGTTGCCGTATACACACTTTCCAGGCGTGCTCCTTAAGCCACTCGGACACCTCTCCCGGTGCGGCGCGCATCTTATCACAGGCGCCGTCGGATGGTATTCCCTGAAGACTGACTCCGACCTGCCCACCCGGCAACGCGTTGAAAAACCGGCCCTGGTCGGTTCGGACGTCCGAACGGATCAACGGCTACTGCCGAATGCTGCGCAAGCGCGGCGCCCCGGATTGCCCGGTGCTGCGAAAGGGGTTGATATCCAGGCCTCCACGACGGGTATACAGCGCCTGCACCGACAACTGGTCGGGGCCGCAGGCATGCAGTAGATGCAGAAAGATTCGTTCGACGCACTGTTCATGGAATTCTCGATGCTGTCGATAACTCAACAGGTAGGTCAACAGGGAGGACGGGTCCAGATCACTTCCCCGGCAACGGATCACCACGCTGGCCCAATCGGGTTGACCGGTGACGGGACACAGGGAACGCAGGAGATGGCTGTGCCAGCAACCACCGACTCCCGGGGTCGAGCGCAGCAGTTCCGGGCGCGGCATTTCGGCCACGGCGGCGGGCTGACATTGGTCCAGGCAGATGCCGGGCAGGGTGCCGGGCACCAGTTCTTCCGCCTCTATCGACAACAACTGCACGGTTGGCGTCAGGCCAATGACCGGCGCCAGGTCCGCTGCGATGGTCGTACACAGCGCCTCGGCATTTTGAAATACCCGGTAATTGAGTGAATTGAGATAGAGCTTGCAGGATTTTGATTCGACCAGATTGGGGGAATGGCAGGGCACCGCTATGCGGGCAACGCCCGCCCTGGGCACCTCGTTTGCGTCCAGCCAGGACAGTTCCCAGGCGTGCCAGATGTCCTCGCCCACGAAGGGTAGCGGCGCGCCAGCCTCCAGGTCCAGCCCGTCGCGGGCCCCTTGCCGGGGCACAGCGTAGAGTACTTCCGGCGCGTAAGCCGTGACCGGCGGAGTCGCCTGGCCCAGTGGGTTTTCGGGCCGGGATGAACCTACTCGCGCAGACATTTCCCGGTATTCAACAGGTGCAGACCGTAGGCATATGCGGCAACGGTAAACGTGATGATCATGGCGATTGCAAAGCCCACATTCACATCACTCACTCCCAACACCCCGTAGCGGAATCCATTGACCACGTACACCAGGGGATTGAAACGGGACACTCCGGCCCAGAAATCAGACAGCAGATCCAGCGAGTAAAACACACCGCCCAGGTAGATCAGCGGTGTCAGCACAAACGTCGGTATGATCGAAATGTCATCGAAATTGTTGGCAAAAACCGCGTTGATAAAGCCGAACAGACTGAACAAAACGGCGGTCAGCAGCACGATAAGCAGGGTCAGCGACAAGTGCTGCACCCGCAGTTCCGTAAACATCAGGGACAGGGAGGTCACGATCAGGGCCACCAGTATCGCCCGGCTGCAACTGCCCACCACGTAGCCGAGCAGAATGACGTAACTGGGTACCGGCGACACCAGCAGTTCTTCGACACTGCGGCTGAATTTCGCCCCAAAAAAAGAGGCCACGACATTGGCATATGCGTTGGTGACCACCGCCATCATGATCAGCCCCGGCACCACGAATTGGATGTAGCTGAAACCGCCCATTTCGCCGATTCTGGAACCGATGAGGGTGCCGAAGATGACGAAGTACAGGGACATGGTAATGGCAGGCGGCACCAGGGTCTGGGGCCAGATGCGCAGGTAGCGGCGCACTTCCTTGATGAGGATGGTACAAAAGGCGATCCATTTTTCGTAGTTACTCACCGCTTTGCTCCCATTCGGTTTCAGTGAGCAGGCTCACGAACATTTCCTCCAGCCGGTTGGCCTTGTTGCGCATGCTGGCAACTTCGACGCCCTGGGCGGAGACCGCCTCGAACATGGCATTCATGTGCTGATCCCTGTTCACCCATACTTCCAGTGTTTTCGGGTCCAGCACCTCACAGTGGAAATCGGCCAGGGAAAACTCCGCCGGCAGTTCCCCGCGCAGGTCGAGAATGAACTTCTCGGTGCGCAACTGTTGCAGTAATTCACGCATCCCGCTGTGCTCGATAATCCGCCCGTGATCGATTATGGCAATATTCCGGCAAAAGTTTTCGGCCTCTTCCAGGTAGTGCGTAGTGAGTATGATGGTGGTTCCCGCAGCATTGATGTCACGCAGAAAGCCCCACATGGAGCGGCGCATTTCAATATCCACACCGGCGGTGGGTTCATCGAGAATCAGCAGTCGGGGCTGGTGCACCAACGATCTCGCGATCATCAGGCGGCGCTTCATGCCACCTGACAATTCCCGCACCTGGTCGCTTCGCCGCTCCCACAAACCCAGTTCTTTGAGGTACATTTCGGCGCGCTGGCGGGCCAGGCCCAGCGGCAGACCATAATAACCTCCCTGGGTCACCACGATGTCCATGACTCGCTCGAAATTATTGAAGTTGAATTCCTGGGGAACGATGCCGATGGCTTTTTTTGCCCGGGCAAAATCCTCGTCGATATTGATACCGAAAATCTCAACCGACCCACTCGACTTGTTGACGAGAGAAAACAGAATGCCGATGATGGTCGATTTGCCGGCGCCATTGGGGCCCAGAAGTCCATAGAAGTCACCTTCTTCCACCGTCAGGCTGATACCTTTCAGCGCCTCTACTCCATTGTCGTAGACCTTGCGCAAGTCCCTGATCGCCAACGCGGTTGCCATGGCTCCCCTCGGTTTTTCAAAAAAAGCCAGGCATTATATAGAAAGCGGCTTCGATACGCAGTAAGGACCCGGGCGGGTGGTACAAACCGGTTGACGATTCAGTGGCCTATTGCCTAGAATGCCCGCCTTCCGATAGCAGCCTGCCGTGTCCCCTTCGTCTAGTGGCCCAGGACCCCGCCCTTTCACGGCGGTAACAGGGGTTCGAACCCCCTAGGGGACGCCATACACTGCTTTCGGAGAGGCGGGAATAGCTCAGTTGGTAGAGCGCAACCTTGCCAAGGTTGAGGTCGCGAGTTCGAGCCTCGTTTCCCGCTCCAGATTTTACCGGGGGCTTTCAATTGCGGACCCGGGATCGCGAATCGGCACAGAACCAGCCGCCCAGGCGGCTGCCGATACCACCCGCGCACTGCCAGACCCCGACCCGTTCGCCGGGTGACCCTCGGCGACGGTCTTCTGCCGCAGACGGCGACCGCGGAGAATCAGTCTTTCCGCAAGTCGATGGAGGCGGAATTGATGCAGTAGCGCAATCCGGTGGGTTGCGGCCCGTCTTCGAACACATGCCCCAAATGAGCACTACAGTGTTCGCAGAGCACTTCGGTGCGCAGCATTCCATGACTGTTATCCGGAATCTCGCGGACCATCCCGGCCTCGACCGGTTGGAAAAAACTGGGCCAGCCACTGCCCGAATCGTATTTGGCAGTCGCTAGAAACAGGGGTTGATCGCAGCACTTGCAGTGGTATGTGCCCGGTTCCTTGCAGTTCCAGTACTTGCCGCTGAAAGCGGGCTCGGTGCCCTTCTGCCGACAGATGGCATATTCCTGCGGGGTCAAATTGTCGCGCCAGTATTTGTCCTGATCCAGATCGGTCATTGTGGCCTCCACACCTGCGTCAATTGCTCTTCGCGCGGCCGCGTTGGTTCTCGCCCGCGGCGGTACCCTGTCCATTGCAGTCCGCGCCTACACTAGCGGCTCTGCCGGCCGGACTCAAGTCGCATCATTTTCATGCCCTTTTTCAGCTATCCTCTGCCATGGCGCGCTCACCGGGAAGGAACGAGGCAACCCATGGCGGTGGCCAGATCCAGGCTCTCCTGGTCGAGTTCCGCCGCATTGGCGATGACAAAGGCATTCAGTTCCCGGCGCCGGGGATAGTGCGCCCGCAACCGGTCAAAATCTTTTCCATTTCGTGCCCGCAGCGAGTGATCATCCGCTCGCACATCATAACTTTGCCGCTGCAACCAGCGGATCAGATCGGCAGCCTTCAGTTCGACGGGTACCCGCAGCGCCTGCGGGTCGGTGGGCGGGGCCGCGTTGGCGACTTGCAACTCCAGAAACTCTGCGGCGGCCCGATACAGCATTTGGGTGGCGAGCAGTTTGCCATCGTAGCTGTAGCCGGCAATATGCGGGGTGGCGACATGACAGCGGGCCAGCAATTCGGCATCCACCAGTGGCTCGGATTCCCATACATCCAGTGCCAGTTGCAAGTCGGGACGCAAAGGCAGTACCCGCAGCAGGCCCTGTTGGTCGAGCAATGCTCCTCGCCCGCTATTGATCAGCAGGCACGCGTCTGGCAGTTGCAGCAGGCCCTCAAAGCCCAACAGGTGGCGACTAGGCCAGGGCAGCCGGTCGCTGAGTTCTGCGTGCAGGCTCAACACCGGGCAGTCCAACACCTGCTGCCAATCGGTCAGGGCGGGATATTGGTCCCGCTGCAACCAGGGATCGTAGGCGCAACTGGCAATTCCCAGCCGCCGCAACCGCAGTTCCAGGTGCCTGCCGATCCAGCCGTAACCGATGATGCCGACCCGCTCTCCCTCGAGCAGTCGCTCCAGGCGCTGCTGACAACTGCAAATCACACTGAGCACGTACTCCACCACCGAGTTGGCATTGGCCCCCGGGGCATAGGCAAAACCGATACCGCGGGCCTGCAGGTATTCGCGGTCCACATGCTCGAAACCACTGGTTCCGGAACCGACAAAACGCACCGGACTGTCGCTCAGCAACTGTTCATCCACCCGCGTTACGGATCGCACCAACAACAGGTCGGCATCCTCCAGGTGAGCGGCCGTCAGTTCTCGGCCCGGCACCAGGACCACTTCACCCATCGCCGAGAAATGCTCGGAGACTGCGACCAGGTTGGCATCGGCTACGATACGCATCAGTCCCCGTCGGTCTTTGTCATGCCGCCGCACCTCGTTGCCCGGTCCCTGGTTCAATCCGCACTCATTCAGACCGATTGGTTTTCAGCATTTGCGAATCAGGTAGTGAAATTCCTCCCCGGATTGCGTCGAATGGAGCAATTCATGGCCCAGGAATTTGCAGAAATTGGGAATGTCACGCTGTGTGGATGAATCCGTGGCCAGCACTCGCAACGACTCCCCCACCGCGAGTTGCCTCATCCTGTTGTGCAACAGCATGACCGGTTCCGGACAGTACAGGCCGCGTGCATCCAGTTCCTGGTCAGCCATTTGATTTGACACGCTGACCACCTTGCAAAGAGTTCAGGCACCGTGCAGGCAACAGGTCCCACTGGTTGCTGTCGGCGTCGTAGACCAGGCTGATATCGCCGCGACTCAGTTGCCGTTTGAGTTGACCCACCTTGTCGGCCAGCGGTACTTCGCGTTCCCCATAATCGGTCCCCTCGCGGGATGCGTACTCCTCCAGCAGCGCGGTGTACACTTCTGCCGACAACCTCTCTATGGGTACCTGCACCAGTTTGGCCATCTGTTCAGGAACGCCGCAGGCGACGCCACCCCCACCACAGAAGCCGAACCGACAACAGGCAAACCGCCGCCAGCAACGCAATCGCAACTACCCCTACAACGCTGTACAGGGCAAACCCGGCCAGTTCTCGTGGCGGGACATCGAAATGATAGACCGCTGCCCATAGCAGGGTGGCGCACAGCAACGTTGCCGACAGCCAGTTGCGTAGCGCGCGACCAACCCGCACGTTTCACCAACCTTGTGCCGCGAACGCCGATACGCTCGCTACCAACCCCGGTGAGCTATGCGGGCTGGTCATCGGCGTTGCCCGGAAGTTGCGGGGTGCTGCAACTGACCTCGGCATTCTGCCCGCGATGGCGCAGAAAGTGATCGATCAACACCAGCGCCAGCATGGCCTCGGCGATGGGAGTGGCGCGAATGCCGACACAGGGGTCGTGGCGTCCCTGGGTCGACACGGTCACGGCATTGCCGGCGACATCGATGGTGTCCCCGGGCAGGCGGATACTGGAAGTCGGCTTCAACGCGAGGCTGACCAGGATATCCTGACCGCTGGAAATACCGCCCAACACGCCGCCCGCCCGATTGCCGATAAACCCCCGCGGAGTCAAAAGGTCCCGATGTTCGCTGCCGCGCTGTTCGATACTGGCAAAGCCGGCGCCAATCTCCACCCCCTTCACGGCATTGATGCTCATCATCCCCTTGGCAATATCCGCATCCAGGCGATCGAACACCGGCTCGCCGAGGCCAACCGGCATACCGCTGGCCACCACATTGATACGGGCGCCGATGGAATCGCCACTCTTGTTCAGCGCCGCCATGAAATCTTCCAGCGGCCCTATCTGGTCCGGGTCCGGGCAGAAGAACGGGTTGCTCTCCACCACTTCCCAGTTCAGCTGCGCCGCCTTGATGGGACCCAACTGGGCCAGGTAACCTCGCACCTGAATACCCTTGCCCGACAAGTACTTCTTGGCGATCGCCCCCGCTGCCACCCGCATTGCGGTTTCCCTGGCGGAAGCCCTTCCGCCACCGCGATAATCGCGGAAACCGTACTTCTGGGTGTAGGTGTAATCGGCGTGGGCGGGACGAAACCGGTCCTTGATGTTGGTGTAGTCTCTACTGCGCTGGTCGGTATTTTCAATCAACAGGCCGATGGGGGTACCCGTGGTTCTTCCCTCAAACACACCCGACAGAATTTTCACGCTGTCATCTTCTCGACGTTGCGTGGTGAAGCGCGAACTTCCCGGTTTGCGTCGTTCCAGATCCCGCTGCAGATCTTCAACGTTCAATTCCATTCCCGGAGGGCAACCATCCACCACACAACCCAGTACCGGGCCATGGCTCTCACCAAAGCTGGTCACCCTGAACAATTCTCCGAAACTGTTGCCAGCCATCACATCACCCGAATTCGCGCTCTATTCACATTATAGGGTTTTCCGTCGCAGCTTTCCCCCGGCGTACCGCGTACCCCACGGCAAATTGCCATCATTGGTCCTGCTTGTTACGATCCACATTCTCCGGCCGCAACCGTATTACCCGGGATCAGAGTGGAAGCATCGTATGCCAAAATCATCGAGTCCTGTGGTGAGGATCTGCAACGCCCAGGCTTGCTGAATACCCCACGACGGGCCGCCGACGCCTTTCGCTTCCTGACTCGCGGCTACCAGCAGAGTCTTGGCGAAATCGTCAACGGGGCGCTGTTCCCCGCTGAATGCAATGAGATGGTGCTGGTGCAGGACATCGAATTGTATTCCCTGTGCGAACATCACCTGATGCCCTTTATCGGCAAGTGTCACGTGGCCTACATTCCCAATGGCACCGTACTGGGGCTGTCAAAAGTTGCCCGCATTGTCGAACTGTATGCCCGGCGCCTGCAAATCCAGGAGCAACTCACCACCCAGATTGCCCAGGCGATTTACGAAACGACCGGTGCCGATGGCTGCGGAGTGATCATTGAAGCTCGCCACACCTGCATGATGATGCGCGGAGTGGAAAAACAGAATTCGCTGATGAAGACCTCGGCCATGTTGGGTAGCTTCCAAACCAATCAGCCCACTCGCAGCGAATTTCTGTCGCTGCTGAATTTCCAACGCTGAAGCGGCCGCAAAACCCCGTTCACGGGGGGATTCCCGTCAGTCACTGATCGGGGATGGAGGTGCTGCTGGCCTGGGTTGCCGTGGTGCCGCCTCTGCCCCGTGAACCAGCCGATCCAGGTGAACGTAGTGGCGTCGATCACCTCGGTCAACGGCGTACAGCACCACAGTGCACAGCGCTCCCTGCTGTTGCAATCGCCAGGCACTGTAGAGTTGCCGTTGATCGTGACCGTATAGCACCCGCTGCTGAAATTTCCGGTTGGCCCACTGGGCGCTGCTGCCGCAATCGCGGCCCTGGCACTGGAACAGCAATTCCGCGATTGCTTCCAATTGCAGCGCATACCACTGGTAGGCTTCCTCCGCCGTGTAACCCTCATCGATTTGCCAGGTTCGGCGCGTCAGTTTGCCCTGAATTCGCTCACTGTGCTTCATGCGCCAGCGGCCTTTCACTTTCTGTAGTGCCCCCAGTCCCAATTCGTAATCCACGACTGCCCCAGCGGTTTCGGAATGGACCCGGGCATGCGGATAGGATTCGACGTCAGGCAAATCCGCTTGCGCGAAAACCGCGCCGTGCCAGCTCATCAATGACAAAATCAGCCAACGCATGAATTCAGCTTTCCTGCACAACTGCTCATGAAGGGGAACTCGTGCTGAATTCCACATCGCGGGCAAATTCCGCCAACATCAGGGCGACCACTACGTCATTCACATTTTTGCGTCGATAGAGAATGTCGTAGAGGCCGTTGGCCAGCGGCATGTAGATGCCTCTCACATCCGCCTCCTGCTTGAGCATACCCAGGGTGTTGATGCCCTCCGCTACCTGTCCCATTTCACTGAGAATATCATCCAGCGCCTGTCCCTTGCCCAGTGCGTAGCCTACCCGATAATTGCGGCTCAGGCGCGATGAAGAACTGACAAACAGGTCACCCACACCGGCCAGGCCGAGAAAGGTCATCGGGTCCGCGCCCAGGCTGTCGGCGAAGCGGCACATTTCCGCCAGGCTCCGGGTCAGCAGCATACCAGAGGTATTGCTGCCCAGTTCCAGGGCGCCACCGATACCCGCCATGATCGCATAGACATTCTTTAAGGCTCCGCCGAGTTCCACACCGAACATGTCGTGGCTGGCGTACACCCGGAAACTGGCACTGTGCAGCAATTCCTGTATCAACTCATTGAGTTGGGGGCTGGGCGAGGCAATGACCGACCCGGTGATCTGACCCGCAGCAATTTCCTTGGCCAGGTTGGGCCCGCTCAGGACGCCCATTTGATGCCCCGGCAACTCCTCGCCCAGTATCTGGCTCATCAATTTGAAGCCGTCCGCGGCTATGCCCTTGGTGGTGCTGATCAGGCGGGCATCCGGGTTGATCAATGGTTTGGCTTCCCGAACCACTGCTTGATAGGATTGACTGGGCACTGCGACAAAGACAATCTCTGCGCGGGTCACGGCAACACGCAAATCGGTGCTGGCCTGCAGTTCCCGATGCAGCACGTAGCCCGGCAGGTAGGTAGGGTTTTCCCGGGTCTCATTGACGATGTCCGCGACCTCGTCATTGCGCATCCACAGGGTCACATCGTGGCCATTGGCAGCGATGATATTGGAAATGACCGTTCCGAAGCTGCCACCGCCCAGTACCGCGACCCGATGAACTTCACCTTCTCCCACGCCAACTCCCCGCTGTCAATGTCAGAGAGCGGTCAGTGTAGCAGTTTCGACTGCGGGCTAGTTACTCAGTTCCAGCAACAATTCGTTGAGTCGCCTGACATAAGCCGCGGGATCACTCAATTGTCCGCCCTCGGCCAGCAGGGCCTGGTCAAAGACGATGCCAGCCAAATCGGCAAAGCGATCCTCGTCTGCCTCCGCGTCCAGCTTTTCCAGTAACGGATGGCGCGGGTTCACTTCCAGCACCGGCTTGGAATCGGGTACTTCCTGACCGGCGGCCTGCATGATGCGCCGCATCTGGGCACCCATTTCGTGCTCTCCAACCACCAGGCAGGCAGGGGAATCGGTCAGGCGGGTGCTGGCCCGTATTTCCTGTACCCGCTCCCCCAGCACCTGCTGCAGGCGCTCTATCAAATTGGCGCTGGCCCTGGACAGTTCTTCCTGGGTCTTTTTGTCATCGTCCGAGAGTTCGCCCAAATCCAGTTCGCCCCGGGCCACATCCTGCAAACGCTTGCCATCGAACTCCATCAAATGGTTCATCAGCCAGTCGTCCACCCGGTCGGAGAGCAACAGAACCTCGATTTCCCGCTTGCGGAATACCTCCAGGTGCGGGCTATGTCTGGCAGTATTGAAATTTTCCGCCACTACATAGAATATTTTCTCCTGGCCCGGCTTCATTCTGCTCACGTAGTCAGCCAGCGACTGATCCTGCGTTTCCCGATCGGTGTGAGTCGTTGAAAAGCGCAATAACCTGGCAATTTTCTCCTTGTTCTTGTGATCTTCCGCCGGCCCCTCCTTCAACACCTGACCGAATTCCTTCCAGAAGGTGGCGTATTTTTCCCCCTTCTTTTGCTTGGACAATTTGTCGAGCATATCCAGCACCCGCCTGGTCAATGCGTTGCGCATGGATTCGACTGCGGGATCCTGTTGCAATATCTCCCGGGAGATGTTCAACGACAGGTCATTGGAATCGACTATCCCCTTGACAAAGCGCAGGTACAGGGGCAGAAACTGCTCGGCCTCATCCATGATGAAAATGCGCTGTACATAGAGCTTCAGACCCCGGGAATGGTCCCGGTTCCACAGGTCAAAAGGCGCGCGAGAGGGGATGAACAGCAGGCTGGTGTATTCGAGTTTGCCTTCGATCCGGTTGCGGCTCCAGTACAGGGGCTGCTCGAAATCGTGGGAAATGTGCTTATAGAATTCACCGTATTCCTCATCCGATACTTCGCTGCGACTGCGGGTCCAAAGAGCGGTGGCCGTATTGATGGTCTCGAACTCGGGCTGTGCGGTCGACGCTGCTTCTTCCGACTTGTCCGCCGCTGTTGGGGCAGGCTTGTGCATCAGTACCGGGACCGAAATATGGTCGGAATATTTCTTGATGATGCTCCGTATCCGCCAATTATCGGCAAACTCCTTGCAGTCCGGTTTGAGGTGCAGCACCACGGAAGTACCCCGCCTGGGCTGCTCCCTGGTTGCCACGGTAAATTCAGCTTCCCCCGAGGATTGCCAGTACACGCCCTGATCAACCTCTGATCCGGCCCGACGGGTATTCACCTCGACTCGGTCGGCGACGATGAAGGAAGAGTAGAATCCCACTCCGAACTGGCCGATGAGTTGCGAGTCCTGTTGCTGGTCCCCGGTCAGGGATTTGAGAAATTCCGTGGTTCCGGAACGGGCTATGGTGCCGAGGTTCTCTATTACCTCTTCCCGGGACATGCCGATGCCGTTGTCACTCACGGTAATGGTTTTGGCTTCGTCATCCACCTCCACCCGAATCTCCAACTGGGCATCGTCAGCCAATAGAGAGCTGTCCGACAAACTCTCGAAGCGTAGTTTGTCGATGGCATCCGAGGCATTGGATATCAGCTCTCTCAGGAAAATCTCCCGATTGCTGTACAGGGAATGGATCATCAGATGCAGAAGCTGTTTGGCCTCTGTCTGAAAACCCAGGGTCTCCTCACCGGCCGCTGCGTTCATCGAATTTTTCTCCTTTTGGGTTCTACGCATCGTGCCCGTATATGGGGGGCCGGGCAGGCCGTTTCAAGGGCGGCAAAAATGGAAGTGGAGGTGGCGACCCGCTGGGACGCCCTACCAGCCGGCGATTTCGGCCAGACCGGAACCGATTTCCCCCAGGGAGCGCACCGTCTTGACACCGGCGTCCCGAAGGGCGGCAAATTTCTCCTCGGCGGTACCCCTGCCACCGGAGATGATGGCACCGGCATGCCCCATGCGCTTGCCTTTGGGAGCGGTAACTCCCGCGATGTAGGCCAGTACCGGCTTGTCCACTCGGGACTTGATGTAGGCCGCCGCCTCTTCTTCAGCGGTTCCGCCGATCTCACCAATCATGACGATAGCTTCGGTGGCGTCATCCTCGGCAAACAGTTCCAGAATGTCGATAAAACTGGAGCCGGAAATCGGGTCGCCGCCGATGCCAACGCAAGTGGACTGTCCGTAACCGGCATCTGTAGTCTGCTTGACCGCCTCGTAGGTCAGGGTACCCGAACGCGATACGATGCCTACGTTGCCGGGCTGGTGAATGATTCCGGGCATGATGCCGATCTTGCATTGACCAGGGGTAATGATTCCGGGACAGTTGGGCCCGATCAGGCGCACCCCCAATTCATCGCACTTGTATTTGACTTCCAGCATATCCAGGACGGGGATACCCTCGGTGATACAAATGATCAGCTCGATGCCACTGTTGGCGGCTTCCAGAATGGAATCCTTGCAAAAGGGAGCGGGCACATAGATCACCGAAGCCTGGGCGCCCGTAGTTTGTACCGCCTCGGACATGGTATTGAATACCGGCAGACCCAGATGCTCCTGCCCCCCCTTGCCCGGGGTAACTCCAGCCACCATCCTGGTGCCGTAGGCGATTGCCTGTTCCGAATGAAATGTTCCCTGGGAACCGGTGAAACCCTGACACACTACCCGGGTACTCGAATCGACCAGAATGCTCATTGACCAACCACCGCCTTGACCGCCCGCTCCGCGGCATCGGTCAAACTGGACGCGGCAACGATGTTCAATCCACTATCGACCATCAACTGACGGCCCAACTCGGAGTTATTGCCTTCCAGCCTCACCACCACCGGCACACTGACTCCCACCTCTTCCACCGCACCGATAATTCCTTCGGCAATCAGGTCACAGCGCACGATACCTCCGAAAATATTGACCAGGACGGCTTTGACATTGTCGTCCGAAAGAATGATCTTGAACGCCTCGGTAACCCGTTTCCTGGTGGCACCACCGCCCACATCGAGAAAATTGGCGGGAACACCACCGTACAGGGCCACTGTGTCCATGGTGCTCATCGCCAGACCGGCACCATTCACCATGCATCCGATGTTTCCGTCCAGGGCCACATAACTCAGTTCCCAGCGGGCGGCATGTACTTCCCGCTCATCCTCCTGGCTGATGTCCTGCATCTCTCGCAGCCCAGGCTGGCGATACAGGGCATTGCCATCGACACTGATCTTGGCATCCAGGCAGTGCAGGTCGCCGCCGGCGGCAATCACCAGGGGATTGATCTCGATCAGTGCCAGATCCTTGTCCCGAAACATTTTCGCCAGACCCAAAAAGATTTTTACAAACTGCTTGACCTGATTGCCCTGCAGGCCCAACTGGAAAGCCAGTTCGCGCCCCTGGAAGGGCTGGGCTCCGCACACGGGGTCGATACTGGCACTCAAGATCTTTTGTGGAGTTTCACTGGCGACCTTTTCAATTTCCACCCCGCCCTCGGTGGAGGCCATGAAGACGATGCGACGGGTAGCACGGTCTATCACGGCTCCCAGGTACAATTCCTCGGCAATATCGACACAGGATTCCACCAGGACCCGCTGCACCAGTTGCCCCCGATCATCGGTCTGGTAGGTCACCAGTCGCTGGTTCAACCACTGCCGGGCAAAGGTCTCCACGGCGTCCAGGCTCGATACCAGTTCGACGCCACCTGCCTTGCCCCGTCCACCGGCATGGACCTGGGCCTTGACTACCCAACGCTCGCCACCGAGTTTCCTCGCTGCCGTCACCGCCTCCTCCGGGGTGGCCACCGCATGACCGGGGGATACCGGCAATCCATACTCGGCAAAGAGTTGTTTGCCCTGATATTCATGCAGATTCACGAGGTCACCGCCAAACTTGCCTAGCCCGCATATTTCACCAACCTTCTACTGCCAACGCCGATACGCTCGCTGTGACAGGGCGTGCTCCCTCCAGCCGCTTCGACATAGTGTCAACTATGCCTTCAGCGTCTTCCGGTCCGCGCACCCTGCCACAGCGGCGTCTCGACGTCCTCGCTACAAACCTTGGTGAAATATGCGGGCTAGTGTTGCGGGGCAAAGCCATATCGAGAATCTCCCTAGGTTGCCGGAACGGAAAAAGCGGCGCCATTCTCTTCAAAATGGCAGTGCATCGCAACTTTATCCGCGCCCTCGATTGGGTATGTGGATGGCCTGACCATGTACCGCCAGGGCAGCTTCGTGAACCGCCTCCGACAGGGTTGGATGGCCAAACACCGTCAGGCCGATATCCTCGACCGAGGCACCGAATTCCATGGCGATGACAATTTGCTGCACCAGGTCCGCGGCACTACTGCCGACGATATGACAGCCGAGGATACGGTCCGATTCCGCATCCGCCAGGATTTTGACCAATCCGGCAGAATCGTTGGCGGCCAGGGCTCGACCGCTGGCGGCAAAGGGGAATACCCCGCACTTGTACGTAATACCTTCAGCCTTCAGTTCCTGCTCGGTTTTCCCCACCGCGGCGATTTCCGGGTGGGTGTAAATCACCGACGGGATGGTTTCGTAATTGACCTCGGCGTGTCTGCCCAGTATCCGCTCCACCACCATGATGCCCTCCTCGGAGCCCTTGTGAGCCAACATCGGGCCACGCACTACATCGCCAACGGCGTAGACATTGCGCGCCGCGGTTTCACAAAAGTCATTGACGTGAATGAAGCCACGCTCATCCAGGGCGACTCCACTGTCAGCGGATAGCAGGTCTCCGCTGCGCGGCTGTCTCCCCACTGCAACTATCAACTTGTCAAAGACTTCGCGATGTTCTCCCTCGCCGTCGATGTAGGTTACCTCGACCTGCCCATCGGCGACCCGGGTCCCGGTGACCCGGGCACCGAGGCGAATATCCAGCCCCTGTTTACGGAAGATTTTTTCCGATTCCCTGGCTACCGACAGGTCCATGGCGGGCAGGAATTCCTCCAGCGCTTCCAGCAGCACCACTTCGGCCCCGCAGCGTTTCCAGACACTGCCCAGTTCCAGGCCGATGACTCCGCTTCCGATTACTCCCAACCTCGCGGGGACTTCGCTAAATTCCAGGGCGCCAGTAGAATCGACGATGAATTCGTTATCCACAGGTGCCGGAGCAATGGTCATGGACACCGACCCGGCCGCTATAATGACGTGTTTTGACTCCAGTACGAAGGGTTTCCCGGCCGCACCGGAAACCTCCACCCGGGCACCCGAGAGGACTTTGCCGGTACCCGCCAGCGGGGTGACTCCGTTGGCCTTGAACAGTGCCGCGATACCGCGTGTCAACTGGCCCACCACCCTTTCCTTGCGGCTCATCATCGCCGCCACATCCAGGTTGGGAGCGTCCATCTCTATGCCGTGTACTGCCAGTTCAGCCAACGCTTCATGGAATTTGTAGCTGCTGTCCAACAGCGCCTTGGAGGGAATGCAACCCTCGTTGAGGCAGGTGCCGCCCAGCACGACCTCACCACCGGCCGCCAGCGATTTTTCCACACAGGCGGTTTTCAACCCCAACTGGGCCGCCCGGATCGCAGCCACATATCCGGCCGGGCCGGAGCCGATTACTACCAGATCGTATTGTTCGGACATGTCGTTCTCACTCGTGTGGACGCAAACTCGATGACTGGCCCGCAGGATTCATCAGGGTTTACAGCTGAAGGCAGGGAAATCATACGCGCTATATTTGCAGCAGAATACGGGCCGGGTCCTCGATCAGATCCTTGATCGCAACCAGGAACTGAACTGCATCCTTGCCGTCGATCAGGCGGTGATCATAGGACAGCGCCAGGTACATCATGGGCAAGATCACCACCTCGCCGTCGCTGGCCATGGGCCGATCCTGAATCTTGTGCATACCGAGAATCGCAGTTTGGGGTGGATTGAGGATGGGGGTGGACATCAGCGAACCGAAAACCCCACCATTGGAGACGGTAAAGGTGCCACCGGTCATTTCTTCGATGCTCAATTTACCAGCCCGGGCACGGTTACCGAGATCGTGCAACTGCGCCTCAACATCCGCCACACTCATGAAATCGGCGTCGCGCAAAACCGGTACAACCAGGCCGTGTTCGGTGGATACTGCGACCCCGATGTCCTGGTATCCGTGATAGACGATTTCATCGCCGTCGATGGATGCGTTGACAGCGGGAAATCGCTTCAGCGCCTCGCAGGCGGCCTTTACGAAAAAGCCCATGAATCCCAGGCGGGTGCCTTTATGCGTGCGCTGAAACTGTTCCTTGTACTTGTTGCGCAGGGCCATTATGGGGGCCATGTTGACCTCGTTAAAGGTAGTCAGCATGGCGGTGTCCCGGGAAACGCCCACCAAACGTTCCGCGATGCGCTTGCGGATTCGCGTCATGGCTACCCGTCTCTCGACCCGCTCGCTGGAGTGACCCGACACAGTTGAGGATGCAGGCGCATCGGGCACTGCGGGCACGGCGACCGGGGCAGGAGCTGCCGCTGGTGTGGCCCTTTGTTCTCCGCGCAAATGCCGGAGTAAATCGTCCTTGGTAATGCGGCCGTCCTTGCCGCTGCCGGTGACCAGTGACACATCGATGTGCTCCTGTTCGGCAAATCGTCGGGCGGCCGGACCCAGCACCGGCTCCGGCGTTGGTGCTACTGGAGCGGGCTGCCCGGCTGCCGGGCTCGCCACGGGCCCGGCACTCCCCTGTGCCGCTTCCAGTGTTCCTATCAATTCTTCACTCACTACCGTGTCGCCGTTGATCTTGATGATGGAACGCAACACTCCCTGCTGCGCTGCCACCACCTCCAGCACCACCTTTTCCGTTTCAATTTCCGCCAGCAGTTCATCGCGCTCGACGGCCTCGCCGACGGCCTTGTGCCAGGCCAGGATTGTTCCCCCATCAACGGACTCGGGAAAGGTCGGTGCCTTTATGTCAATGGTCATGTTCGGATTGCTCCACGGACAGCGCCTGATCAATCAGCATTTTTTGTCGCTGGTGGTGCAGTGCCAGGAAACCGGCGGCCGGGGCCGCCGTAGCGGGTCGCCCCACGTAAGTCAACTGCACCTCGGGCCAGTGACGCTGAATTACCCGGATCATGTGATGTTGGCTCGAATACCAGGCACCCTGGTTCATGGGCTCTTCCTGACACCATACGACTTCCCTGATTCGGGTGTATTGCCCAATCGACTCATACAGTTCCTGTTCCGGGAAGGGATAGAGTTGTTCCAGACGAACGATGGCGACATTCCCGGTCTGCCGCTGGTTGGATGCCTCCAACAGCTCGTAATACACCTTGCCGGTACAGAGTACCAGGCGAGATACCCGTTGCGGGTCCAGTTCGCGGGTTTCGCCGATGACATTATGGAATTCGCCCTCCGTCAGTTCTTCCAGGGTGGAGACCGCGCCCTTGTACCGCAGCAGGCTCTTGGGCGACATCACCACCAACGGACGGCGCATCGGCCGGATCGCCTGACGGCGCAGCATATGAAACACCTGGGCAGGTGTGCTGGGCACGCAGACTTGAATATTGTGTTGTGCACAGAGCTGCAAATAGCGTTCCAGGCGAGCCGACGAGTGCTCTGGCCCCTGCCCCTCGTAGCCGTGGGGCAGCAGCAGGACCAGGCCGCACAAACGACCCCATTTGTGCTCACCGCTGGTAATAAACTGGTCGATGACCACCTGGGCGCCGTTGGCAAAATCTCCAAACTGGGCCTCCCAGATTACCAACCCGGTCGGTGAGGTAGTTGCGTAGCCATACTCAAAGGCGAGTACCGCCTCCTCGGACAACAGGGAGTCATAGATTTCGAAGATCGGCTGGCGTGGATGAATCTTCTGCAAGGGGATATGGATGGTGCCGTTTTTCTGGTTGTGCAAAACCGCGTGACGGTGGGAAAAGGTACCCCTTCCCACATCCTGCCCGGTGAGGCGAATCGGGTAGCCTTCGTGCAACAACGTGGCATAGGCCATGGTCTCGGCGAAGCCCCAGTTGGCCTCAAGGGCACCGGCCCCCATCTTGCGACGGTCTTCCAGGATGCGCTTGACCTGGCGATGCAGGGGCATACCCACCGGAGGTTGATGGATGTCGTGGGCCAGTTTCTGCAGCACCGGCAGGGCAACCCTGGTGACGCAGGCCAGGTCCCAGTCGTGGCCCAGGTAGGGCGACCAGTCGACAAACATTTTCTCGTCGGGCCTGGATACCAGGCTGCTGACCAGCGGCTCACCGCGCTCCAGGGATTCTCGATACTGGTCCACCAGAAAGCGGTCTTCTTCCCTGGTTATCAACCCCTCGGCAATCAGTCGTTCCGCGTACAGATCTCGAGTGGTGGGGTGATGGTCGATCTTCTGATACATCAACGGCTGTGTTACCGAGGGCTCGTCGGCCTCATTGTGACCGCGACGTCGGTAGCAAACCAGGTCGATCACCACATCCTTGGCAAATTCATTGCGATAGTCCACTGCCAGCTGGGTAACGAACAGTGCCGCGTTGGGATCGTCGGCATTGACGTGGAAGATGGGAGCCTGCACCATTTTGGCGATGTCGGTGCAGTACTCTGTGGAGCGGGCATCCGCTCGCCGGCTGGTGGTAAAGCCCACCTGATTGTTGAGCACGATGTGGACCGTGCCACCGGTGCGATAACCACGGGTCTGGGACATCTGGAAGGTTTCCATGACCACCCCCTGACCGGCGAACGCCGCGTCGCCGTGTATCACCACGGGCACCACTACGTTGCCCTGGGAGTCCAGGCGGCGGTCCTGCCTGGCTCGTACCGAACCCTCCACCACCGGGGTCACGATTTCCAGGTGTGACGGGTTGAAGGCCAGCGCCAGGTGAATTTCGCCGCCCGGCGTCATCACATTGGATGAAAAACCCTGGTGGTATTTGACATCGCCGGAACTGTCGTGGACTGCCTTGCCCTCGAACTCGTCAAACAGTTCGGAGGGATTTTTGCCAAGCACGTTGACCAGAACGTTGAGGCGGCCCCGGTGGGCCATGCCGATGACAATTTCCTTGGCCCCATAAGTGCCGAAGCGCTGCACCAGTTCCTGGAGCATGGGAATCAGGGATTCCCCGCCTTCCAGACTAAATCGCTTGGTGCCGGGATACTTCGAACCCAGGGATTTTTCCAGCCCCTCCGCCTTGATCAAACGCCGCAACAGGGTTTTGCGAAACTCGTCGCCGAAATCCGGTTCCGATCGCACGCTCTCCATGCGCTGCATGATCCAGTACCGCTCCTCGGTGTTGGTAATGTGCATGAATTCGGCACCAGTGGTATTGCAGTAGGTGCGTTCCAGTGCTTCGACGATCTCACCGAGAGGGGCGTCTGCCTTGCTCGTCCACAGATCGCCGGTCTGGAACACGGTGTCGTAATCGGCGCTGGAGAGTTGGAAAAAATGCGGGTCCAGATCGGGCACCTGTTGACGTTCCGCCAGCCCCAGGGGATCCAGGCTGGCCTTCTGATGGCCCCGCTGGCGATAGGCGGAGATGAGTTGCAGCACTCGCACCTGTTTGCGTTCATACTCGGTGGCGTGGCTGTCCTGCTGCACTGTGGCCTCGGTGCGAACGCGCATTTTACCAATCCGGGCAAATCGCTCCCGCACTGTCGAATGGGGCACATCGTGCAGGCCGTGGCCGGGCACTCTGGGTAGTGTGTCAAAATATCCGCGCCACTCTTCGGGTACCGCATTGGGTTCCATCAGGTAGGACTCGTACAGGTCCTCGACATAGGTGGCATTCCCCGCGGATATGTGGGAACTCTTCCACAATAGCTCCATGCTGTTTTCTTGCATTGGCAGATGCTCCTTTCGGCGGAACAACACAGCGACCGCCCCGGTCTGCAATCAGGTGGCGCGCTGCAACAACAGGTTCCGAATTTTGCCAATGGCCCGGTTTGGATTCAAACCCTTGGGACACACCGAAATACAATTCTGGATTCCGTGACAGCGAAAAACGCTGTAGGGATCGCCCAGTTTGGCCAGCCGTTGCTGGGTGGCGGTATCGCGGCTGTCGGCCAGAAAGCGATAGGATTGCAACAGGCCGGCGGGACCGACGAAGCGCTCCGGATTCCACCAGAAAGAGGGGCAACTGGTGGAACAGCAGGCGCACAGGATACACTCGTACAAACCGTCCAGCTGTTCCCGCTGGGCCGGGCTCTGCAGGCGCTCGATCGCCGGAGCCGGCTGGTCATTTTGCAGGTAGGGCTCGATTTTCTCGTACTGCTGGTAAAACAGTTCGAGGTCCACTACCAGGTCGCGAACAACCGGTAGTCCCGGCAGTGGTCGCAGCACCAGGCGATTGTTTTTGACTGTCCCGGAAAGTGGCGTTACGCAGGCCAGGCCGTTTTTCCCATTCATGTTGACGCCGTCCGAACCACACACCCCTTCGCGACAGGAACGGCGAAAGCTGACCGAGGGGTCGCGGGCCTTGATCAGCTCGAGCACGTCCAGCACCATCAGGTCTTTTCCTCCGGTGTCCACTTCCAGTTCCTGCATATAGGGCTCGCTATCCATTTCCGGGTGGTAGCGATACAGGCTCACCTGCAACAGCCCGTCTGTCCCTGGCGTTGCGGCGATTTGCCCCGACGGAGCGTTGTTTCCCACTGGCATCTGGCTGGCCCTCTAGTAGGTGCGGATTTTCGGTTGGAAGGTATCGACCTTGCTGGGCTGGAAGTTGACAGCCCGCTTGCCAACCCTTCGCTGAACCGGGAAGTACAGCGAGTGACACAGCCAATTCTCGTCATCGCGCTGCTGGAAGTCCTCGCGGGCATGGGCGCCGCGACTTTCCCTGCGCCCCTCGGCAACGACGGCCGTCGCCTCGGCCACTGCCAGCAGGTTTTGCAGTTCCAGGGCTTCTATTCGGGCCGTATTGAAGGCCTGACTCTTGTCCACCAGGTAGAGGTTGTCAATTTGTTCACGCAACTCAGCCAGCCTGGCTATCCCTTCCCGCATGAATTCCCCGCTGCGAAATACACCGAAATGATTCTGCATGACGTTTTGCAGGGCCTTGCGCGACTCGGCAACCCCTGCCCCGCCGCGGGATTGATCGAGTCGGTCCAGGCGAAGTCGGGAGATTTCGATCTCGGACTCAGTGGAATTCCGCTGCTCCATACCCTCGCGCAGCGCAGTTTCAAGATGCAGGCCGACCGCACGTCCGAACACCACCAGGTCCAGCAGGGAATTGCCGCCCAGGCGGTTGGCGCCGTGGACGGAAACGCAGGCCACCTCTCCACAGGCATAGAGACCCGCGACAACGCGGTCCTCACCGGCGTCATTCCGGGTCAACGCCTGACCGTGCACATTGGTGGGAATACCGCCCATCATGTAGTGACAGGTCGGCACCACCGGCACCGGTTCCCTGACCGGGTCTGCATGGGCAAAGGTGCGTGACAACTCGCAAATTCCCGGCAACCTGCTCTGCAACACTTCCTCTCCCAGGTGGTCCAGTTTCAGGTAAACGTGGTCTGCCTCAGGACCACAACCACGACCCTCGAGTATTTCCTGAACCATGGACCGGGCCACCACGTCTCGCCCCGCCAGATCCTTGGCATTGGGAGCATAACGCTCCATGAAGCGCTCGCCGTCCCGGTTGATCAGATAGCCACCTTCACCACGGCATCCCTCGGTCACCAGCACCCCGGCGCCGGCAATACCAGTGGGGTGGAACTGCCACATTTCCATATCCTGCACCGGCAGGCCGGCGCGCAGAGCCATGCCGACGCCATCCCCGGTGCAAATGTGGGCATTGGTGGTCGATGCGTAAATTCGTCCGGCTCCACCGGTGGCCAATACCGTGGCCCGGGATTTCAGATACACGGTTTCACCGGTTTCCATACAGATGGCGATAACACCGGTGACCGCATCATCCTGGTTTTTCACCAGGTCCACCGCGAACCACTCATTGAAGAATTCGGTTTGGTGCTTTCCCTGATAGAGGGTGTGCAGCATGGCGTGTCCGGTGCGGTCCGCGGCGGCACAGGTGCGGGCGGCCTGCCCGCCCTCACCATAATTTTTGGATTGACCTCCAAAGGGCCGCTGGTAAATGCGGCCCTGTTCCGTGCGGGAAAAAGGCAAGCCCATGTGCTCCAGTTCAAATACGGCCTCGGGACCCACCGAGCAAAGGTACTCAATGGCGTCCTGGTCCCCTATGTAGTCTGATCCTTTTACCGTGTCATACATGTGCCAGCGCCAGTCGTCATCGGGGTCCGCGCTGGCTATCGCACAGGTGATACCACCCTGGGCGGACACCGTGTGGGAACGAGTGGGAAACACCTTGCTGATGACGGCGGCAGCATAACCCGATTGCGCAAGCTGCAACGCGGCCCGCAGACCGGCACCACCGCCGCCGACTATGACCGCGTCATAAGCAATAGTTCGCATTTGCCCCACCGGTCAAGGGCTCCAGATTACCTGGACGCCCCAGACCACATAGCTGACCAGCAGGGCGATACAGACCAGCATCAGCACTCCCCGCAGCAGGTTGGCCCTGGCCCCCAGCAGGCGGGGGGTAACGTAGTCGGTGAGGGTACACCAGAGACCAACCCAGGTATGGAAGGCCAGGGACAACAGGGCAGCCACACTGAAAATGCGCATCCAGACGGGTTCGAAGACCGCTGTCCACCGCTGAAAATCGAGTTCCTGACTAGTCACCAGAATGACACCGATAAATCCCAGCCAGGCCAGCAGGATGAGCGCCCCCACCCGCTGCACCAACCAGTTCACAACACCGGAACGGGTCGGGTTGACGACCGCAGTCACCATAGCCATGCTCCCGCCAGGGCCATCCCCAACAGCGTGACCAGTATGGTTATGCGCGCCCCCATCAGACCGCTTTGCAGAGTCTCACCCAGGCCCAGATCGGCCAGCAGATGGCGGATACCCGCCACCGCGTGATAGATCAGCATGCTCAGCAGCACCCAGGCGAACAGCTTCACTGGCGTGCTCGCAAGCAGCACCAGCAGGCTCGAAAAGCTGGCTTCACTGGCCAGGCTGGCGTCCAGCAGGTAGATGAAGAACGGCATGCTCACAAACAGGAACACACCTGATATGCGGGTGAGAATGGAAACCAGCGCGGGCAAGGGCAGGCTGATGGTGGTCATGTCCAGATTTACCGGACGCTTGTCAGGCACTTGAATTTCCACTCCCAGCCAGTTGTTGCAGGCCCACCAGAACGAACAGAGAGCGAGCAGAACCGCGCTTCACAAGAGGCCTGCCGCCATCGAGTCGGCCCGAATTATAGGTAGGTCCCCGGCCAAATACAATGTAAAAGCCGGGCCAACGGCTCGCGGCGGTGGCTGGCGAGACCTGACCGACGGGCTTTGCGGCGCCTGCGTTCCCTGTGGTGCCTGGCAAGGTTTTAGTGCAGAATGTCGCCTCGTTCTCACGCAGGGCAAGTTGCCGAATGGCGAAGGAAGATCAAATTGAAATGGAAGGCGAGGTAGTCGACACCTTGCCCAACACCAATTTTCGGGTGCTGTTGGAAAATGGCCACACCGTAACCGCACACATCTCGGGCAAGATGCGCAAGAACTACATCCGCATCCTCACCGGTGACAAAGTCAGGGTAGAACTCACACCGTACGACCTCAGCAAAGGCCGGATTACCTATCGCGCCCGGTAGCCCGCATAGTTCACCAAGCTTCTACTGCGAACGCCGATACGCTCGCTGTGACAGGGCGTGCTCCCTCCAGCCGCTTCGACATAGTGTCAACTATGCCTTCAGCGTCTTCCGGTCCGCGCACCCTGCCACAGCGGCGTCTCGACGTCCTCGCCACAAACCTTGATGAAATATGCGGGCCAGGAGTCTGCGCCGTAGAAGAATCCGTCGTGAGGATGTGGCACCGCGAGGACGGTTCTTCGCGCTCCTGCGGCGCGTGGTGATGCCGCGCAAAGAGATTATTTTCTACGGCGCAGACTCCCGGGTCATTCGGGCTGTTGCGGAGATGGTCCCTGGCCGTGAATGCGCTTGTAGATTTCCTCGCGATGCACTCCCACATGTTTGGGCGCGTTAACGCCCAGCCGCACCTGGTTACCCTTGGTGCCGAGTACGGTAACTGTGACTTCATCACCGACCATCAAGGTCTCCCCGACGCGCCGAGTAAGAATTAACATAATGCTCGTCCTGATGCTGCCTGTCGTCGGCCGCCTGGTGGCTCCGACATACTTTAATTCCGTAGCTAAACCACTACATCGTTTAGCGTGTAATGCCGATAGTTTTTTAGCAGATTATTCATTCAACCGCAATCCGGCGAGTACTCCCTTTTTGACCCATGCCCATTAAAATCACTTCGGCAATGAACAGCGCTGATATCAGACCGTGACGGATGCTCCCGGTTCCTGCTCCAGAGCAAATGCAGAGTGCAACGAACGCACCGCCAATTCCAGAAATTTTTCGTCTATCACCACCGTAATCTTGATTTCCGAAGTGGTGATCATCTGAATGTTGATACCTACATCCGCCAACGCCGCAAACATCTGGCTGGCGACTCCCGCGTGGGAGCGCATACCCACGCCCACCAGCGAAATTTTGGCAATCTTGTCGTCGGTGCGCACTTCCCGGGCCTGCAGCTCCCCGGCCACCCCGGTCACTATGCGTGCCGCCCGTTCCCTGTCGTTGCGGTGTACCGTAAAGGTGAAGTCAGTACTCTTGTCTTCGGCGACATTCTGCACGATCACGTCCACTTCGATGTCGGCCTCGCCGACCGGACCCAGAATCCGATAGGCCACACCCGGCGAATCCGGGACCCCCAGAACCGTGATTTTGGCTTCATCCCTGGTAAAGGCGATTCCGGCAATGCTCGGAGCTTCCATATCTTCTGCCTCCTCTGTTCTGATCAAGGTGCCTGGACCATCCCGAAAACTGTGCATCACTCGCAGGGGTACCTTGTATTTCCCGGCGAATTCCACCGCACGAATCTGCAACACCTTCGAACCCATGCTGGCCAGTTCCAGCATTTCCTCAAAGGTGAGGCTGTCAAGGCGACGGGCGCCATCAACCATCCTCGGATCCGTGGTGTAGACACCGTCCACATCAGTGTATATCTGACATTCGTCTGCCCCCAGCGCCGCTGCCAGCGCCACCGCGGTGGTATCAGAGCCTCCGCGACCCAGGGTGGTGATGTTGCCCCGCTCATCGACACCCTGAAAACCGGCAATCACCAGAATATTGCCCGCATCGAGTTCGGCGTGCAGACGCTGGTCGTCTATTTCCCGAATGCGGGCTTTGGTATGGGCGTCATCGGTGAGAATGCGCACTTGACCACCGCTGTAGGACTTGGCGGCCAGGCCGCGCTTTTGCAGGGCCATACTCAACAGCGCGGTGGTGATTTGTTCGCCGGTGCTCAGCAACGCATCGAGTTCGCGCGGAATGGGGGCATCCTGAATCTGCCGGGCCAACTCAAGCAGACGATTGGTCTCCCCACCCATGGCGGAGACCACCACCACCAGCAGGTGACCGGCCTGTCGAAAGTCGGCCACCTTGTCGGCGATCGCTTCAATTTTCTCGATGCTGGCAACCGATGTACCGCCAAATTTTTGAACGATCAAACTCATAACGATTTGCTGGACTCACACCCAGTGCCGTAACCGGCTTCATGACAACGCCGAAAATGGGGACTCCCTGCATACCAACACGGATAATCAGAAGAGCTATACGCCCCGCAAGCGATTTTCCACCCACTCGGGTAGCGCCTTGAGTACCTTCGGCAGCGCGTTCACATCGTTGCCACCACCCTGGGCCATACCGGCGCGCCCACCACCCCGTCCACCCAGACGACCGGCAAATTCCTTCATCAGGTCGCCCGCCGGGACTCGCTCGCTGACGTCCGTACTGACCCCGGCGCTCAAGTTTACCTTGTCGCCCTGCACCGCCGCCAGCAGAATCACGCTGCTGCCCAGCTTGTTCTTGAGTTGGTCGATGGTTTCGCGAAGCGATTTGTCATCGGCGCCGTCCACCGCCGCTGCCAGGACCTTGGTGTCCCCGACTTCGACCGCCAGGTGAACCAGGTCGGCGCTGGTGGAATCGGCCAGCTTTTGTTTCAGGGAAGCGAGCCGCTTTTCCAGTTCGCGGTTCTCCGAACGCAAATCGGCCACCTTTGCGGCAACGTTGCCAGGTGTCGCCTTCAGCAATTCACAGATCTGGGACAACTGCTGTTCGACGTCGACAAAACGCTGCATGGCAGCCGCCCCGGTAACCGCCTCGATGCGGCGAATTCCGGCGGCGATGCCGGTTTCGGCGGTGATCCGCAGGAGACCGATATCGCCGGTGTGGCCCACGTGGGTACCGCCACACAATTCCACCGAGAACCCGTCGCCCATGGAAAGGACCCGGACCTGTTCGTCGTATTTTTCACCAAACAGTGCCAGGGCCCCGGCCTCGATTGCCGCAGTCATATCCATGAGTCGGGTGCACACCGGGCTGTTGCCCCGGATCTGCAGATTGACCAATTGTTCGATGTCGTGCAGTTGTGTCGCCGTCAGGGCTTGAGGATGCGAGAAATCAAAGCGCAAATGCTCCGAATCCACCAGACTGCCCTTCTGGATAACGTGGTTGCCCAACTCGCTGCGCAGCGCCGCATGCAACAGGTGGGTCGCCGAGTGATTGCGCGCTATGGCGCCGCGCCGCTCGTGGTCCACTTCTGTGCGCAGCACATCACCCACGCGTACAGTGCCCTCCAGCACCACTCCGTGATGCAGATACTGGTCACCACCTCTGCTGGTATCCCGGACGGCGAATTTACCGGCACCCAGCAGGTAGCCGGTGTCTCCCACCTGCCCGCCGGACTCCGCATAAAAGGGCGTTTGATCGAGGATTACGGTACCCGCGTCGCCGGGGCTCAATTCCTCTACCGGACGATCACCAAGCAGCAGGGCGCGGACCCTGCCCTCGCCAAGCAGTTGCTCATATCCATCGAATCGGGTGCTGCCTTTCCATTGCGACAGTTTGTTGTAATCCAGGGCAAAGCTATCGGCTGACTGGGAACGCAGGCGCTGCTCCGCCATGGCATCCTCATAGCCCGCAAGATCGAGCGTCAACTCCCGCTCGCGGGCGATATCGTTGGTCAGGTCCACCGGGAACCCATAGGTGTCGTAGAGCTTGAAAACCAGTTCACCTGGTATTTCCGAACCGTGCAGTTCAGCCAAAGCCTGATCCAGAATACCCAGACCCTTGTCCAGGGTCTTGGCAAACTGCTGCTCTTCGCCCAGCAGAACTTTCTCGATGTGGCTCCGCTGCTCGATCAGTTGCGGATAGGCTGCCCCCATTTCCCGTGCCAGGGGCGCCACCAGATCGCTGAAAAATGGCTGTTGCGCACCCAGCTTGTGGCCGTGGCGAATCGCCCGGCGAATGATACGGCGCAGGGCATAGCCCCGGCCCTCGTTGCCGGGCATCACACCATCGGCGATCAGAAAGGAGCAGGATCGAATGTGATCGCTGATCACCTGTAGAGAATTGTCCTCCATCTGGGCCAGGTTCAGCGACTCGGCAACAGCTCGAATCAGATTCTGAAACACGTCGGTTTCGTAGTTGGAGCGCACACCCTGCAATACCGCGGCCAGTCGCTCCAGCCCCATGCCGGTATCCACTGAAGGTGTCGGTAGTGGCTGCATGCTGCCGTCGCTGTCCCGGTTGTACTGCATGAAAACCAGGTTCCAGAGTTCAACATAGCGGTCCAGCCCGTCGGTTTCCGTTCCCGGTGGCCCCCCCGGCACCTCCGCGCCATGGTCGAAAAATACTTCGGAACAGGGACCGCAGGGCCCGGTGTCGCCCATCTGCCAGAAATTGTCCTCGTCGAGACGCGAGAATCGGCTGGGGCTGACCCCGATTTCGTTCAACCAGATGTCGGCCGCTTCATCGTCGCTGACATGGACCGTCACCCAGAGCTTTTCCACCGGCAAGCCGAGGTGCTCCGTAAGGAACTCCCAACAGTAGCCGATGGCCTCACGCTTGAAGTAATCACCGAAGCTGAAGTTCCCCAACATTTCAAAAAAGCTGTGGTGCCGCGCGGTATAGCCAATGTTTTCCAGATCGTTGTGCTTGCCCCCGGCGCGCACACAGCACTGGCTGGTACAGGCCCGCACATAGGGACGCTGCTCCAATCCGAGGAACACGTTCTTGAACTGATTCATGCCGGCGTTGGCAAACAGCAGGGACGGGTCGTTCTCCAACACCAGTGAACTGCTGGCTACTCGCGTGTGTTGCTGCTGTTCAAAATAGGAGAGAAAGGTTTCCCGGATTTCCGCGCTTTTCATTGGCCAGTGAAGCCCCTGGCCAACTGTCCTTCGTCGAAGCTACGCCCGGCCAGAATGTGCAGATGCAGGTGGAACACGGTCTGTCCCGCCCCGGCACCGTTGTTGATAACCAATCGAAATGCATCCGCCACACCCAGCTTTTCCGCCACGCTGGTCGCTGCCAGCAACAAATGTCCCAATAGCTCCTGGTCCTCGGTGGTGGCCGCAGACAGTTGTTCGAGCGGGCGTCGCGGAATCACCAGCACATGGGTAGGCGCCTGCGGGTTGATGTCGCGGATGGCAACGCAGTGCTCGTCCTCGTAGAGGAACTCGGTGGGAATCTCGCCGCTGATGATCCTGCCAAAGATGCTATCCGCCATGCAACTTCTCTTCGGCACTCAGGGGACGAGCCTCACTCTCCAGCATGACCGGGATGTCGTCGCGCACCGGGTAGGCCAGACCGCTGGCCCGGCACACCAGTTCCGATTTCTCCTCGTCGTATTCCAGGGGAGCTTTGCTTAGCGGGCACACCAGAATGCTCAGCAATTTTTTGTCCAGCATGAATCGGTCCAACGGATGACTGCATCAGGGTTTCCCATTATATGCACTTCCCGGCATCGGTGGTACCAGCAACTGGGGGTCGATCCAGCGTTTGCGCCACTTCATCCGCCAATCCAGGTGCGCACCGGTGGCTCTGCCACTGGCCCCGATCTCTCCAATCAATTCACCGGCTTGCACGATCTCGCCAACCCGGGTATGGAGCTTGCTCAGGTGCAGGAAACTGGAGAATACTTCCAGGCCGTGGTCAATGATCACCGTGCCGCCGGAAAAAAACAGGTCCGCTTCCGCCAGTACCACGATACCTGCTGCCGGCGCGCTGACCGCTGTGCCCTCGGGTGAGGCCACGTCCACGCCGTAATGGGGCGTTCCGGGAATGCCGTTATAGATGCGTTGACTGCCATACACTCCGCTGACCGGCCCCAGGGCGGGCCACTGGAATCCCTGACTGAACCAGGCGCGATTCACACTGGTCGAGCGTGCCCGATCGATCAGGGCCTGTTCGCGCCGGATGCGTTGATGGTGTTGGGGACCCGGCGTCACCGTCTGTTGCGGCAGGCCGTCGATGCGTTGCACGGGGTATTCCCGACGGCCGATGCGGAGCGGCTTCCAACAGGATGCAACTCCTTCAATGCGCAACACCGACTCGCCTTCGGCATCGCGGCCGAAACCCAACACGAAGCTGCCCTCCGGGGACAGGCGCAGCGGCTCGTCGTCCAGCCAGACCTGACTGCCGGGATCTGTTCGTCCCCACAACAACGCACCGGGCCCGGCTTCTCCACTGAGCTCCACACAAGCCAGTGCGGCAGCGGGCACCAGCAGACAGGCCATCAGCGCAGATATCGCCAACGGCATTTGACGCCAACCACATGCAACCCGGAAATCCATTACCACACGTTGATCAGTTGTGCGAAGGACAATCATTGACGGTCTTCCTGCAGCGCCACGATTAACCAGGCGTCGCCTGTAATTCCCTCTTTACGCAGTTGGAAATATTGCTCGCCGGCACTCCGCAGGGTACGTCGTCAGTTCAGGCTGACGATTCACGAATTCGCGGCGGCCATTTGCGCCGGCAAAACCTTCAGTAGCAAATAGTAGGTAACCGCCAGCCAGACAAAGAAGACAGTCAGCGGCATCCAGAACACCAGCACGCCGTTCCAGGCAAAGGGCCCGGACTTGAAATGGAATGCCAGCGCGCCAACTTCGAACGCAATGGCGGCCCATAGAGTGAACCAGCCGTACCACTTGGGAAACGGAGACAGTGCATCCTGGCCCTGCCGAATGCTCACGTAGGCCAGCGGAAGCCACAGGAATATGTAGTATTGATCTGTCGTCGTCAGGGTCAGGAGCGCTAATTCATGCATCAGCGTGGTGACCTCGGGCGCCCTCTCCACGCTGAATGCCGCAACCCCCCAGCAAATCGGTGGAAACACCAGGAACATCGACATCGTGATGCCACCCGCGAAGGCCAGTATTGACCAGACCGGTGTGCCCTCTTCCAGCCTGGCCATTTGCACGGCCACCACCACCGACAGCGGCACCATGAAAGCGGAAACCCACGATGCGATCATGGCGCCCCAACGAATCGCGGCACCGTGCTCCAGGTAAAACGCACCGACCTGTGCCTCGGTCAGTGAGGGGCCCGGCGGCGGTATCATTTTCAGCAACCCCCACCAGGCAGCAATGAATATGGCGAGAAATACCATGGACCACCACACCATGATGACTTGTGCTCTTTCACTGGGCATCACTTGCCTCCGATTTGTCCAAAGTGGGATTTTCAGCCATCGCGTGAGTTTGTTCGATGTTTGCTGCGGCTTCGAGAACCATTGGATGCCACGGGAAACCAAATTGCAAGTACTCCCGGACCACCACGGCCCTCGACCGGCAGTTTCGCCAACCTGAACGTGCAGTACCGGCTGACCCGCGCCAGGCAGGTGCCTGCCTCAGCTACGATTTCCAGGATTTGCAGGTCTGCCTACAGGAGGATGGTCAGCGCCCCCATGGTGGCGAGATAATCCAGGTCGAGTTCAATCCGCTTCCTGCGCAGTGCCGGGCCCTCTGCCGTCTTATCGAGATGTACGACGACGCGGGACGGATAAATCACCGATTTGCCTTTTTTGGTGCGGAACACCGCGGAATTGAATTCGGCTGACAGTCCTGCGTCATCCTGCGTGACAATTCTGACATTGGTGTATTGATGGCGAGTGCGTGAACGAACGTATTCTGCGTGAAAAGTATTTTTGTTCATGCGCACGATCCGCTGTTCCAGGCGAAACCGATTGTCGGCGATGAGAAACATTGCCTTGCGCGGATCCAGTTCACTCGTTTTTTCCTCTCCCGTCGGCGCGACTTCATACGCTATCCTGCCATCCGGCGCCCACAGCGCCAGCCATTCGTCCAGCGCCCAACGGTCGAGGCAGTCCGCCTCCGCAAAAAGAAAATCCTCCACCGCAGACCGGTCCAGGGTCCGCGTTTCCACGTTTTGCTTCTTCATGCGGGCCATCACGCTGTCATCATGCGGTCCCACTCTTTCCAGTAGGCACGCATCTGCATCTCGTTGGCCCAGTCGCTCTCGCCTTTCTCCGTTTTCTCCGCGGCGTTGAATCCCTTGGAGAAATCATTCCACTCGACATCAGTAGCCTGGTAGCCACGCTGCGCGCTTTCCAGCATTGCGACGTCGTCGGGCGTTGCGAAGCCACCCGGGCCCAGAAAAGACAGCATGTTTTCCAACCTGATCTCCCGCAGCAGGGGAGATTCGTCGGCAGGGCCCAGGGTCCAGGCCCGCACCAACATGCGGTCGTGGGCGGTCGGCACGATGGAACGCACGAGCACTGACTGTTGATCGTTTATGACGGAGTTTGGAAAGATCACCATGTTCCGGTGCTCATCGCAAACCTGGTTGCCGCGTTGCTCTCCAAGGCGTTCAAGCACCTCGGTACGCTTGGCTTCGATTTCCCTGCGCGCGGCCTCTCCCATACTCGGAATCCACTGCGCGACCGCTCGTCCGGCGCGAATCGGCGTTTCAAAACAGGCGTGACCGTGACCGAAAGAGAGCGCCCGCCCAACCGGTGTCATGTCGACGCCCTGCATCACCTCCATCAGGTATTCGACGTAGCTCTGGTGCGTGGGCCCGAGATGGTAGCCATCATAGCTGTTCTCGCACAGCAGCTTGTAATTACCCGCAATTTCGTACTGGTGAACGCCGCGAATGATCTCCATGCCACTGGCGGACTGGTCGGCGATCAACTGCAAGCGGTCACCGGCGTCATCGAGAAACCCGTCCAGTGACTCCGCGTCCGGGTCGAAATTGACGAAATAGAATCCTGCATGCCGTTCGAGCCGCGGCACTGCCAGCAGGGAATAGTGACCATCACAAAAACCCTCGGCAAAGCA
>CAZUGZ010000013.1:0-8002 GCA_964620555.1 uncultured Alteromonadaceae bacterium
CAGATGCCGCCCACGGCCACGCAGAGGCGGAGCATAGCTGATGCAGTGACGCCCCTCACCGGGACTCTGTGACGACAGCGCATTCGTGGTTTTTTTTGGAGCTTGACCTTATTGCCTATTGAACCGCGGCCCGGCCGGACCCGACGGGAATCATGGCCTCGACCGGCTGTGATGATCTGCTGTCGAACTGCAGTTCGGCCAGGCGCCGGTACAATTCGCAATTCTCGAGCAAACTGTCGTGGTCTCCGCTGGCAATCAATCTGCCCTGGTCCAAAACCACAATCTGATCGGCATGGAGGATGGTGGACAGGCGATGGGCGATGATGATGGTGGTGCGATTCTTCATCAGTTCCTGCAGCGCCTGCTGCACCTGGAACTCACTTTCCGAATCCAGTGCGCTGGTCGCCTCGTCCAACAGTAGAATTTCCGCGTCCTTGAGTATGGCCCGGGCAATGGCGATGCGCTGCCTTTGCCCGCCCGACAGGCGGACTCCCTGTTCCCCCAGGTGGCTGGCATACCCTTCCGGCAGGCGACAGATGAAATCGTGGGCGTGGGCGGCGCGGGCCGCCGCCTCGATCTCTTCACGGCTGGCATCGAGTTTGCCGTAGCCGATGTTGTAGCTGACATCCGCGGTAAACAACGCCGGCGCCTGGGGTACCACGGCGATGTGGCTGCGCAGCGTCGCCAGCGGAATGTCGCGTAGATCCCGATCGCCAATCAGAATCCGCCCTTGCTGCGGGTCGTGGAAGCGCTGCAATAATTCAAACAGCGTGGACTTGCCCGCACCGGAGGGCCCGACCAGGGCCAGGCATTGGCCGTTGCGCAGCGTCAGGTCGAGTTGTTGCAGCACTGCCTGTGCCGGACGCCGGGGGTAGCTGAAGCCCAGACCCTCGATTTTCAGCGAGGCGTTGAAATCCACTTTCGGTGCCGGCGACTTCCCGCCCGGGACATCGACTATCTGGCTGGTTTCCCGCAGCAGTTCCAGCAGCCGCTCGGTGGCGCCGGCGGCGCGCTGCAACTCCCCCCAGACTTCCGAAACGGTAGCCACGCCCAACCCCACCAGCAGCGCATAGAAGACGAAAGCGCCGAGCTGGCCGCCACTCATGCTGCCGCTGAAGACACTGTTGCCGCCCACCCAGAACATTGCGGACAGGCTGGTGAACACCAGCATGATCACTGCGGCCATCAACAGGGCGCGTTGGCGAATGCGCCGCCGGGACACCGCGAAGGCGCGCTCCACCTCCTCGCCAAAGGCCCTTTTCTCGAAGCCTTCGCGGGTATAGCTCTGCACCGTCTTGACGTGTTGAATGACTTCCCCGGCGTAGCTGCCCACGTGGGCAATGGAGTCCTGGCTCAGGTTGGACAGGGCGCGGACCCGGCGTCCGAACACCAGGATGGGCATCAGCACCAGGGGCACGCTGGCCAGCATCAGTGCGGTCAGTTTCAGGTTGGTCACCAACATCATGATCAGTGCTCCCACCAGGGTCAGGCTGCTGCGCAGCGCCAGTGACATGGAGGAGCCGATGATGGTTTGCAGCAAGGTGGTATCGGTGGTCAGCCGGGACATGATCTCACCGCTGCGATTGTCCTCGAAATAGCCGGGATGCAGTTCGATGACATTGGCGAACACGGCACTGCGCAGATCGGCGCTGACCCTCTCCCCCAGCCATGACACCAGGTAAAAGCGGATGAAGGTGCCGATGGCCATGAGCAGACTCAGACCCAGCAGTATGCCGACCGCCACGTCGAGTTGCTGCCGGGAGCCGCTGCCGAGGCCGTCGTCAATGAGTATGCGCACCCCCTGGCCCAGGGAGAGCGTGATGGTCGCGGTCAGCACCAGGGCAATTGCAGCGCCGATCACAGTGCCCCAGTACGGTTTGATGAATTGCCCCAGTTGCCACAGCACGGAAAGGCGTTTCAGATCCGGAGTGACCGCGCTCATGGTTCGCTTTCCCGTGGTGTCAGCAGGCGGCCAAAAAAGACCCCGGCCTCGAATAACAGCCACATGGGAATGGCCAGCAGGGATTGGGAAATCACGTCCGGTGGCGTCAGCAGCATACCCAGCACAAAACAGCCGACGATGATGTAGGTGCGCTTGCCGGCGAGTTCGTCCGCGGTGGTGACACCGGCGCGAATCAGGATCACCGCGGCGATGGGAATCTCGAAGGCCAGACCGAAGGCGAAGAACAGCTTCAGGACAAAATCCAGGTAGCGATTGATATCGGTCATGATGGTGATTTCACTGGGGCCGATGCGGGTAAAAAAGCCGAACACCAGGGGAAACACCACGTAGTACGCGAAGGCCGCGCCGGCGTAGAACAACACCACGCTGGAGGCCAGCAGGGGCATGGCCAGACGTTTTTCCCTGCGGTACATGCCGGGGGCGACAAAACTCCAGAGCTGGTAGAGAAGGTAGGGAACAGTGATGAATATTGCCACCACCATGGTCAGCTTGAAGGGGCTCAGGAACGGCGAGGCGACTTCAGTGGCGATCATGGTGGTGTCGCCGGGCAGAAGTTCCCGCAGGGGTTTGGAGACGTAGGCGTAAATGTCGTTGGCGAAGTAGAACAGGCCGCAGAACACCAGCAACACCGCCAGTATGCTGCGCAGCAGGCGATTGCGAAGTTCCGTCAGGTGGGCGACCAGCGGTTGTGGCTGGTCGTCCAGTTCCTCATCGTTGCTCATGGTCGGGACTTGCGGGGGTCGGCGCCGCGTCGGCGGAGCGGATGTCGTCGATGTCATAGGGGGTATCGAAACTGCGCTCGAGGTCTCGCCCGGTCTCCTTCAGGCCCTGCAGAACCGCGTCGTTGTGAATTTCCCGCTTGAGTTCTTCGGTATCGAACTCGCGTTCCAATTCCGCGCGAAGGGCATTGAAGTTACGGCGCAATTTCGCCAGCCAGAAGCGGCCGGTGCGAATGGCTGTGGGCAGTCGTTCCGGCCCCAGCACCAGTAGACCGATGACGCCGACCAGGAGCAGTTCCGCAAAGCCGATGTCGAACATGCAATGAAATTACCCGGGTTTCTCCGCATCGGAGTTCTGGTCGGCGGGCTCCGCCGTGGTCCCGTCGGCGGCCGATTCGACGCTGTCGTCGCTCTGAATGCTACTGCGAAAGCCCTTGATGGCAGCACCGAGGTCACTGCCGAGGCTGCGCAGGCGCCTGGTTCCAAACAACATCACCACAATGGCGAGAATGATCAAAAGCTGCCAGATACTGATGCCACCAATGCCCATGGCCCGTTCCTCCCTCTATTCGCTGCCGGCGTCAGGCGTCGCCCGCCGTTGCAGACCGGAGCGACCGAGGCGGCGCTCCAGTTCCTTCAACACGGCGCTGCTGTCACTTCCCAGATAGTCCAGCACGACCATGCAGTGGAACCAGAGGTCCGCTGTCTCGGCCAGCAGTGCCGCCTGATCACCGGATTCCGAGCAGTCTTTGGCCGCCAGGATCACCTCGATGGCCTCTTCGCCGACCTTCTCCAGCATCTTGTTCAGCCCCTGCTGGCGCAGGCCGGCAACGTAGGATTGGCTAGGGTCGGCCGCGCGCCGCTGGGCCAGCAGCTGGTCCAGTTGCCGCAATACTTCAGCCATCGTCCCGCCCATACATCTCGCTGGGTGAACGCAGCACCCCCTCGGTAATCTGCCAGCCGTCCGCCGTCAGTTTCCTGAAAAAGCAGCGCCGCCGCCCGGTGTGGCAGGCAACGCCACCGCGTTGCTCCACCAGCAACAGCAGGCTGTCGCCGTCGCAGTCGAGGCGAATTTCCTGAACCTGCTGGGTGTTGCCCGATTGCTCGCCCTTGCGCCACAGGCGCTGCTTCGAGCGGGACCAGTAAACGGCCTGCTGCTGGTCGATAGTGGCAGTCAGCGACTCCGCGTTCATCCACGCCAACATCAGCACTTCACCGCTGGCTGCATCCTGGGTAACCACCGGGACCAGACCGTCGCCATCGAAGCAGACCTGGCTGAGAATCTGTTGCTTGCCCATGAAGCGCGCCCGTTACTATAGAGGCACATTATCGCACAGGGGGAAACGATTCACAGCAGACTCCTCAGCGCCCCGCTCTCGGCCACAGCAGCCAGATACCGCCGAGCAGCAGGAGCCAGCCTGCCCATGGAGCCAGCGACGTCGCGAGAGTCGCCAGGTACGCCGCGTGCCCTGGCCAGATGGTTGTGGCTGCGCCGGCCAGAAGCAATAGCGCGCCCGCCCCGCGCCGGTAGCGTTCACGCTGTTCCCGGCGCCGCCGTTGCGACTCTTCCCATTCCCGCTGTTGCCGGCGAGCGAGGACTTCCTGGCTGCGGTCCCGTTGCAGGTTTTCCACGATCGTGGCCGGTAACAGGGGGAGTTGCTCCAGCCAGGACGGCGCGCTGCGACCCAGGCGCTGGAGCATGCCCTGGGGCGAATAGCGCTGTTGCATCCACTTTTCCAGGAACGGCTGGGCGGTGCTCCACAAGTCCAGCTCCGGGTACAACTGGCGTCCCATGCCCTCGATGTTGAGCAGCGTCTTCTGCAGCAATACCAACGAAGGTTGCACTTCCATGTGGAAGCGCCGGGCGGTCTGGAACAGGTGGATCAACAGCCTGCCGAAAGAAATTTCGGAGATGGGTTTCTCGAACACCGGCTCGCATACGGCGCGCATGGCCGCCTCAAATTCCACCACCCTGGTGTCGGCGGGCACCCAGCCACACTCCACGTGAAGCTGGGCGCTGGCGCGGTAGTCACGCTGAAAGATAGCCAGCAGGTTGCGCGCCAGGTAGTACTGATCGGAGTCGCTGAGGGAGCCGACAATGGCGCAATCGATGCCGACGTACCTGGGGTCGGCGGGGTTGGAAGCGTCGACCAGGATATTGCCCGGATGCATGTCGGCATGGAAGAAATTGTCCTTGAAGACCTGGGTGAAAAATATCTCCACGCCGCGCTCCGCCAGCAACTTCAAGTCGGTCCCCAGGGCCTGGAGCTGGTCCACCGCGGTGACCGGTATGCCTTCGATGCGCTCCATGACAAAGACCCGCCGGCTGCTGTAATCCCAATACACCTCGGGTACGTGGACCAACCCGTGGGCGGCGCAATTGCGTTTCAGTTGGGAGGTATTGGCTGCTTCACGTTGCAGGTCCAACTCGTTGAGAATGGTGTTTTCATAGTCCGCCACCACCTCGGTGGGACGCAGCCGGTAACCGTCCGGCAGATAGCGGTGGATCAATTGCGCCACGCCGAACAGCAGGCCCAGGTCCTGGCGGATAATTTCCTCGATGCCGGGGCGCAACACCTTGACCACCACCCGGGCTCCACCGTGCAGGGTAGCGGCGTGAACCTGGGCCACCGAGGCGGAGGCGAGCGGGGTAGCGGTAAATTCCGCAAACAGCTCCGCCAGCGGCGCGCCGAGTTCCCGTTCGACAATGGCCACGGCGGTTTGCTCGGAGAAGGGTGGCACATCGTCCTGCAGGCGCGCCAGTTCACTGGCGATATCCTCGGGTAGCAGGTCGATGCGGGTGGACAGCATCTGACCGAACTTGATGAATACCGGACCCAATTCCTCCAACGCCCGGCGCAGGGCGGCGCCGCGGCTCAGCTTCCTGCCCGGAAACAGTTGCCAGGGACCGAACCAGCACAGGGCTCTCGTTACCCGTGGCAACTGCCTGCGGTCCAGAAGCCGGTCGAGCCGGTAGCGGCTCACCACCCACAGGATTTTCAGCAGCCTGTTCACGGGTGCTGCCGCCGAATCAGTTTTTTGACCCTGGCCTGAAGCCCTTCCAGGCGCAGCGTGAAATCTTCCAGATCCCGATAAAAGTCTGCGACCTCCTGGCGCGAGGGAACCAGGCCCGCCTCTTCAACCACGAATTCCCGCAATTGGCGCTGCAGGCTGGAAGCGGCCTGCCTGCCCCAGCCGAACAATTCGCGGCTCAATTCCGCCAGTTGGTGGCCGGCAACGTCGCCGAGCACCTCGACCAGCGGCGCTTCCCAGTCCGGTTCCAGCCCGGCGAAAATCGCTTGCAGCTGCAGCAGGGCGGAACTGTCGCCGCGCAGCAGCAGATCGCCGTTAATCAGGGTGGCGGCGGGGTCGGAGCTACTTGCCAGCGCGGTGAAGTCAGTGGCCCGGCCGACCACGGCCGTGGTGACCTCGCCCTCCCAGAGCCCCATCAACCGAATGCGCTGGGCGATGGGTTGCAGATACAGTTCCAGTTCCGGCCGGGTGCAGTGCAGATGAAACACCTGCCCCTCGAGGCCCTGCAGCGCGCGAGCCGCCACCGGGTCCAGCCCCAGGGCGCGATTCAGCGCTGTCTCCATGGCGGCCAGCGTGGCGTTGTGCAAGGTGCTGCCGGGGGCCGCCATGTCAGGCTTTGATGCCCTTGTGCAGGGCCACGATACCGCCGCTCATGTTGAAATACTCGCAGCGCACATATCCGGCCTGTTCCATCATTTGCTTGAGACTCTCCTGATCCGGGTGCCTGCGTATCGATTCCGCCAGATACCGGTAGCTGTCGCCATCGGCAACGACCAGCCGGCCCAATCGGGGCAGGACCTGGAAGGAGTAGGCGTCGTAGGCGCGGCGCAACCAGCTGTGAACGGGTTTGGAGAATTCCAGCACCAGCAGCCGTCCACCGGGTTTCAGCACCCGCAACATGGACTGCAGGGCCTGTTCCTTACGGGTCACATTGCGCAACCCGAAGGCGATGCTGACGATGTCGAAGTGGTGCTCGACAAAGGGCAGGTGTTCGGCGTCCGCCTGCACGAAGCCCAGGTTGCCGTGCACGCCCTGGTCCAGCAGCTTGTCGCGGCCGATGTGGAGCATGGCGGAGTTGATATCCGCCACTACCACTTCCCCCCGCTCGCCGACCAGGGGGGAGAACCTGCCGGCCAGGTCGCCGGTTCCCCCGGCGAGGTCCAGTACCCGCTGACCCTCGCGCACGGCGCTGACTTCGACGGTGAAGCGCTTCCACAAGCGGTGAATGCCGCCGGACATGAGGTCGTTCATCAGGTCGTAACGCGGCGCCACCGAGTCGAACACCTCCGCTACCAGGCTGGCCTTGTGTTCAGTGGCAACCTGCCGATAACCGAAATCGGTGGTCTCCTGTTCGTTCATGGGCTGACTCCCGGCCGAGGGTGGGGTGCGGGCCCCGGCCCATGCATTATAGTGGCTGAATCAGAAGTACGTGTAGGTGGCGATGAGCAGGGCAGTATAGTCCAACGGAACATGAGCCTGAAGGGGAAGCGCCCTGACTTGCGCCGGTCACCAGGGCACCGCCGGGTTTGAGAGCCAGTTCCTGGCCTGTAGCGCTCAAACTGATGATAACCGAGCGTGCGTCACTGGGATTCTTGTCTCTTGACAGGAGTCCGCGTCTCTCCATTCTCTGCAGGATTTGCGTGACGTGGGAAGATTGATGTAGTTTTCGGTTGGGGTCAACAGAGAGTTCCCGATTGTTTCCATCAGTGTAAAGGCGAGGGTATGAAACGATGATATTTTGGATATCTCTGGTCAATGAGGATGCGCGATGAGCGAGAAAGAACATCTGGCAGTACAGGCAAACAAGAAGTCAATCAAGTACGCGATGGAAGGCAACCGGGAGGCCTGGTTGGCGCTCTATACGGACGATGCGCTGGTGCAGGATCCCGTGGGAGTCTCGCCAATGGATCCGACAGGAAAGGGGCACAGGGGCAAGGAAGCGATCACGGCTTTCTGGGATGCCACGATTGGCCCGGCAAAGCTTGATATACGCGTGGAAAAACGCTGGACGAGCGGCGATTACCGGTGTTGCGTTGCCCAGGTCGCGCACAATGATCTCGGCGATGGCAACGTTATCCTGTGCGACATGTTGGCGATTTACGACGTCAATGAGGAGGGCAAGATTACTTCCATGTCGGCCAATTGGAGCTTTGACGATCTCGCCGCGCAACTCGGCCAAATCGACAAGGGCTGATTCGATGGAGCACCCCTCACTATTCTAACCCGTTACGATTGGCTCAATGGTGTTGCCAAACCGGATCGTCATGTCACCTATGACGACGGATTA
>CAZUGZ010000013.1:8012-41313 GCA_964620555.1 uncultured Alteromonadaceae bacterium
GGAACGTCGGACCAGGAGCCGTCATCACGTCTGATGGCATACCTGGAAGCGTCGACTACCTCGGCATCAGTTCAATCATCAACAAGTACGCGTCTGGTGGTACCATGGAGGTGACCGGTCACATGGCCGATTTGAAATGAGAGGGGCAGTAAGGTTCGACGCCGATGAGGCAATTAGCGAGGCCATCAGTCAGGTCGGCTTCGATGACTTCGGTGAAATGCCCTACAGGGAAGGCCTGGAAGTACTACTGGAGACCTATGACCGCAATGTGCGTGAGGAGGAAAGCAGAAAAAAATGTCGTGACCGGGTCATCTATCAGCTCACCACTCGCCTTAAGTGTGAACACGCCCTGAAGACTATCGATGGTTGGCAGCAGCAGCGAATTCCCGCTCCGATATTCGTTACAGGTTTACCTCGCTCCGGTACCTCCGCCCTGTTGAACCTGTTGGAGTCAGCGCCCGAAAATCGCGGCCTGCTGCAATGGGAAGTGCAGTTTCCGGACCCATGGCCTGACAGCAAGCCCGGTGACAAAGACCCACGCTATGATTCCCTGGCGAAAGCACTCGAGGAGTCCCGCGATTCCGAGTTCGCCAAGATCCATTTTGTGACGGCAGACACGCCGGAAGAATGTGTCCTGTTGCATGCCTATGCTTTTCATGGTGTGCAACTGGGGCTGGAAATTATGATGGAGCCCTATCGAAGCTGGTTGCTGGCCCAGGACCTGGTGCCTTTGTACCAATTTCAGAAACGCATCATGCAGTTACTCAACTGGCGCAGCCCTGGCCAGCAGTGGATGCTGAAAGCACCAGCTCACATGTGGGGCCTCGATGCCATCATGGAGGTTTTTCCCGATGCGCGTTTTGTGTGGTGCCACCGGGATCCACAAAAGGTTGTGCCATCCATCAATAGCATGAACAAAGCTCTGATGAAGATGTACGTAGGTGACTGTAATCACCTGGATATGGAAGAGATCGGCCGCCTGGTGATGGAGTGGTATGCCCTGTCACTGGAGAAGGGGCTGGAGTCCCGAGCCCGGATGCCGGACGAGTTGTTTATGGATTGCTCCCAGCAAGAGTTCGTGGACAACCCCATGAGTGTAGTCGAGCGCGTCTACCGAAACTTTGATCTGCCTCTGCCGGTTGAGTCACGTGCTGCACTGCAGGCACACATTGATGCCAACCCAAAGGACAAACACGGCAGGCATGAGTACAACCTGACGGAGTATGGCCTGACCAGGGAACTCATTGACCAGCGCTTCGAGTTTTACACCGGCGACAGCCGCTGGCCGATCAGTATGTGATGGCGCAGACTCCTAGAAAGGGGCAGTGTTGTATGAGTCGTGTGACGAAGAGGGCAATGCCTTTGATGTCACCCTTGAAATGATCGTGATGGATTTCGAAGCCAATGCACAATGAAGAGAACGATGCGTTGCATGAAGAATTGCAGGCACTAATTGGTACCCCGGTATCCCAGGGCAATAGCGCTGACGATCCGGTCAATATGCCCATGATCCGTCGCTGGACCGATGCTTTCGGCGACAGGAACCCGGTATACGAAGACAGTGAGTCTGCAGCTCAGACCCGCCATGGGGATGTTATCGCGCCACCGGCGATGATGCCGACCTTTACCATGGCACGTCCCGTTCTTGAAAACCTGGCGGAGCGCGGTGGCCTCACCGCCGAGATTGCCACAGATAGCCCACTGGCATTGCTGGATAAGGCGGGGTACTTCGGCAGCCTGGCCACCAACTCAGCCCTGGAGTTTGATCGACCGCTGCGCCTGGGTGATGAACTAAAGTCGGAAGCAATACTGGAGTCAGTCTCACCCCGAAAAAAGACGGGGCTTGGTCTTGGCTATTTCGTAACCTGGGTGACCACGTATACCGCGCAGGGTGGTGAAGAAGTAGGGCGTCAGCGCTTCACACTGTTCAAATTTGATCCAGCAACCATGGGGGCCTGATGATGAGCGGAGACAGAATGCAGTCATTGAAAGCCGCTGACATTTCCGTGGGCGATGCTATCGCGCCTATGGATATTGCTGTCACCACGACAGCAGTGGTTTCAGGTGCCCTTGCTTCCCATGACTGGATGCCTATGCATCATGACAGGGATTTCGCCCAGTCCCAGGGGGCGCCCGATGTGTTCCTCAATATATTTTCATCCAATGCCTATGTCTCACGATTTCTGACCGATTGGGCTGGCCCGGAAGCCTTCGTCAAGAGCATTGATATACGGTTGGGGGTACAGGCGGTCCCCGGCCAGGTACTGGAGTTCCGAGGTGAAGTCCTTGGGATCGAGGAGCAGGGCGATGAGTGTCTTGTCAGCGTTTCAGTCAAGGCTTCCAACGAAAACGGGGATCACGTGACAGGTGCCGCAACCCTGACTGTGCCGGTGTAAAACACGAGCGCAAATCCCGGAATCGACACAAGCACAGAGCAGAATAAGGAGTTTACCGCGTAACGGGCGGGCCCGATGCCATGCGCTCTACGCTATGCATGAAAAACGATGGAGTTACTCAGATGATTCAGGATGCAGTACATTTGGACGAGACGGATATACCGTTTGTTGATACGGGCGATGGCACTTTGCTTCGCGTCTTGCTTGTGAAGGCAGCGGAGGGGCTGTGGATTATAGAAAACATATTTCCCAAAGGGGTCGAGATAGAGAAGCATCGACACACTGGACCCGTTTTCGGCTATACCACAAGCGGTGCGTGGAAATACAAAGAATACGAATACGTCAATCGCGCCGGTTCCTTCCTTTATGAGCCCGCAGGTTCAGAGCACACCCTTCTCGTGCTCGAAGACAGTACCAGAGTCTGGTTCCAGATGTACGGCAGCAACATGAATCTTAACGCCGAGGGAGAAGTTTCCTCAATTGTTGATGGCCAACTGACGCTGGATTTTTACATGGCCATTTGTGAGGAACAGGGGTTGCCACGCCCCAACGTGGTGACCGACTGATATGAATATCGATATCTACTCGCCGGATAGTTATAGCAACGGTATTCCTCATGAACAGTTTGCCTGGTTGAGGGAGAATGCGCCTGTCTATTGGCATGAACATCCAGCCGGGGGTGGTTTTTGGGTCGTTAGTAAACATGAAGATGTAGTCCACGTGTCTCGCGATTTTAAGAACTTTTCCGCGCAGGAAAGGTTTGTTCTTTATGATGACCTTCCAGCTGACATATTGGCCATGGCCCAGAAACAGCTCCTGGGGATGGATCCGCCCAACCACGGACCTCTGCGACGCAGTGTAATCACCCGAGTGACCTCCAGGCGGCTCGCTGCACTTGAACCTATGATCAGGGCTGTCGCTCAGCAAGTTATGAAAGACGCCGGCGCCGGTGGCAATATCAACTTCGTCGAAGACCTCGCCGGAGACTTGCCGACAGCAGTAATTGGACTGCTACTCGATATTCCTCGTGATATGTGGCCACAGATCCGAAAGTGGTCTGACTTGCAAACCGCATCAGATGATCCTGAACTGGGTGGAACACCAGAAGAAGTCAATCAGGCGTCCGTGGAAATGGGTGCCTATGGTTTTCAACTGGCAAGCGAACGTCGGAACCAGGATGGTGATGACCTTATTTCTTTGCTGATCAACCAGGAAGTAGATGGAAGACTGATATCCGAAATGGAGTTTGCCTCACTCTTCGTGCAGATTACTGTAGCTGGCAATGAAACTACACGCGGATTGATCAGTTCGGGAATGTGTGAACTTATCCGGCGCCCCGCTTTGTACAAACAGTTGGAAGCACAGCCAGAGCTCTTAGCTGCCGCGATCGAGGAGATGCTCCGCTGGACTTGCCCGCTGCACTATTTTGCACGTACCGCCACCTGTGATACCACAATTCGCGGGCAGACTATTGAGAAGGGGGACAAGGTTGTAATCCTGTACAGTTCCGCGAATTTTGATGAAGAGGTATTCGCAGACCCCTTAAAGTTTGACATTGCACGTGACCCTAATCCTCACCTTGCATTCGGACATGGCATCCATCTCTGTCTGGGTGCCAATCTGGCCCGCATGGAGGCACGAATATTTTTCGAAGAATTCTTTCAGAAATTCGCGTCTATCGAGAGCACCGGGGAACCTGAATACATTCGATCGAATAGCATTCATGGATACAAGCGGATGCCTGTTTGTATCACGCCAAGAAAAGCTGGCAAGTGAGGATTGTCGTTGGAGCAGAATGCTGAGGAGTTGCAGAACTATTTTGATGAGGTCAGCAACGAATCAGGCGGAAGCAGAAGTGTAAACCATGTCTCCGGTATGATCTGTAAAGAATGTCTCCGGTACAGACCTCGCCGCGAGAGCCCGCCCGAGAGGATTCGAACCTCTGACTTCTGCCTCCGGAGGGCAGCGCTCTATCCGGCTGAGCTACGGGCGGATGGTCTGAACTCCCGGGGTTCCGGGGGGCGGGCATGATACCGGGCTTGCCGGGCAGAGTCGAATGACAGCCCATCAAGCCGTGGAGCGCTTCTCTCGCCCTGTGCCGTTTGACCGATCGGGCCGGGCAACGGACTTGCTGAAATGGTGTCGGGTTTGCAGTAGATTATGGTACTTCGCCAAGTGAGACCGGCTATGAACTCAAGTTGTCGTTTAAAGCGAGTGGGCGCCTGCTGGCTGCCGGGACTGATCGCCATGATCGGCTGGACCGCCCCTGCCGTGGGAGAAACACCGGTTTCCACGACGCACCCCGATTTCCGGACGATCGAAGAAGTGGTCGTGGTCGGCAGCCGTGCCCGCATCGAAAGCCGCGTCGATGAATTGCCCGTGGCGGTCGACCTGTACCAGGACACCGATCTGGAAAGTACCGGCGAGATCGATCTGGGAGCGGCCCTGACCAAGCTTTCTCCTTCGTTCAACTACACGCGTCTCTCCGTTGGCGACGGCGCCCTGCTCATACCGGCGACCCTGCGCGGTCTCAGTCCGGACCAGACGCTGGTACTGGTCAACGGCAAGCGGCGCCACAGCATGGCCTGGCTGCGGCTGCTCGATGGCGTGATTGGTTCCGGGACCGGTGGCACGGATTTGCGCGCCATTCCCTCGGCGGCGCTCGCCCGGGTGGAAGTGCTGCGCGATGGCGCGGCGGCGCAGTACGGGTCGGACGCCATTGCCGGTGTCATCAACCTGGAGTTGCGGGAAGGGGCGGACGGTGGCGAGTTGACGCTGCACGGCGGGCTGGGGGATGGCAACGGGTCGCGTCTGGGTGCGTCGTTCAACGGCGGCACGCCACTGGGTGCCGGGGGTTTTCTCAACTTCACCGGCGAATGGCACGACTCGGCCGCACTGCAGCGCAACGGCGGCAACGGCGGACTGGACCCGAACTATCAGGATGAACTCATCACATACAGTGCGCCGGAGCACGACGGCTGGGCCCTGTTCTTCAATGCCGGCCTGCCGGCCGGCGATGCCGGGGAGTGGTACGCGTTCGGCGGCCTGTCTCGCCGTGAGGGAGTGTCCACCGGCGCCTACCGGTTCCGATACAACTACTGGGAAGGCCTGCGGTCCGGTGATGACACCTGGGATTCCGTGGTTCCGAACGCCATCAACTTCCACGAGCGGAATACTCACCCCGTGTATCCGGACGGGTTTCTTCCCTACGAGGAGTCGCGCATCGACGACCTGTCGATTGCGGCGGGCTGGCGCGGCGCCATGGGTAGCTGGGACCTGGATCTCAGCGCCACCTACGGCGAGAACGAATTCCAGTTCGGCGTTTCCGATACGATCAACGCGTCAATCGGTGCGCATTTCCTGTACACCAACCCGGCAGCGACAGTAGCGGAGATCGTCGCCAACGCCGGGCCGCTGGCCGGCGACAGCGGTGGCATCCGATTCGACCAGTTCACGCTCAACCTCGATGGGCGCCGCAGTTTCGACCATGGCCTGGTCAAAGCGCTGGCCGTGGGCTTCGAACACCGGGAGGAAAACTATCGGCAGGTCGCCGGTGACGAAGCGGCCTGGTCCTGCGGATTGCCTCACGCCGAAGACTACCGCGCTTTCGCCGTCGGCCCCGATGGCTCGCCCCTGACCGGGACGGTCGCGGCCTGCGGTTTCCAGGGCTATCCGGGTTACAGTCCGGGCAATGCAAGCTTGAGCGATGACGGCCGCGACAGTCAGGCGGGTTACCTGGAATTGGAGGTCGCACCGTTTGAGGCGCTGCGCATCGGCGCCGCGCTCAGGGCGGAGACGTACAGTGACGCCGGTTCGAAAACCACCGGCAAGCTGACGGCCCGCCTGCAGGTCACGGGTGACCTGGCGCTGCGGGCCGCGGCGTCCACCGGCTTCCGCGCACCAAGCCTTTCGCAACGGCGTTTCAACTCCATTGTGTTCGTGGGCAGCGACCGGGGCCTGACCACGGTATTCGCGGCCAATGAAGGCCATGCCATCTCGCGGGCATTCGGAGTGGACTCCCTGGACCATGAGACCTCGAACAACTTCAGCGCGGGCCTCGTGTTCTCGCCTTCGGAAAATTTCAATCTCGCCCTTGACGCCTACCGTATCGAAATCGAGAAACGGGTGGTCCGATCGAGGGGCATCGAGTGCGCAGGCATCGCTGCCTGCGACGCTGAACGCGTCGCAACCGCGGCCTTTTTCTTCAATGGCGTCGACACGGAAACCGAGGGCATCGATCTGACCGCGCGCTGGGGAATGTCCGTGGCGGGCGGCTACCTCTGGCTCGAGGGCAACGGCAATGTCACCCGGACCGAGATCGTGCGGGGCCGGTTGCCCTCCGGCGCACCCGCGGGCCTGCGTTTCGAGGACTACTTTGGTGGCTGGGCAACGGACGTGTTGGAGCGCGGCCAGCCGCGACGGCAGGCCAACCTGACCGCCGACTGGCAGCGGGGCGGCTTCGGTGCGCTGTTGCGGATGAACCACTACGGCTCCACCATCCATCACCCGGTCGATACGGGGAGGATCCGGACGGCGGCGGCGAATCTCGTCGACTTCGAGGCGCGTCTGCGGCTCGGCGCGACACGCTGGGCGTTGGGAGTCAGCAACGTCTTCGACAAGCTGCCCACTCGTCTCCCCAAGACACACCTGTCGAATGTGCTGTGGGGAGTGCGGTACCCGACGGATACGCCGTTCGGACTCGAGGGCCGATTCGCCTACCTGCGGTTGGGAGTCAACTTCGACTGGTGAATCGCCGGCAAACCGGGCGCAACTACAAGTACGGCCCGAACAGCCGTGCGGTGCCGTCACGCAACTTGCGGGCCAGCGAGCGGCGGTCCAGGTCGGGGATGGTCAGCCGCTGGCTGTGGGCGAGTTTGTCGGCCATGATGGCCTGTAGCTGGCTGGCAAAATCCTCGCTGTAGCACTCCACATTGAATTCGAAATTGAGGCGCAGGCTGCGCTGGTCCCAATTGGTGGAGCCGATCAGCGACCAGGCCCGGTCCACTATCAGCAGCTTGCTGTGGTCGAAGGGCGGTGGCGACAGATGCACCCGGCACCCGCGCTCCAGCAACGGCCGGATCTCCGCCATGGTGGCCCAGTACACCGGGGGGATGTTGCACTTGCCGGGCAGCACGATGTCCACCTCCAACCCGCGCATGGCTGCCACCCCCAGCACCTGCATCAGCGCTGGTGGCGGCAGGAAATACGGGGTGGCCAATTGCACCGACTCGCGGGCCATGGAGATGGCCCCGACCAGCAGGTCGCTGAGTTTCTCGAAATCTTCGTCGGGACCGGCGCTGATGCCCTGGGCCCAGATATCGCCGTGACGTTCCACGCTGGGAAACCATTGCTCCCCCTGCAGGGATTCTCCGGTGGCAAAGGCCCAGTCCACGGCGAAGGTCTGCTGCAGATGGCGGATAATCGGGCCCTGCAGACGAAAATGCAGGCAACGGGTAGGCTTGCGGGGCTGTTCCAGCAGGCAGTGATCGTGGCGAATATTGGTGCCGCCGGTAAATCCCAGCTCCCCGTCCACCACCATGATCTTGCGGTGGTTGCGCAGGTTGGCGGTGTTGGGCAGGCGCGGCACCCGGGTAGGCAGGAAGGCCGCCACCGGCACTGCGGCCCTGCGCAATCTGCGGATGGTACTGCTGAAGGTGTAGCTCGCGCCGACGCCGTCGATCAACACCCGGACTTCCACGCCCCGCTGCACGGCGGCCGCCAGGGCTTCCACAAATTTCTTCCCGGTCGGGTCGTAATCGAAAATGAAACTGCACAGGCTCACCGATTTGCCGGCGGAACGAATCGCCTGCAGCATCTCGGGAAAGGCCTGATCTCCATTTGACAGGGGCACGATGGCATTGCCGGGCAGCAGATTGTCGGAGGACAGGTGCTGCGACAGGCGTATCATGCCCTTGCCCGAGTCGCGGTCGAGCGCCTCCCGCTGCGCCGCCTCCCGCTCGCTCAACTGGATTTTGCCGACTTGGCGCCAGACTCGCCGCACGGAGAGCAGCACCGCGCGTCGTCGAATGCGGTTGATACCCAACAGGTAGTAGGCGATCGCGCCGACGTAGGGTGACAGCCAGGCTACTCCGATCCAACCGATGACGGCCTGGGAATTCCGCTTCCACAGGGTGGCATGTACGCTCACCGACAGCGCCATGGCAACGTACAGCACCAGCAGCACATACTCGGAAACCCCGTACAGGTAGTCCACGACAGCGGCTGGAGAAACGGAGTCGAACATAGTGGAACAATGGTGCGATGCAATTCGGCGGCTTGCAAGTGACGCGGTGGGGCGGTTGGGCTCCCAAATGCTCTGCTGATATGATCAAACCGGGATAGCGGGGAGCAGGCTTATGCGCAGGTGGTCGCCGTACTTGGCGTTGGCAATGCTGTCGCTGTCACTGTCGCCAGCACCGGCGCCGGCCGCGGAGCCGGCGCCGGATGCGCGGCAACTGGTCGCGGCCGCCCTGGCGCACTGGCGGGGCACCACCTCGCGCTTCAGCAATACCATGACCATCCATCGCCCCGACTGGGAGCGCAGCCTGTCGGTGGTGGGCTGGTCCGAGGGCGACAGGACCTCGTTGATGCGGGTCACCGCCCCGGCCCGCGACGCGGGAAACGGCACCCTGACCAGGGACGACAACCTGTGGACTTACAACCCCCGCATCAATCGCATTATCAAGGTGCCGGCCTCGATGATGGGGCAGAGCTGGATGGGCAGCGATTTTTCCAATCGGGACGTCACCAAATCCACCGATATTCTCTATCACTACGATCACCGCCTGCTGGGTTCCCACCAGCGCGATGGTTTTACCGTGTACGAGGTAGAGGCAATCCCCCACGAGGATGCCGCGGTGGTCTGGGGCCGCGAAGTAATGCACATCCGCGAGGACCACATCCTGCTGGAACACCAGTTCTGGGATCAGGACGGGGTGCTGGTGAAAACCATGCGCGCCCTGGAAATCCGGGAACTGTCCGGGCGCAGTGTGGTTACGGTGATGCGTATGGGCAAGGCGGAGGTCGAACAGGAGTGGACCGAAATGCGGGTCCAGCACGTTGCATTCGATCTGGCGTTGCCGCCCAACCTCTTTACCCTGTCCAACTTGCGCAATCCACGCCAATGAGCGGGACGCTGTTGCTGGCCTGGCGCAACCTGTGGCGCAGTGCCCGCCGCACCTGGCTGACCGTGGGGGCCATGGTGTTTTCCAACGTGCTCCTGGTGGCGCTGATGTCCCTGCAGTTCGGCATGTACGAACTGATGATTGAAAACTCGCTCAAGTCCGTCAGCGGCCATCTCCAGGTGCAGCGGCAGGGCTATCAGGATGAGCCACGGACGCGGGACAGTTTCGGGGATGTCGCCCGTCTGGCCGGCGAGCTCCGCCGGGAACTGGGGCTGGAAACGATCAGTGCCCGCGCCGAGGGTTTCGGTCTGGTCGCCAGTGCCGAGCGTACCCTCGGCATCAGGCTGGTGGGAGTGGAACCGGCACGGGAACCCGAAGTCAGCAGCCTGCCCGGCCTGCTCGACCGGGGCCGTTGGTTGCGTGACCCGGACGCAGGGGAAATCGTGATCGGGGCGATACTGGCGCGCAACCTGAAAGTGCAGGTGGGCGATGAACTGACGTTTCTGGGCACCGCGAAGGACGGTGCCATGGCGGCGGCGGTCCTCACTGTGGCAGGTATCCTGGACACCGGACTCGTCTCTGTGGATCGCTCCCTGGCGCAGGTTCCGCTGGGGTACTTCCAGACCCTGTTCAATATGCCGGACCAGGCCCACCGCCTGGTGCTGCAGGTGGCGGGGCTGGAGCAGGTGGCCCCCACCGGGGACTGGTTGCGCCGGCGGCTGGCGGGGCGGCCGGAACTGGCGGTACTGGATTGGGACCAGTTGCAACCGGGCCTGCGGCAGGGAATCGAGGCCGATTTCGTGAGTGGATGGTTCCTCTACGGTACCTTGATCGTGCTGGTATCTCTCGGTGTCCTCAACACCCAGTTGATGTCGGTATTGGAGCGCACCCGGGAATTCGGGGTGATGCTGGCGCTGGGTATCGCACCGGGTCGCTTGTCGCGGCTGGTACTGATGGAAACCGGGATCATGGTCGCGCTGGGTCTGACCCTGGGGGTGCTGGTCGGCGGCCTTATTGCCCTCTACCTGGCCCACTGGGGTTTCTACGTGCCCGGTATGGAAGAGGCCGCCGCCCGCTTCAACCTGCCCGGACGCGTCTATCCACAGTTGACGCTGATCGGCCTGTTGCTGGGGCCGCTGGTAGTGTGTACCGGTTCCCTGCTGGCCTCGCTCTACCCGGCCCTGCGGCTGCACCGATTGCAAGCGGTGGCGGCCATGCGCTCGGGGGTCTGAACCGGTGTTGGCGACCCTGGCCTGGCGCAACCTGTGGCGCAATGACCGGCGCACCCTGATCATGCTGGCGGCCATCGCGTTCGGTGTATGGGCAATGATTTTCATGAATGCCCTGGTTCGTGGCATGGTGGATGGCGTACTCGAAGACGGCATCAAGTATCTGCCGGGCCACGCCCAGTTGCACCATCCCGCCTATCGGGACGATCCCAGCGTGGTACACCGGATCGGCGAGCTGTCGGCGCCATTGCGCGCGGCCTTGGCCGGCGAGGGAATTTCGGGCTGGAGTGCCCGGGTCAAGGTTCCGGCGGTCATCACCAGCGAGCGCGACAGCCGCAGCGTAGTGCTGCTGGGGGTGGACCCGGCCCAGGAGTTGCGAATCGGTTTCGATCGAGCCGACCTGGTGGAGGGGCGTTTTCTCGAAGCGGCCGATGACCGCGGCGTGGTAGTCGGCGCCGCCATGCTGGAGCGCCTGGAAACTCGTCTTGGGCACCGCGTCGTGCTGTCCTCCCAGACCGTGGACAACCAGGTGGGGGAGCGGGGGTTTCGCATCGTCGGCGTGTTTCGGGCGGGCCTCAAAAGCCTGGAGGAAAGCCGGGTCTACGTCGGCCGGGAGGTGGCGCAAGCCATGCTCGGCATGGGCGGGTCGGTGTCGGAGTTGGCCATCCTGGGCGGCGATTATCGCGACCTGAGCCCCTGGTTCGAAGAGTTGGCGGGTGCCGCCGGGCAGCAGTCCCTGGCGCTGGAGAGCTGGCGAGAGCTGGATGCCTTCCTGTCACTGAACCTGGACATACAGGATGGGGTCAGCCTGGTGTGGATTGTGGTCGTGTTTCTCGCCCTCTCTTTCGGGCTGGTCAATACCATCGCCATGGCGGTGTTCGAACGGGTTCGCGAACTGGGGCTGATGCAGGCCCTGGGCATGCCGCCACGGCACATTCTGGCCCAGATTCTGCTGGAGGCCCTGTACTTGCTGTCGCTGGGCCTGGCGGCCGGCAACCTGTTGGCGTGGCTGTCGATTCAGCCCCTGCGCTCGGGCATCGACCTTGCGGCCGTGGCCGAAGGTCTGGAGATGGCGGGCATGAGTACCGTGTTGTACCCAAACCTGAGACTCGTTGATATGCTGCTGGCGACACTGGTGGTCATTCTCCTGGGTCTGGCCGCCAGCCTGCTCCCGGCCTGGCGGGCCGTGCGCCTGGACCCGATCAGGGCATTGAACGAGCATTGAGGGCCGACATGGGATCCGTCATTTGCCGAGATCTGTGCAAGACCTTTTCCCAGGGTGGAGAGACGATCACCGGCCTGGCCCGGGTCGACCTGGAAGTCGAGGAAGCCGGGTTTCTCTGTCTGTCGGGCCCCTCGGGTTCCGGTAAAACCACCCTGCTCAATGCCATTGGCGGGCTGGATACCCCGGACAGCGGCAGCATCACGGTGGCGGGGCAGCGCCTGGAGCAACTCAACCCGGCGCAACTGGCCAGGCTGCGCCTGCACAAGATCGGTTTCGTGTTCCAGGCCTACAACCTGATACCGGTGCTCAGCGCGCGCGAAAACGTGGAATTTGTCATGCAGTTGCAGGGCCGGGACGCCCGTACCCGGCGCGTGCTGGCCACGGACATTCTGCGGGAGGTGGGGCTGGCGGGTCTGGAAGGACGCAAACCGGCCGAGTTGTCCGGCGGTCAGCAGCAGCGGGTGGCCGTGGCGCGGGCCATTGTCTCCGACCCGGCCCTGATCCTGGCCGATGAACCCACCGCCAACCTCGACAGCAACAATGCCATCCAGTTGATGGATCTGTTTTGTGAACTGAACCGCCGCCGCGGAGTCACTCTGGTACTTGCCACCCACGACAGCCAGGTGATGTCGCGCTGCCCGCGCCTGGTCAGGATGCGCGATGGCAGGATCGTCAGCGACCAGCCCCAACCCGACTGTTCCTGATGTGCCTGCGCTATCTGCCGGTGGTACTCGTGCTGGCGTCGGCCCAGGCGGCGACGGCGGAGTTGCGCTTTGACGGTGGCCATCTCAAGGGCCGATCGCACTGGACCGACTCTGCCGAAGACCCGTTGCCCCAAAGCTCGGCCTTTGATCAGGGTGCCGACCTGCGCCTCAGGTGGCGGGCCGACGGGCAGGCCTGGAACGCGGAGTTGGATTACCAGCTCCAGGGCCACAACGGCGGCCGCTTTCCGGGGGTGGCTGGTGAACCCTTGCCCAATGCCCCGCGGCCCGGTGAGGGCCGACGCCTGTTGAAACTGGACGCGACCCTGGCCGAGGGGCGGAACTACCGCAGTTCGCAGCGCCTGGACCGACTTTCACTGGGCTATACCGGTGAGCGCTGGGTGGGCCGGGTGGGGCGGCAGGCGGTGAGCTGGGGCAACGGCCTGGTCTACAACCCGATGGACATCTTCAATCCGTTCGAGCCCACCGCGGTGGACAGGGAATACAAGCCCGGTGACGATATGCTCTACGGCCAGTATCTGCGCCACAACGGCGATGACCTGCAGGCGGTCTGGGTGGTGCGCCGGGATCGGCAGCGCAACCTGGACCGCGACGTCAACTCGCTGGCACTGAAGTACCACGGCTTTGCCGGTGCGGCGGAATACGACCTGTTGCTGGCCCGCCACTACCACGACTGGATGCTGGCTGTCGGCGGCAGCACGGCGCTGGGCGGCGCCCTGCTGCGCGCCGATATGACCGCCACCGACAGCGAAGGGGACACGGTAATCAGCCTGGTGACCAGCCTGGCCTGGTCCTGGGTGGGCCTGGACAGGAACATGAGTGCGCTGCTGGAGTACTACCACAACGGTTTCGGTTTGCGCGATGGCTTCGAACTGGCGGATATCCAGGCCCGGCCCGAGTTGCGTGAACGCCTCGGGCGGGGGGAACTGTTTACCCTGGGCCGGCACTACCTGGCCACTTCAGTGCTGGTGGAAATATCGCCGCTGTGGCGGCTGTCTCCCAACCTGTTCATCAACCTGGCCGATCGATCCCGGTTCGCACAACTGGTGTCGACCCACGACCTGCACCAGGACTGGCGACTGCTGTTGGCGGTCCAGGCCCCGGTGGGCGGAAACGGCACCGAATACGGCGGGATCGCCACCGGGGTGGAGGGATTGGAACTGCGCCAGGGGCTTTCCTGTTTCGGGCAACTGGCATTTTACTTTTAGCGCCGGCGCTTTCGATGTGCGAGGGTTGTGGCTATAATGCGCGCCCCGAGAGAACCCGGCGATGGAGTGAACGTGAACAAACTCTTCAAACTGCCCATGGCGTTGTTGGCGTTGCTGACAATCAGCCTGTCTGTCCAGGGGCTGACCGAGGCGGAGCGCGCTGAAATCGAAGCCCGCATCAAGCCGGTGGGCGAGGTATGCCTGCAGGGCGACGACAGTTGCGGCCAGATGGTGACGGTAGTCAGTGCGGTTAGCCGCTCCGGTGAAGAGATCTACAACACCTACTGCCTGGCCTGTCACCTGACCGGTGTGGGGGGGGCTCCGCTACTGGGCGACACCGTGGCCTGGGCCGAACGCATCGCCAAGGGCATGGATGCGCTGTACAGCACGGGCATCAATGGCATGCCGGGTACCACCATGATGGCCAAGGGTGGCTGCATGGACTGCTCGGACGAAGAAGTGATGGCCGCCGTTGACTACATGACGGAAAACAGTCAGTAAGCGCGTCGCCAATCCAAGCCGGGCCAAAGCTAAGCAAGAATACAAATACTATTGATTCTTATTTGCGAAAGTGATTACTATCGCTTTCGGGATGGTCCTTCGGGCTTCCCGAGCGAGTGTCACTCGTTTCGAACCGCAGGTCCCGCGAAGCACTGCGGGAAGGACGGCCAATTGAAGACAGCCAACGCAAGTCTGTGGTCACTGCAGGCCGGTGAAATATGCCGCATCCAGGACTTTGCCGGAGAACTGGCGGTCAGTTATCGGGAGCGCCTGATGGAATTCGGATTTTTCCCCGGCGAAGTGGTGTCCTGCCTGCAATCGCCGGCGCTGGGGGCGCCCAAGGTCTACCGGGTCGGCAACTCGGTATTTTCCCTCGACGATGAGATCGCCACCCGCATCGTGGTGACCCCACTGCAACATGACTAGCCCGCATTTTTCGCCAAGGTTTGTAGCGAGCGGATCGGCGTTCGCAGTAGAAGGTTGGTGAACTATGCGGGCTAAGGTGCTGCTGGTCGGCAGTCCCAATTCCGGCAAGAGCCTGTTGTTCAACCGCCTCACCGGATTGCTGCACAAGGTCGCCAACTTTCCGGGTTGTACCGTGGATACCGGTGCCGGCCAATTGCGGGCTCTGCCCGAGGTCACCCTGGTGGATTTTCCCGGCACCTATTCGCTGCAACCCATTTCCGGTGAGGAAGAACTTGCCGTCGGTTACTTCAGGCAGGCCCTGGACGATCCGCTGGTCACGCATGTGCTGTGCCTGATCGATGTGACCCGGCTGGAAAAATGCCTCTACTTCACCCTGCAGGTGATATGGGAGGCGGCGCAACGCGGCAAGCCGGTCACGGTGTTGGCCAACATGATGGACGTGTTGGAGAAGCACCGCATCGAAGTCGACCTGGCGGGCCTGGGCCAGCGGCTCCAGGTACCCGTACTGCCGCTGTCAGCCCGTACCGGGGCGGGTGTCGAGGCCCTGGTCAGGCGCCTTGCGGATTGCGATGGCAAGCCGCCCGCAGCGGCGGCCGCCCTGCGGCCGGACCCACTGATGCGCAGCACCGCCCTGCAGCTTGCCCACCGCTTCGGCCCCAAGGGGGATATCCTGGTCCGTTCCCAGGAGCGCCTGGACGAATTTTTCCTGCACTCCTGGCGGGGCGGTCTGGCTTTCTTCACCATCATGTTTCTGCTGTTCCAGTCCATTTTTACCTGGGCGGCTCCAGCCATGGACGGGGTGGAGAAGTCGTTGGGAATGCTGTCTGACCTGGTGGTACCGGCCATCGACAACCCCATCGTGCGCGACTTTGTCGCCGACGCACTGTTCAGCGGCATCGGCGCCTTCCTGGTGTTCGTGCCGCAGATTTTTGTGCTTACGGTGGTCATCGGCGTTCTCGAAGACTCTGGCTACATGGCCCGGGCGGCGCTGATCTGCCACCGGCCGCTGCGCTTTTTCGGCCTCACCGGCAAGAGTTTCATTCCCATGCTGTCCGGGGTGGCCTGCGCCATTCCCGCTATCTATGCGGCGCGCACCGTCGATTCCCCGAAAAAACGCCTGCTGACCTACCTGGCCATTCCGTTGATGCCCTGTTCGGCGCGGCTGCCGATCTACACCCTGCTGATTGCCGCCTTCATTCCCACCCACTACCTGCTTGGCGGTCTGCTGGGCCTGCAGGGTCTGACCCTGTTCCTGATGTACCTGTTCGGCATGCTCTGCGGGCTGGTCGCCACCAGCCTGGCGTATCGCGGCCACCGGCAGGACTACGACGATCTCCCCTTTGTGCTGGAGATGCCGCCCTACCGGATTCCGGCCGTGCTGCCGCTGCTGCGCAATGCCTGGAACCGCTGCAAGCACTTCGTGACCAAGGCGGGCAAGATCATATTTGCGGTTACCGTACTGGTCTGGGTGCTGGGCTACTTCCCCAATTACGGCGCCGACCTCGGCGCTTCCTGGTTGGGGAACCTGGGCCGGTTTATCGAGCCGCTGTTTGCCCCGCTGGGCCTGGACTGGCGCTACGGGGTGGCGGTGCTGACGTCGTTCCTGGCCAGGGAAGTGTTTGTCGGCACCCTGGGTACCATCTTCGGCATCGAGGGCGCCGAGGACAACATGGTGCCGCTGGTCGAGCAGATCCAGGCCAGCGGCCTGGGGCTCGCCTCGGGTCTGGCGCTGCTGGTGTTCTTTGCCATCGCGCTGATGTGTGTTTCCACCCTGGCGATTCTGGCCCGGGAAGCGCGTTCCGGCCAGTTGGTGGTCAAAATGTTCGCCGTCTACTGTGGCGTGGCCTACCTGGCTGCCCTGCTGGTCTACAATCTGGTCAGTCTGGCGGGTTTTTGAGCCGGAACATCGGCCCTGTGCTATTCTGCCCCGCCAGGAATGGCGCGGGTGGAACTGCCTGTCGGGGCAGTTATCGAAGACCCGGACCGTTTCCGAGGATGCGAGTATGAATAAAACCTGGTTGCTGCCGGTTCTGGCACTGGCGCTGATGGCCTGCGGCGAGCGGGCATCGGAGCTTGCCCAGCCCGCGGCGACGGCGACCCGGCAATCCGAATCGGAACGCCTGAACCAGTGGTTTGCCGAGCGCTATGAGGAAGAGTTGCAGTTCAGCCCCATGCAGTTGACCATGCTTGGCCGCAAGGATTTGTACGACCGGATCGACGATTTCAGTGAAGCGGCCGAGGCCACCGCACTCGAGTGGAAACGTCAGAGTGTGCTGGCGATGGAGCGGGAATTTGACTACGCCGCCCTGACTGCGGAAGCCAGGACCTCCTACGATGTCTGGAAATACCAGTATGAAATGGATGCCCGCGGGCAGCCCTTCCGCAATCACGGCTACGTGTTTGAGCAAATGGGTGGGATGCAGTCCGACCTGCCCAATTTCCTGCTCAATTTTCATCGGGTCGACGACGAGCAGGACCTACAGGACTACATCACCCGCATCGGCGGCATAGCGGCCGCCATCGACCAACTGCTGGTGCGCGTCAGGGCGGCCGCCGAACTGGGCATTCGCCCGCCCCGGTTTGCCTATGCGGGAGCCATCGAGCAGTCACAAAAGTTGTTGCAGGGGCAACCCTTCAGTGCGGACGCCACCGGGGACGCGCCCCTGTGGGCGGGCGCCAAGGCACAAATCGCGGCGCTGCAAGCGAAGGGCGGCATAGACGAAGCCGCGGCCCGGGGCCACCGGGAGCGGGCCAGAACGATCCTGCTGACCGAGTTCGGCCCCAGTTACACGGCCTTGATCGAATGGCTGGAACGAGACCGGCACAACGTGCCGGAACTCGCCCATGGCGCCGGCAGCCTGCCCGACGGGGAGGCCTATTACCGCTACAAACTGGCCCAGGCCACCACCACTTCGTTGAGTGTCGACGAGGTTCACCAGATCGGCCTGGAAGAGGTAGCGCGGCTGCGGGGGGAAATCGAAAAGCTCAGGGTGGAAGTCGGATTCGCGGGTGACCTGCAGGAATTTTTTGCCTTTATCCGCAGCGATGAGCAGTTTTTCTTCCCCGACACCGATGCCGGCCGACAAGGCTATATCGACGGCGCCAGGGGATTCCTGACACAAATGGAAAGCAAACTGCCGGACTACTTCGGGCTGTTGCCCCAGGCGAAACTGGTGGTCAGGCGCGTGGAGGCCTTTCGCGAACAGGACGGTGCCCCGCAACATTACTATCCCGGCACCCCCGACGGTTCCCGGCCCGGAATCTATTACGCCCACCTGTCCGACATGAGTGCGATGCCCAGGAATCAGATGGAAGTCATCGCCTATCACGAAGGGCTGCCGGGTCATCATATGCAGATCTCCATTGCCCAGGAGCTGGAGAGCATGCCGTTGTTCCGCACCCAGGCCCGGTTCACCGCCTACACCGAGGGTTGGGCACTGTATTCAGAGGTCCTGGCCAGGGAGATGGGCGCCTACCGGGATCCCTATTCCCGGGTCGGCCAACTGTCCTCGGAAATCTGGCGCGGCATTCGCCTGGTGGTCGATACCGGCCTCCATGCCAGGGGCTGGAGCGAGCAACGGGCGGTGGAGTATTTCCTGGACAATTCCCCCGAGCCGAGGGAGAGCGTAGTGGCCGAAATCCGGCGCTACCTGGTTTGGCCCGCCCAGGCCACCAGCTACAAAATCGGCAAGCTGAAAATCCTGGAACTGCGGGCCGCCTCCAGGGCCCGCCTGGGGGAAGAGTTTGACATTCGCGGTTTTCACGACACCGTGCTCAACGGCGGTGCCGTCCCCCTGTCCGTACTCGAAACAAGGGTGCGGGGCTGGGTGGAGAGCGGCGGATGATTCCCCGGCGCAACCCGCGATCCTGAGCCATGTCGACGCCGATCAATTTGACCGCCCCCCGACCGGCGCTGTTGGCACTTGCCGACGGCAGCCTGTTTCGGGGCGTGTCGATCGGTGCCGAAGGGGTCCGCGTCGGCGAAGTGGTGTTCAACACCGCCATGACCGGGTACCAGGAAATTCTCACCGACCCCTCCTACGCCAGCCAGATCGTCACCCTGACCTACCCCCATATCGGCAACACCGGCACCAACCCCGAAGATGAGGAATCCGGTCAGGTCTGGGCCGCCGGGCTGGTAGTTCGCGACCTGCCCCTGCTGGCCAGCAATTTCCGCAGTGAACAGGGCCTGTCGGACTACCTGCGCTCGCAGCAGGTGGTGGCCATCGCCGATATCGACACCCGCCGGTTGACCCGCATCCTGCGTGACCAGGGAGCCCAGAACGGCTGTGTCATGACCACTGCCGAGCTGGATGCGGAAGCCGCCCTGGCGCAGGCGCGGAGTTTCGCCGGTCTGGCCGGCATGGACCTGGCCAGTGAGGTCAGCACCGGCAGCAGCTACACCTGGAACCAGGGCAACTGGTGCCGGGAAGGAGGCTACCCCAGCATTCCCGACCGGGATCTGCCGCACCATGTGGTGGCCTACGACTTCGGGGTCAAGCGCAATATTCTGCGGATGCTGGTGGACCGCGGCTGCCGGTTGACGGTGGTGCCGGCCCGCACCCCGGCGGCGGCGGCGCTGGCCCTGAACCCCGACGGCGTCTTTCTCTCCAACGGTCCCGGCGACCCGGAGCCCTGCGATTACGCCATTGCCGCTATTCGGGAAATACTGGCCGCCGGTATCCCGCTATTCGGCATTTGCCTGGGTCACCAGTTGCTGGCCCTGGCCAGTGGCGCGCGCACCGTGAAGATGAAATTCGGCCACCACGGCGCCAACCACCCGGTGCAGGACATCGAGGCCGGCACGGTGTTGATCACCAGCCAGAACCACGGTTTTGCGGTGGATGGCAAGCACCTGCCCGACTCCCTGCAGGTTACCCATGAATCCCTGTTCGACCGCAGCCTGCAGGGAATCCGACGCAAGGACAGACCCGCTTTCGGCTTCCAGGGGCATCCGGAAGCCAGCCCCGGTCCCCACGACGTGGCCCCGTTATTCGACCAGTTTGTGAGATTGATGGAACATGCCCAGGCGCGCTGACATCGATAGTGTGCTCCTGCTCGGCGCCGGTCCCATCGTGATCGGCCAGGCCTGCGAATTCGATTATTCCGGCGCCCAGGCCTGCAAGGCGCTGCGGGAGGAGGGCATTCGGGTGATCCTGGTGAACTCCAATCCAGCCACCATCATGACCGACCCGAGCATGGCGGACGCCACCTACATCGAGCCTGTCGAATGGCGCACGGTGGCCAGGATCATCGAGCAGGAGCGCCCCGCCGCCCTGCTGCCCACCATGGGCGGGCAGACCGCGCTCAACTGCGCCCTCGACCTGGCCCGGGAAGGGGTCCTGGAGCAGTACGGCGTGGAGATGATCGGGGCCAGCAAGGAAGCCATAGACAAAGCCGAAGACCGCGAGCTGTTCGACCAGTCGATGCGCCGCATCGGCCTGGAAACGCCCCGTGCGGCGCTGGCTCACAGTATCGAGGAGGCGTACCAGGTGCTGGCCAACGTCGGCTTTCCCTGCATTATCCGTCCCTCTTTCACCATGGGTGGCAGCGGCGGTGGCATCGCCTACAACCGCGATGAATTCGAGGAAATCTGTCGGCGCGGACTGGACCTGTCACCCACCACGGAACTGCTGATCGACGAATCGCTGATCGGTTGGAAAGAGTTCGAGATGGAAGTGATACGCGACCGCAACGACAATTGCATCATCATCTGTTCCATCGAAAATTTTGACGCCATGGGGGTACACACTGGGGATTCGATTACCGTGGCGCCGGCCCAGACCCTGACCGACAAGGAATATCAGCTCATGCGCAATGCCTCGCTGGCTGTGTTGCGAGAAATCGGCGTCGAGACCGGCGGTTCCAACGTGCAGTTCGGCCAGGATCCGGAGACCGGCCGCCTGGTCGTCATCGAAATGAATCCGCGGGTGTCCCGATCCTCCGCTTTGGCGTCCAAGGCGACCGGCTTTCCCATCGCCAAGGTCGCCGCCAAGCTCGCCATCGGCTACACCCTGGACGAATTGCAGAATGAAATCACCGGCGGCGCAACCCCGGCTTCGTTTGAACCCAGCATCGACTACGTGGTGACCAAACTGCCGCGTTTCGCCTTCGAGAAATTCCCCGGCGCCGATAGCCGCCTGACCACGCAGATGAAATCCGTGGGTGAAGTCATGGCCATCGGCCGCACCTTTCAGGAATCCCTGCACAAGGCCCTGCGTGGCCTGGAAGTGGGTTCGGCGGGACTCGAGCCCAAGCTGGACGGCGACGCGCCCGGTGCCGATGAGGAGCTGATGGCGGAACTTACCAACCCCGGCCCGGAGCGTATCTGGTACCTGGCGGATGCCTGTCGCGCCGGCATGAGCGTGGCGGACATCTCCCGTTACTCGGGTATCGACCCCTGGTTCCTGGCGCAGATCGAGGATCTGGTGCAGCGGGAAACCGCCCTGCAGTCGCTGTCACTGGAGCAACTCGACCGGGAGGCCATGTGGCAACTCAAACGCAGAGGTTTTTCCGACCGCCGGATGGCCGGGTTGTTGGGGCAGAGTGAACGCAGTGTGCGCGACCATCGGCAGGCGCTGGGTCTGCGCCCGGTGTACAAGCGCGTCGATACCTGTGCCGCGGAGTTCGCCACCGCCACCGCGTACCTGTACTCGACCTACGAGGAGGAGTGCGAAGCCGAACCCAGTGAGCGCGACAAGATTCTGGTGCTGGGTGGCGGCCCCAACCGGATTGGCCAGGGCATCGAGTTTGATTACTGCTGTGTGCACGCGGCGCTGGCCATGCGCGAAGATGGCTACGAAACCATCATGGTCAACTGCAACCCGGAAACCGTTTCCACCGACTACGACACCTCGGACCGCCTCTATTTCGAGCCGGTCACCCTGGAGGACGTACTGGAAATCGTGGCCCTGGAACAGCCGAAGGGAGTGATCGTCCAGTTCGGTGGGCAAACGCCGCTGAACCTGGCCCGCGACCTGGAGGCGGCGGGGGTGCCCATCATCGGTACCAGCCCCGATGCCATCGACTGTGCCGAAGACCGCGAGCGCTTCCAGCAGATGATCGGCAAACTGGGTTTGAAGCAGCCCCTGAACACCACCGTGCGCAGTACCGAAGCGGCGCTGGCGGCGGCGCGACAGATCGGCTATCCGCTGGTGGTGCGGCCCTCCTATGTGCTGGGCGGGAGGGCCATGGAGATCGTCTACCGCGAGGAAGAACTGCTGCGCTACCTGCGCGAGGCGGTGCTGGCCTCGGAGGACTCTCCGGTGCTGCTGGATCACTTCCTCAACGCCGCCATCGAGGTCGATATCGATGCGGTGAGCGACGGTGAGCAGGTGGTGATCGGCGGCATCATGCAGCATATCGAGCAGGCCGGGGTGCACTCGGGAGATTCCGCCTGCGCGCTACCGCCCTACAGCCTGGAGGAATCCGTGCAGGACACGATGCGCGAGCAGGTCCGGCGCATGGCGCGGGAACTGGGGGTCGTCGGTCTGATGAACGTGCAATTGGCGTGGCAGGACGACCAGGTCTACGTAATCGAGGTAAACCCGCGCGCCTCGCGCACGGTACCCTTTGTCTCCAAGTGCATCGGCATCTCCCTGGCGCAGTTGGGAGCCCGTTGCATGGCCGGCACCAGCCTGCGTGAACAGGGCTTCACCGAGGAGGTGATACCGCCCTATTTCTCCGTGAAAGAGGCGGTCATGCCCTTCAACAAGTTCCCCGGCGTCGATCCCATACTCGGCCCGGAAATGAAATCCACCGGTGAAGTCATGGGTACCGCGGACAATTTCGCCAGCGCCTTTGCCAAGGCGCACCTGGCGGTGGGCCATCGGGCGCCGCAGGGTGGGCTGGCCTTTGTCAGTGTGCGCGATGCCGACAAGACCGGGGTCGTCGCGGTGGGCCGGCAACTGCTGGGACTGGGCTTTCGCCTGGTGGCCACCCGCGGTACCGCCCGGGTGCTGGAGCGGGCAGGGCTGCCGGTGCGCCAGATAAACAAGGTGCTGGAGGGTCGTCCCCACATCGTCGATATGATAAAAAATGACGAAGTGGACATCATCGTCAATACCACCGAGGGTCATCGCGCCATCCTCGATAGCGCCTCCATACGCAGCAGCGCCGAAGCGCACCACGTCTATTACACCACGACACTGGCGGCCTCGGAGGCCATTTGTGCCGCGATGCTGCGTGGCGACGACGGCAAGGTCCGGCGCCTGCAGGATTTGCACGGGAGTATCGGAAAATGAAAACTGTGCCCATGACCGTGGCAGGCGAAGCCGCGCTGCGCGAAGAGTTGGAGCAACTCAAAAAGGAAACCCGTCCCCGCATCAGCCAGGCCATAGCCACTGCCCGGGGACACGGCGACCTCAAGGAAAACGCCGAGTACCACGCCGCCCGCGAACAGCAGGGCTTTGTCGAAGGCCGCATCCTCGAAATCGAAAACAAGCTCGCCGCCGCCCAGGTGATCGACGTCACCCGCCTGAGCAATAACGGCAGGGTAGTGTTCGGCGCCACCGTGGACCTGCTCAACGTCGAAACAGAACAGACGGTCCGCTACCAGATCGTCGGCGAGGATGAAGCGGAGATCAGGAGCCACAAGATTTCTGTCACCTCACCCATTGCCCGGGCTCTGATCGGCAGGCAGGAAGGTGACGTGGTGGTGGTCCTTGCCCCCGCCGGTGACGTCGAGTACGAAATTGACCGGGTGCAGTATCTCTAGTATGCGGGCTGACAGCAGGGCCTGGCGCAAGCGGCAGCGCGACGACCCCTACGTGGCGCGGGCACAGCGCGAGGGCTATCGCTCGCGGGCCTGCTACAAGCTGCTCGAACTGCACCGGCGCGACCACCTGTTCCGGCCCGGCATGACGGTGGTGGACCTGGGGGCCGCGGTGGGAAGCTGGTCCCAGGTAGCGCGCCGACTGGTCGGCCGTCACGGCCGGGTCATCGCCAGCGACCTGCTGCCCATGGAACCCATCGCCGGGGTCGAATTCGTGCAGGGGGATTTCACGGACCCGGATGTCTGCGAGCGAATCATCGAATCTCTTGGCGCGACCCCGGCAGACCTTGTTATTTCCGATATGGCACCCAATATGAGTGGTGTACGGGCGCTGGACCAGCCGCGTTCCCTGTACCTGGTGGAACTGGCCCTGGAATTCGCACAGCGGGTGCTGTCTCCCGGCGGCGAATTCGTCGCCAAGGTGTTTCAGGGCGAGGGCTTTGAGCAGCTTCTGGGTGAATGCCGAACTGCCTTTGCCAGGGTGCAGTTGCGCAAACCCGCGGCTTCCCGGCCCGGTTCGCGGGAACAGTATGTAGTGGCGCGGCAACGGCGGGCACGTCCCATTGACCGCGGGCATGGAGATTAGACCGCTTCTGTAGTACATTCCAGGGTTACGCAGGGTTTGTGGAGCGGCGAACCAGACGTCCGGCAGGGGTTTTCAGCTTGAACGACTTGACCAAGAACATTCTGTTGTGGCTCGTGATAGCGGCGGTGCTGCTGTCCGTATTGCGGACCTTCAATGTTCGGCAACCCGCCGAGCGCCTGGATTACTCCCAGTTCATTGAAGAAATTCGTACCGACCAGATCAGGAAAGTCGTGGTCGATGGCCTCACCATTACCGGTGAGCGCTACAACAATACCGAATTTGAAACCGTGCGGCCGATGCTGGAGGATCCCAAGCTGATCGACGACCTGCTGCAACACCGGGTGGAAGTCGAAGGCCGCAAACCCGAGCAGCAGAGCCTGTGGACGCAACTCCTGGTGGCCTGTTTTCCCATCCTCATCATCATCGCGGTGTTCATGTTCTTCATGCGGCAGATGCAGGGTGGAATCGGTGGCCGTGGCGGCCCCATGAGCTTCGGCAAGAGCAAGGCGCGGCTGTTGGGTGAAGATCAGATCAGCACTACCTTTGCCGATGTGGCCGGGGTGGACGAGGCCAAGGAAGACGTGCAGGAACTGGTGGAATTCCTGCGTGACCCGCGCAAATTCGAGCGTCTGGGGGGGCGCATACCCCGTGGCGTGTTGATGGTCGGCCAGCCGGGTACCGGTAAAACGCTGTTGGCCAAGGCCATCGCCGGGGAAGCCAAGGTGCCTTTTTTCTCCATATCCGGTTCCGACTTTGTGGAAATGTTCGTGGGGGTGGGCGCCTCGCGGGTGCGGGACATGTTCGATCAGGCCAAGAAGCAGGCCCCGTGCATTATCTTTATCGACGAAATCGATGCGGTGGGGCGCCATCGCGGTGCCGGTCTGGGCGGTGGCCACGACGAGCGCGAACAGACCCTCAACCAGTTGCTGGTGGAAATGGACGGTTTCGAGGTCAACGACGGGGTAATCGTGATTGCCGCGACCAACCGGCCCGACGTGCTGGACCCGGCGCTGCTGCGACCCGGACGCTTCGACCGCCAGGTGGTGGTCAGCCTGCCGGACATCCGCGGGCGCGAGCAGATCGTCAAGGTACACATGCGCAAGGTGCCGCTGGCCGACGATGTGAAAGCCTCGGTGATCGCCCGCGGCACTCCCGGCTTCTCGGGTGCCGACCTGGCCAACCTGGTCAACGAGGCCGCGTTGCTGGCGGCCCGCGCCAGTGAGCGGCTGGTGGGCATGGAGCAGTTCGAACTGGCCAAGGACAAGATCATGATGGGCGCCGAGCGCAAGACCATGGTCATGTCGGAGGCGGAAAAACGCAACACCGCCTATCACGAGGCCGGCCACGCCATCGTCGGCCGCCTGGTGCCGGAACACGACCCGGTCTACAAGGTCAGCATCATTCCCCGCGGCCGGGCCCTGGGTGTGACCATGTTCCTGCCCGAGGAAGACCGCTACAGCCGCAGCCGGCGCCATATCATCAGCCAGTTGTGCAGCCTGTTTGGTGGCCGCGTCGCCGAAGAGATGACGCTGGGCCAGGACGGGGTAACCACCGGTGCCGCCAACGACATCGAGCGCGCCACGGAAATTGCCCGCAACATGGTGACCAAATGGGGGCTGTCGGAACGGATGGGCCCGCTGCTGTATGACGATGGTCCCGAAGAGGTGTTCCTGGGCCGCAGCGCGGCAGGGCAGAGCAAAGCCGTGGCGGATGAAACCGCGACCCAGATTGACCAGGAAGTGCGCAGAATCATCGATGAGTGCTATGCCACCGCCCGCCAGTTGCTGCATGACAACGTCGATACCCTGCACCGGATGGCCAAGGCCCTGATCAAGTATGAAACGCTGGATTCGGAGCAACTGGATGCCATCATGGAGGGCCGGGAACCGGAACCTCCCACCGACTGGAACGACGACCCCGGTCCCGACCCCAAGACCGGGAAGGGCGCCGGGGACACAGCGACCCACGCTGCGCCCGAGCAGGACCCCAGCGGCCCCATTGGCGGCCCGGTTCGGGAACACTGAGCGACTCTCCCCTACAAATCATGGGGGTGCTCAACGTCACCCCCGATTCCTTCAGCGACGGTGGTGCCCTGTACGAGGGGGGTGTCCCGTCGCTGCGACTGTGCCTGCGGCGCGCCCGGCAGATGGTGGCCGAGGGCGCCGACATTATCGACATCGGTGGTGAATCGACTCGTCCGGGCGCGGCCGCGGTTACCCGGCAGGAGGAAATGGAGCGCGTGCTACCGGTGCTGGAAACGGTGCTGGCGGAGCTCGATGTGCGCGTTTCGGTGGATACCAGCACACCGGAACTGATGCGGGCAGCGATTGCCGGGGGGGCCTGGATGATCAATGACGTCAGGGCGCTGCGCCGCAACGGGGCGGTGGAGGCGGTGGCGGCGAGCGAAGCGCAGGTCTGCCTGATGCACATGCAGGGTAGTCCGCGCACCATGCAGACGGCACCCGCCTACCGGCAGGTGGTGGATGAAGTCGCTGCCTTTTTGAGCGAGCGGGCACAATGCTGCGTGGCGGCCGGAATTCCAGAACACCGTATCTGGCTGGACCCGGGCTTCGGCTTCGGCAAGACCCTGCACCACAATCTGGATTTGCTGGCGGGGCTGCCGCGGCTGCGCCAGCTCGGTTTCCCGCTGCTGGTGGGTCTGTCGCGCAAATCGATGATCGGGCAGATCGGCGGCACCGGGACTGACCGGTTGCCGGGCAGCCTCGGGCTGGCCGTGTTGGCGGCCGACCGTGGTGCCGGCATAATCAGGACTCACGATGTGGCGGAAACCGTCGCCGCGGTGGCCATGGTAACGGCCCTGCACGAGCGCGGCGAAGAGGCGATGGCATGAGTGGACGCTACTTTGGCACCGACGGCATTCGCGGCCGGGTTGGCCAGGCACCCATCACCCCGGATTTCATACTGAAACTGGGTTGGGCCAGCGGGCGCGTCTTTCAGCAGTCGGCAGCCGGGGCTGAATCGGGCGAACCCTGCCTGGTGATCATCGGCAAGGACACCCGCATCTCCGGTTACCTGTTTGAATCGTCGTTGGAGGCCGGTCTGGTCGCCGCCGGGGTCAATGTCTGCCTGACCGGGCCCATGCCCACACCCGCCATTGCCCTGCTGACCACTACCCAGAGGGCCCAGGGTGGGATCGTCATCAGTGCCTCCCACAACCCCTATTACGACAACGGCATCAAGTTTTTCGGCGCCGACGGGCGCAAGTTGCCCCAGGGGGTGGAACTGGCCATTGAAGAGGCGTTGGAGCAGCCGCTGGTGACCGTGGACTCCGCCGACCTGGGCAAGGTCTGGCGCCTGGATGATGCCGCCGGCCGCTACATTGAATATTGCAAATCCACGCTGCCGCGCAAATTTTCCCTGCACGGTACCCGCATCGTGATCGATTGCGCCCACGGTGCGGGCTATCACGTCGCTCCCAGCGTGTTGCGCGAGCTGGGGGCCGAGACCATCGTGCTCGGGGCCGAGCCCGATGGGTTCAATATCAACCGCGGCGTCGGCTCCACCGACCTGACTGCGCTGCAGCGGCGGGTGGTGGCGGAGGCGGCGGACCTGGGTATTGCCCTCGACGGCGATGCCGACCGGGTCCTGTTCGTGGACCACCTTGGCGAAGCGGTGGACGGTGACCAGCTCACCTACCTCATCGCCTGCGACCAACAGGTCGAGGGCGTGGTCGGCACCGCCATGTCCAACCTCGGTATGGAACTGGCGTTGCGGCAGCGAGGTATCGATTTTTGCCGGGCCCAGGTCGGCGACCGCCACGTTCAGGAGATGATGCACCAGCGCGGTTGGGCGCTGGGGGGAGAATCCTCGGGCCACATCATCTGTTCGGAACTCTCCACCTGCGGCGATGGACTGGTGGCGGCCCTGCAGGTATTGAAAGCGCTGGACGAACGCGGCGAGCGACTGGCCACTGTGAAACGGGAGATGCACAAGTTTCCCCAGTGCCTGATCAACATCGAGACCGACTGCTCCTCCGCACTGCTGGACAACCGGCAGATAGCGACCGCGGTTGCCGCGGTGGAACGAAAGCTGGGTGAGCGCGGCAGGGTGCTGCTGCGGCCCTCCGGCACCGAGCCAGTGGTCCGGGTACTGGTGGAAGGGGAACGGCCCGAGCAGGTACAGCAACTGTGCGGCGAATTGGCGCGTCGGGTGGAGGCGCTGCTGTAGCGACAGAGCAGCCAGCGTCTTTTTTGTAAAATTGCGATAGGTAAATTGTGGAGCAGGTGTCGTGTCGCCCTTTGAAACTGATGAGCGCCGTGCGTTTCGCGAGACGATGAAGCGCTTCGTGGAAACCGAGATCAAACCCTATGCCGATGAGTGGGACGAGGCTGGCGAATTCCCCGGGGAATTGCGGGAAAAGCTCGCCGCGCTGGGCTACTTCGGATTCGGTATCGACGAACGATACGGCGGCCTGGGATTTGATGATCTGTTCATGCGCGCCATTCATTCTGAAGAGATGGGAAAGTGCGGTGCGTACGGTATCGTCGCGGGCCTGAGTGGGCCGATCATCTCGCTGGATCCAATCCAGAAATTTGCATCCGAAGAAATCAGGCAACGCGTCCTGCCTGAAGTCGTTGCCGGGCGTAAATCCAGCAGCCTGGCCGTTACCGAGCCGTCCGGCGGTTCCGATGTGGCCAACATGAAGACGACCGCCGTCAGGGACGGCGACGAGTTCGTCATCGACGGTTCGAAGACCTTCATCACCGGCGGGATGAAATCCCACTACTTTGTGGTGGGCGCCCGCACCGGGGGAAAGGGCCTGAACGGAATTTCCCTGTTCTTTGTCGACACGGACACACCGGGCTTTTCGCGGACCTCCATAGACCGGAAAATGGGTTGGTGGGCCTCGGACACCGCCACACTGTACTTCGAAGACTGCCGCGTACCCGCAGCCAACCTGATGGGCGAACTCAATAACGGGTTCCTGGCGATTGTCGATAACTTCAACGCGGAACGGCTGTGGATGATCGGCGCCTGCCTGGGCATGATGAAGGTCTGCCTGGACGAATCCATTGCCTATGCCCGGGAGCGCGAAACCTTTGGCAAGCCGCTGATCCGGCATCAGGTCATACGCCACAAGATCGCGGAAATATCGGCCCGGGTTGACCATGTGGAAGCCCACCTCGGGCAGTTGTGCTGGATTGGCAATGAAGACAGGTTGCCGGCGGCGGGTGTCGCCAAGGGCAAATTCTTTGCCACCAAAGCGCTGGAATACTGCGCCAGCGAGGCCATGCAGATATTTGGCGGTGCCGGTTATCTGCGCGGCAATCCCATCGAACGCATCTACCGCGAGGTGAAGGTGATGGCCATCGGTGGCGGCTCGGAAGAAATCATGCGCGATCTGGCGGTTTCCCAGATGGGAATTTGATGTGCCGCGCGTCACAAGGCGGACAGACGCAACCGTTGCTAAGGGTTCGCGGCGCCCAGCTTGTATGTCCGTGTGGGTTTGCGTAAGATTGCCGCCGTTTTTCCGCCGGTGAGTGACATGCATCCTTCGTTGAGGCGAAGCCTGGTTATCGGAAACTGGAAGATGCATGGCAGCGTTGGCAGCAGCGAGACGCTGCTGAGAAACATCATCGACCTGTGCCGGTCGGCCAGCGCGGAAATCGCGGTTTGCCCTTCCCATGTCCACGTCCCCCTGGCGCTGCGACTGACGGCGGATACCGCGATCGAGGTGGGTGCACAGAATTGCAGCGAACACGAGGCCGGGGCTTTCACCGGTGAAGTGTCCGCGATGATGCTGGCGGAAATGGGTTGTGATCGGGTTATCCTCGGCCACTCGGAGCGGCGCCGGCAGCGGGCGGAAACCAGCGCCCTGGTGGCCGCCAAGTGCCGGGCCGCGCATGGTGCCGGGCTGAACGCGGTGGCCTGTGTCGGCGAGACTCTCGAACAGCGGCAGCAGGGACGAACGCAGGCAGTGGTCGCGGAACAACTGGAGCCATTGCTGGACGAGCTGACGGCGGCGGATGCCATTGCCTACGAACCGGTGTGGGCGATTGGCACCGGTCACAGCGCGACGCCGGCCCAGGCCCAGGAAATGCACGCCTTTATCCGCGGCTACCTGGGCGATGCGCTCGGCGAGGCCGCCGGGCAACTGCGTCTGCTTTACGGCGGCAGTGTGAAAGCCGACAATGCCGCGGAATTGTTCGCCCAGGACGACATCGATGGCGGCCTGGTGGGTGGTGCATCGCTGGACGCGGGAGAGTTTGCAGCCATCGTCGGCGCGGCGAGCCGGGACGGAAGCAGGAGAGAGTAGTGGAACAGTTGATTTTGATCGTCCATCTGTTGATAGCCTTGGCCATTATCGGCCTGATCATGTTGCAGCAGGGCAAGGGCGCCGAAATGGGCGCCTCGTTCGGTGCCGGAGCCTCCCAGACCCTGTTCGGCAGCGAGGGTGGTGGCAATGTGCTGGCGCGGGCCACGACGGTGTTGGCGGTGGCTTTCTTCGCCACCAGTTTCGGCCTGGCGATCCTCTCCAAGAAGGCCTCCCAGCCGGGGATCGACGAACTCGAGTTGCCGCTTCCGGCGCTGGAGCAGAGCCCGTATCCGGAACAGGATGTGCCGCTGCTGGAGACAGAGATTCCCGCCGGCACCGCATTTGAAAGTGATCTCCCCGTGGTCGACGGCGAGGAGTAGCGGCAGCAGGCCAGTAGCCGAAGTGGTGGAATTGGTAGACACGCTATCTTGAGGGGGTAGTGAGCTTTGCTCGTGCGGGTTCAAGTCCCGCCTTCGGCACCAAACCTACCTGCGCAGGGATTGCCAAAAACTGTCAGGGAACGACTTAAATCCAGCGAATACTCACGACGGATTTTTCTACGGCGCAGACTCCTAGTAACCCTTTGTATAGGCCTGTTCACTAAAGAACGATATTGTTGACATTGTTCATATATATACGTATTCTCAAATGTAAGAGATGAGGACGCAGCATGAATGCCCCAGTTACCCAAAAGACAGTTGAGCCCGGCACACAAGGCCGGGTGGCTGTGAAGCTATTTCTCGGTATTGCGGATGAGTGGAATCTCTTAGAGGAGCAGCGTTGCACGCTTGCAGGTCTGAGCAGCCGCACAACGCTGCATACCTGGCGCAAGAAAGTGGAAGCCAAGGAAGGTATTAAACTCTCTGGTGATACTCTGGAGCGCTTATCTTATCTGGCCGGGATCTATAAAGGCATTCAGTTACTTTTTACAGACGCTGAACAGTGGAAAACCTGGATTAAAAAGCCCAATAGGGACTTTGGTGGCCAGTCTGCACTGGACCGCATGCTGGCCGGTAACGTAACCGACCTCTCAGATGTGCGTCGTTATCTAGATGCCTGGCGCGGGGATCAGTATGGATAGAGTGGAATTGCGGTGCGGTACCTATCGTCTTATTCCCAGCCACTTCCCGCCTATCCAGCTGTTTGAGCATCTACTAGACCCTGACGAGCTAGAAGCCGCTTACGAGATTGAAGCACTGACCAACGACCGGCTTCGTAATGAAGCTGGGGATATCTCACTGGTCGCACCAGAAGACCGCGTAACAGGGCCGGGCAGTACGCCCATCATGGCCGCATTCACCCATATTGGCGTTGAAAGTCGATTCAGCAACGGCAATTACGGAATTTACTACGCAGGATTGAGCCTGGAAACCGCGCTTGCCGAGTCTCGATTCAGACGGGCTCGGTTTTTAGGTGCCACAGATGAGCCGCCACAGATACTGACAATGAGATGTTATCAATGCAAAGTTGATGGAACGGTGGTGGATTTACGCAGCGACCCAGAAATTCATAACCCTGATAGTTTCGCCCACGGTCAAATGACCGCTGTAGAACTTAGGAACCAGAACGAGATGGGGATTCTGTACAACTCGGTCCGCCACCCCGGCGGTGAATGCGTAGCGGCATTGAGACCCAGTTTGCTGCGTGTCCCAGCAATTCAGGCTGGGCATTATCAATTCCATTGGGATGGCACTACCATTACTCACACCTTAGAGGTCAAATCTGTCGAATAATTATCTACTGCCATGACCGCTAACCTCTTCAACCAACTACTCTGGCCCTTTCAATCGCTACCCGATGAATATGTGGTGCTGGATACTGAAACTACCGGGCTTTTTGACGAGGAAGGCGCACCGGGAATGGTTAGTTTGGGCTTGGTGATGGTGCGTAACGGCAAGCCCGTCGAGAGTGAAGAGTTTTTGGTTAGACCACATCGGTGCGTCACAGATGAGGCGGCTAGCGTCAACGGAATCTCTCAAGAGCAAGCTGAAACGCATCCTTCGTTTATTGAGCAGTGGCCAAAAATATTAACCGGAATTGAAGGGCACTTATTGGTAATCCACAACGCCGCGTTTGATTGGACACTGCTTACCGATCATGTCAAACGCTACAGCGTTGTCCAACCTAAAGTGAGAGGGGTATTCTGTTCACAACGAGCCGCACAGCCTTGGGCTCAAGCAAATGGGGTTCCCTGCTCAGAACGGGGCCCCTCGCTAGACACACTTTCCGACCATCTAGGGTTGGAAAACCTGCGCCACTCGCAGAATAATCGACACGGCGCGTTGATTGATGCCAGGCAAACAGTGAGTGTCGTGATTCATTTAAAGAAAAAATCGGAATTAATAATTTAAGGCGATAGTCAAAGCTACCTGAGTTGATCAAATACACCTTAAAAAGGAGCAGGGAACCAATCCTGTCTCTTATCTTGATCTATAACTTGCTGATTAAAAACACTTTTTATCCAAAAACCAAGTTAAGCATATCTCTTATGGCTGCTGCTTCGGAAGCACAGCCGACAACAATATGAATATTACTCATCAGCGACTATGCGTTCACTCCGCGATTCCATTTATTGTCTTTCTGGGACTGACGTTTGTAATCCCTGGGTGGATACCGCCGCTGCCGGCCTCTTTATCCGCTGAAGAAGTCGCGTTGTTTTACCAGGCTAATACATTTGAAATACGCTTGGCAGGATCATCATTAGCGTTCGCATCAATTCTATGTGTGCCACTGTGGGTAGCACTCGCCGCTCAAATGAAACGGATAGAAGGCGAGCAACCCGTACTGGCCAATGTACAGCTGCTGTGTGGATTGGTCATTTCTATCATTCCTAT
>CAZUGZ010000014.1:0-41058 GCA_964620555.1 uncultured Alteromonadaceae bacterium
CACGCCCTTCATTTTCAGCAAGCTGGAACTGCGCGGTCTGGCGACCACCATCCGCGCCGCCAAGAAAATGGTGGAACGGGAACCACCCGAGGTCTGGGATATCCTGGCCGAAGTGATTCGCGAGCACCCGGTGCTGCTGAACCGCGCCCCGACCCTGCACCGCCTGGGCATCCAGGCCTTCGAGCCGGTGTTGATCGAGGGCAAGGCGATCCAGTTGCACCCGCTGGTGTGTGCGGCCTACAACGCGGATTTCGACGGCGACCAGATGGCGGTTCACGTACCGCTTACCCTGGAAGCGCAGTTGGAGGCGCGCGCGCTGATGATGTCCACCAACAACATCCTGTCGCCCGCCAACGGCGAGCCGATCATCGTGCCGTCCCAGGATGTGGTGCTGGGTCTCTACTACATGACCCGCGACCGCATCAACGTCCCGGGAGAGGGCATGGTATTCGCCGACACCACGGAAGTGAGCCGCGCCTATGCCTCCGGCAACGTTCACCTGCACGCGCGCGTCAAGGTCCGCGTCGAGCAAAACCTGCTCGGTGAAGAGGGTGAATTCGTCAAACACAGTTCCATCGAAGAGACCACCGTCGGGCGCGCCCTGCTGTGGGAAATCGTCCCCGATGGCCTGCCCTACAGGATGATCAATCAGCCCATGACCAAGCGGGAAATTTCCCGGGTCATCAACCAGTGCTATCGGGTGGTGGGGTTGAAGGCCACGGTGGTCTTTGCCGACCGCCTGATGTACATGGGCTACGAGTACTCCACCCGCTCCGGCGCCTCGATCGGGGTCAACGATTTCGAAATTCCCGGGGAGAAGGCCGAAATCATCGGCCAGGCCGTCACCGAGGTCAAGGACATCGAAGATCAGTACGCCTCCGGCCTGGTTACCCAGGGAGAGAAGTACAACAAGGTGGTGGACATCTGGTCCCGCGCCAACGACCTGGTCTCCAAATCCATGATGGAGGGCCTCAGCAAGGAGCGCGTGGTCAACCGCGAGGGTGAGGAGGAAGAGCAGCCGTCCTTCAATTCCGTCTACATCTACGCCGACTCCGGCGCCCGCGGTTCGCCCGCGCAGATTCGTCAGTTGGCCGGCATGCGCGGGCTGATGGCGAAGCCGGACGGCTCCATTATCGAGACGCCCATCACCGCCAATTTCCGCGAGGGTCTGAACATCCTGCAATACTTCATCTCCACCCACGGTGCCCGCAAGGGCCTGGCGGATACCGCGCTGAAGACTGCCAACTCCGGCTACCTGACGCGCCGACTGGTGGATGTGGCCCAGGACGTGGTAGTGACCGAAGAGGACTGCAAGACGGACCACGGCCTGCTGATGACGCCGGTGATCGACGGCGGCGACATCATCGAATCCCTGGGCGACCGGGTGCTGGGCCGCATCGTCTGCCGGGATGTTCTCAAGCCCGGCTCCAGCGAAGAGATCGCGGTGACCGCCGGCACCATGCTGGACGAAAGCTGGGTCGAGCGGCTGGAGGACCTGGGCATCGACGAGGTGGAAGTGCGCTCGCCGATCACCTGTGAAACCGAGCACGGCATCTGTTCGGTTTGTTACGGGCGCGACCTGGCGCGTGGCCACAAGGTCAATTTGGGCGAAGCGGTGGGCGTGGTTGCCGCCCAGTCCATCGGTGAACCGGGCACCCAGCTCACCATGCGTACCTTCCACATCGGTGGCGCCGCCTCCCGCGCCACTGCCTCGGACAACATTCAGGTGAAGGGCAACGGTACAGTGCGCCTGCACAATCTGAAGTTCGTGTCGCGCAGCGATGACACCCTGGTGGCGGTGAGCCGCTCCGGGGCGCTGGTGGTTTCCGATGAGCGCGGCCGCGAGCGGGAACGCTACAAGCTGCCCTATGGAGCGGTGATCCGGGTTGCCGACCAGGCCGCGGTCAAGGCCGGCCAGGTAGTGGCCACCTGGGACCCCCATGCCCACCCGATCATTACCGAAGTGGCGGGTATCGCGCAGTTTTCCGAAATGGAAGAGGGCATCAGTGTCCACCGCCAGACCGATGAGTTGACCGGCCTGTCGAAGATCGAAGTGATGGACCCGGCGGAACGGCCGGCGGCGGGCAAGGACCTGCGCCCCACGGTTACCCTGGTCGACGACGACGGCAAGGAACAGAGCTCGGGCGCCGACGCCGAAGACGTGCACGCGCGCTACCTGCTGCCTGCCAAGGCCATCGTCAGTCTGGAAGACGGGGCCAGAGTGAATGTCGGTGACGTGATCGCCAGCATTCCCCAGGAAGGCACCAAGACCCGCGATATCACCGGTGGTCTGCCACGGGTAGCCGACCTGTTCGAGGCGCGCAAGCCCAAGGAGCCCGCCATTCTGGCGGAAATCAGCGGCGCAGTGAGCTTCGGAAAGGAAACCAAGGGCAAGCGCCGCCTGGTCATCACTCCCACCGACGGCAAGCCGTTGCCCGATGGCAGCGAGCACTACGAAGTGCTGATTCCCAAGTGGCGCAAATTGTCGGTGTTCGAAGGGGAGAGTGTGGAGAAGGGGGAAGTGGTCTCCGAGGGTTCACCCAGCCCCCACGACATTCTGCGCCTCAAGGGCATCGAGGAACTGGCCAGGTACATCGTCAACGAGATTCAGGATGTGTACCGCCTGCAGGGGGTGAAGATCAACGACAAGCACATCGAAGTGATCGTGCGGCAGATGCTGCGCAAGGTGCAGATTACCGCCCCCGGAGATTCCACGATGATCAAGGGCGAACAGGTGGAGTACACCACCTTCCTGGAGGAGAACGAGCGCCTGATTGCCAAGGGTGCCGAGCCGGCCCGCGGTCAGCGGGAACTGCTGGGCATCACCAAGGCCTCGCTGGCCACCGAGAGCTTCATCTCGGCGGCTTCGTTCCAGGAGACCACGCGGGTGCTCACCGAAGCTGCGGTCACCGGCAAGCGCGACAGCCTGCGGGGCCTCAAGGAGAATGTGGTGGTGGGCCGCCTGATCCCGGCGGGAACCGGCCTGGCCTACCACGAGGAGCGCCGTCGCCAGCGCCTACGGGACCTGGAGCTGGCCGAGAGCGGCGTCAGCGCCGAGGACATCGAAGCGGCCCTGACCGAGGCTCTGCAGGCGGATACCTGACAGTTGGTGCGGCGGCCGGCTTGGTGTTGGCCCTCTGTCCGGCCGCGGAACCGGCATGATAAGGGTCTCGCCCCAGGTACCCGAAACCGATGTTCCCGGAAACTTTCAGCAGCTATCTCTTTCTGAAGCAGATTCACATAGCCTGCGTGATTGTCTCGGCGTCCGGCTTTTTTGTGAGAGGCGTGTGGATGATTGCGAGACCGCAGCTGCTGACACTGCGCTGGGTGAAAGTGGCGCCGCATGTGGTGGATACTGTTTTGCTGCTCAGCGCCCTGGGAATGGTCTTTCAGGCACACTTCTCTCCACTGCGGCATCCCTGGCTGGCCGCCAAAATAGCCGGGCTCCTGCTGTACATCGTTCTGGGTTCCATTGCCCTGAAACGCGGCAGGACGCGGGCGGTGAGAATTACCGCATTTGCTGGTGCGCTGGCGACCCTGGGCTACATCACTTCGGTAGCTTACACAAAATCAGCGCTGCCGTTGTAACCATACCCCCGAAGCCACGAATACGAGGCATGAGCCGTCAGGCGGGGTCCTCCCGGCCGGCTACCCCATTCCGCGGCAGGTCATCTCCCGGCCCCGTTCCGAATTGATCCGCAAACAGGTACCGGTACAGGTCGATGATCAACTCCTGCTCGTGCTCCTCCAGCCAGCGCCGGGCGCTGGGGGTGAGCAGCATCGCGCGGCACGGGTCGTCTGCCACCACCGCGGTCCTCACGCCCGCCGCCGGATCGGCGAGCCAGATCACATCACCGGGTCTGCACTGGCGGAGCCTTGCGCCCGCGGAGTCCTGGACGGAGGCACGGCCCGACACCAGCAGTTGCAGGCCTTCGCACGGGATGTCCGGGCCCGCGAGAATCTCCCCGGCGGCATAGTCCCGGGAAGCCAGCCACGGCTGCAGCGCTTCGATGAGATCCTCGAAGTGGACCTGCCGTTCCAACTGGCGGTCCAGATCCTCGGAGGCCCGCTCCAGCAACGAGGTCCGTCTCTGCTCCATCCTGGCCGCATCCGTACTCCATGCGGCGATGATGAGTTCTTCGCAGCGCTCCAGGCCGAGGTCGGCGTCCGCTTCCAGCCACAATTCCGCAAATACCGCGGGATCAATGTTCCGTTCCAGGCTGAGCCGGAGTTGCTCGGACAGACCGCTCAGGACAACCTGCACACCCGCCGCGTTCGCTCGCCGTACGGATCGCGCCACGACGTTCACCGCCGAGAAGTCGAATCCGGAGACGTGGGTGAAGTCGATCATCAGGCAGGAAGCCCGCGATGGACCCGCCAGGGACTTCGCGAGACGGTCCGCCAGGACTCGCACGCTGCCGAAGAAGATGTATCCCTGGAGCTGGTACGCCTGTGCCTGGTCGCCCTCCGCCAGGATGATGGCGCGATCGGGAATGGAACGGGCTTTGTTGCTGCGGCGCTCGCGCACGGTGAAGTGCGATGCAATCGGATCCACGCGGCTGAGACGAACGGCGAAGAACAACAGGGTGGCCACGGCACCGGCGCCCACACCCTCGAGCAGGCCGAAGAAGTTGATGACGACAAAAATCAGGAGGATGATGGCGTATTCCGATCCGGGCAGGCGTTTGCGGCTGCTCACCAGCCCCTCGTCCAGCATGCCGAGGCCTGCGAAGACCAGCATGGCGCCGACGAACGCGGTCGGCATCAATTCCAGCAGGCCGTCGCCGAACAGGAGCGCCACTCCGATGACACCGGCCGCGATCACCCCGGTCAGCCGGGTGGTGGCGCCGAACAGCTTGCTGCGCAGCGATGCGGGGACGATCACCGTGGCCGCCATCCCTCCGCCGAGTCCGGCCACGATGCTGGCGGCGCCCGTCGCCTGGAACTCGCGGTCCCAGGCCAGCTCCTCGTCCACCGCGACCTCGAGTCCGGCGATGTTCATGATGACGCAGACCAGGGCGATCACGACCAGCGTCAGCATGTTCGGCAGCTGCCCGGCCAGCGCGGACCAGTCCACGTGCGCGAGATCGGCCGGCCACAGGGCCGGCCACAGGTTTCCCTGCGCCGTACTGGTGAGCAGGAGCCCCGCCGCCCTGGCCTCGTCCCCGGAAAGGCCCAGGGCGGCAAGGGCAAGATGGTAGGCCCCGACCGCGAGCACCACGCTCGCCGGCAGGATCAGGGGGTTTCTCCAACGTTTCATGGCGCCGTACAGGGCGGCCCCGTAGGCCACGCCCGGCAGCCACGTCCACAGCGCGGCCGGCTCCAGAAGCGCCGCCGGCGTCCTCCCGTCCAGGTCCGCGCCCATCAGGGACAGGCCGGACAGGCAGACCGCCCCGCCGATCCCGGCCACGAACCCCCCGGCCACCGGATACGGAATGAAGCGCAGCAGGTTGGCGAGCCGGAATCGTCCGATCAGCAGGCAGCACGCCCCCGTCGCGACGGCGGCGATGATCAGCGCGCAGGCCGTGGTCGCGAATAGCGCCTCGCCCTCCGCCTCCATCGTCGCCGCAATGGTCGCCATCACGAACACGATCAGGGGAGGCAGGCCGGCGATGACACCCCGGTATCCGCCCAGAAGGGCGACGAGCAGGCAGGCGGCGAAGTTTCCGAACAGCACCAGGCCGACGCCCTGGGAGGTATACGGGGCCAGGGCTCCGGAGAAGATGAAGGTGCCGAAGGCCACCTGGGCGGCCAGCAGGGCGAGACCCGAACTGATCCCGACCGACAGCGCCGGAAGCCATGCCGAGCGTGGAATATCGGCCCGAAGTACGTCAGCGAGCTGCCGCAGTGGCGATTTCATCCTGAGGCCTTTTTGGAATGGGAATGATTATATACGTATCGCCCCGAATTAGGGCCCCTTGATCTGGTCACCGCTTTTGCCCAAGTCCGCCATTTTCTTTGGCTGAAACTTCGCGGGACCGTCGAACACGATCGGCAATGAACTTCGCGAATGGTTCGATGTCGACTTCGACGCTCGCAGCCTCCAGGGCGGCCAGGTAACGCTCCCGGTCATCCACACGGATGACGGTCCAGGGATATCCTCCGGAAGCCAGCATCACGTTCATCAGGAAACGCGCCAGGCGCCCGTTTCCATCTGGATAGGGGTGTATGTAGCCAAACAACCAATGGCCGAGAACCGCGCGCACGGAGGGTTCCTTTTCCTCGGCCAACAGATCGAACAGAGTCGGCATGGCGTGGCGGACGGCTTCCGGCCTCGGGGGCACATGTCGGGAGGTTCTCAGGAAGACGGCATCGTTTCGATATCCGGCGAGTGCCTCCGCTCCAGCAAGACCGGCTGCAACGCTCGGCTGAAAGAGTTCACGATACCAGCCTCCGAGACTGCGACTGACCAATTGGCCCGGGGCGGCACCCGCGATGACCTTTTTCACGTCTTCCTTTACGAGCTGAAAGGCCTGCCAATACCCCCTGGCCGCCAATGCATCGCGGCTCTCTCGATCATTGTCGTGATCGTCCGGATTCCACGCGCCCGAGTGCACCCGATCGACGAGCCAGGGTGTGACGCGGTATCCCTCGATCGACAACGAATGGTAGGCATCGCTCGGATAAATTTCCTCGACCGCCTGGAGGTACGTCTCACGATCATTCGGCAAGCCCGGTGCCGCCGTCAGGTTCTCCAGAACGGTCGCCCTGTGGTTTTTCCACAGCACTCTCAACCGGGCGGCAATCGGTGCGGCACCATCTGCAATCTCCGCCAGTTCCTGATTTTCCTCGAACGGGTCGGTTTCGCGGATTGTGTAGTCTGCGGCTTTCATGGTGGAAGCGATATCGTCGGCGATAGCGCCTTTGCCGATCCGTCGGAACGCCCCGACAAGGCGACCGGCGACAGCGGAATGACCACCAGCCAATAGCCTGCGAAGTATGTCACCTGGCTCCGTGACCTGTGACAGGACGACCTGCGCTTCGACCGGATTGCGCCGGTAGAACGCACTCGGGACTTTGGTGAGAGCGGCACATACAGAATAGAGTTGGAGTCCGCCTGCCTCGACGATATCGTCTTTGGGCGGCATGTCTTTTTGCTTGAGATCGTAAACAGAGGTTTCGAACGGCAGATTGATCGTGTTGTTCGTTCCTCGTGGGCTATAGATGATTGCCTGCGTGGGAATTACGGTGTTTCCGGCGTGCAGCAGCAACGATTGTTCCGGTGACAGGTGCCAGTTTCCCGCAAACCGCTTCCGGCAATAGACGGCACAGAATTCCCAGAATGACGCATACCATGGTGTGCTGTCGCCTGCCGTGGAACCGGGACTTGCCGAGATGAGCCACCCCTTCATGACCTCCTGGAGAAACCCGTTTTTCACCAGACGTTCGCGGTGGACCCGCCCGAACTCCCGGGACTGGAACACCCGCCGCCCGCCAGCCTGAAGCTTCTTCAGGACATCGAGCGAATCCGCCAGTTTTTCATGTGGTCCAGCCAACCGGCTCTCCTTCGTTTGAACGCAAGTACATTTTGCTGCGTCATTCCAAGTATATAACGCTGCGTGATCACAAGTCAATAACGTTGTTTGGGTGCAAGTTTATTATGCCGCGCGATCACAAGTAGAAAATGCGAAGGAGTATGGGGATTGAGGCCGAAGGGCCGGAACGGCGGGAATCGCCTTGTCCCGATGTCACCGTTAGCGGCCCAACAGCCGGCCAATTGCCGGTTTGCCTTCCTCTATCTCTTCTTCAGTCAGGCCGGCAAGTTCGTGTGGAAAGACCAGCCACTTGTCGGTCACGTGGAGGTGGTAATCCGGAACCAGGCTGGTCCGGTTATTGCCTGGCTTGTACCACGGACACGCGATCCTGGTGCGGTGGCGTATCCCGTCTCCGTAGTGTTCCCCCAGTTTTTCCATGATGGTTCCATAACTGTTACCGGAATCGAACACGTCATCGACGATCAGTACCTTGTCGTCCTTGTCCGTGTGGCTATAGATGTAGTCGAGCCCCGTAACTGCGACATTCGCCGCCCGATCATTGATCCCGGAATAGGATTTCGCCCTGACGGCAATGTGATCGGTTGCTATGCCCAGGTATTCGAAATACTCCTGCACGGCTATGGCGATGGGGGAGCCACCACGCCAGATACCGACGATCAATTCCGGCCGAAATCCACTTTCGTGAACGCGGGCAGCAAGCCTGAAGGAATCCTCCAGTAACTCCTGGGCGGTTATGAAATGTTTTTCCACTGCTCGATTGTAGCGTGCCGACTGCGGCCGGCCCAGAATCCGTCCCGTTTCCCCACGGGTCAGGCCGGTGCCGCTTCAATTGCCATCCCCCGGTGCAAGCCATTCGTTCAGCTTCGACCAGCGGCGTCTGCCGGAGACGTTTTTTACCGCAATGGCGACGGCCTTGCGCTGGCCCACCAGCACCACCAGGCGTTTGCCGCGGGTGATTCCGGTATAGAGCAGGTTGCGCTGGAGCATGGCGTAGTGCTGGGTCATCACCGGGATGACCACCGCCGGGTATTCGGAACCCTGGCTCTTGTGAATGGTCACCGCGTAGGCGGGAACCAGCGCGTCCAGTTCCCCGAAGCCATAGGCGACACCGCGTCCGTCGAAATCGGCGGTCAGTTCACCCAGTTCGGGGGTCAGCTCCCGCACGTAACCGATGTCGCCATTGAAGACATCCTTATCGTAGTCGTTCTCGATCTGCATGACCTTGTCGCCGGGGGCGAAAGTCCAGCCGAAGCGTTCCACTTTCCTGTCGCCGGCCGGGTTCAGTGCCGCCTGCAGGGCGATGTTCAGCGAGCGGGCGCCGGCGCCGCCACGATTCATCGGCGACAGCACCTGGATGTCGCGAACCGGGTCGAGCCCGAACCGCTGTGGAATGCGCTGGCGCACCAGGGTCAGTATCCGCTCGACCGCCTGCTCCGGCTCCGCCGCCGGAACAAAGTAGAAATCGCCGTCGCCGTCGCTGGCGTCGAGTTGCGGCAGCCGGCCCGCGTTGACCTGGTGGGCGCTGGTAATGATCCGGCTCTGCGCGGCCTGGCGGAACACCTCGGTCAGGCGCACCACCGGGATGGCGGCAGAGAGGATGATGTCGGCGAGAACCTGGCCCGGTCCCACCGAGGGCAACTGGTCGATGTCGCCGACCAGCAGCAGGGCGGCGTGATCGGGGACGGCCCGCAGCAGCGAATGCATGAGCATGACATCGACCATGGAACTCTCGTCTACCACCAGCAGGTCACAGCGCAACGGTTTTTCCTCCCGGCGCCGGAAGCCAAAGGTTTTCGGGTCGAATTCCAGCAGCCGGTGAATGGTTTTTGCCTCCATCCCGGTGGCCTCGGCCATGCGCCTGGCGGCGCGGCCGGTGGGGGCGCAGAGCAGCAGCCTTGCTCCCTTGGCCGAGAGAATCCGCAGCAGGGAATTGACGATGGTGGTTTTGCCGACGCCGGGACCACCGGTAATCACCATGGTTTTCGAGCGCAACGCGATGCGCACCGCCTCGGCCTGACCCGGGGCCAGGGTCAGGCCGGTGCGCGATTCGACCCAGGGCAGGGCCTTGTCGGCGTCGATGTGCGGCCAGGGCAGCGGCCCGCCACCCAGCCGCAGCAGGTGTCCGGCAACTGCCCGCTCCGCATGGTGCAGCCCGCCGAGGAAGACGCAGGGCGTTTCGGCGACGCTGTCGGCGATCACCGTTTTCTCGCGCAGCTCCAGATCCAGCGCGCTCTCGATGAGCTCTCCCGGCACCTCCAGCAGCTTTTCTGCAAGCGCCTTCAACTCAACCGAGGGAAGGCCGCAATGGCCGTCGCCGGTGGCCTCGTTCAGGGCGTAGGAAATGCCCGAGCGGACGCGGATCATGGCGCTCTTTTCGATGCCGAGCCGAGCCGCGATCTGGTCGGCGCTGCGAAAACCGATGCCCCGGATGTCGCGCGCCAGCAGGTAGGGATTTTCGCTCATCACCTGTACCGCATCGGCACCGTAGGTCTTGAAGATGCGCGCCGCACGCGCCGTGCCGACCCCGTGCTGGTGCAGGAACACCATGATTTCGCGCACTGCCTTCTGTTCCGCCCAGGCCGAGGTAATCCGGTCGGCCCGCTTCGGCCCGATGCCTTCCACTTCGCGCAGGCGCTCCGGGGAGGCTTCGATGACATCGAACACGTCTTTGCCGAACGACCTGACCAGACGCCTGGCGTAGACCGACCCGATGCCCCGGATCATTCCGGAGCCGAGGTATTTTTCGATGCCCTCGAGGGAGGAGGGAGCGGACGTCTTGAGGTAATGCGCCCGGAATTGCAGGCCGTGGGTGCGGTCGTTGTTCCACTCCCCGGTGGCGTTGATCCACTCCCCGGCCGAGATGACTGCGGCGTGGCCCACCACGGTGGTCAGGTCGCGCTGCCCGCGGGCCTTGACGCGCAGCACGCAGAAGCCGGATTCCAGATTGTGGAAGGTCACCCGCTCGACCAGGCCGACCAGCAGTTCCCTGCCCTGCCCGCCGTTCTCCCCGCCCGGTGGCACGTTTTGCGCGGGCGAAGGCCGGCGGCCGTGGGCGGTGGGGCGCAAGCCGTTATTCACCGTGGCTCCTGTAGCAAATCCGCGGACAGTATACTGATTTCGGGTGTTCTGCGAGTGGGGGAGACGCTGTTCCGGTATTCGCCCGAATGCCTTGACGGATGCTCGGCGACGCCTATAGAATGCCGCCTCCTTAATTCCGGGGCCCCTGGCGTGGCCTCCAGACCTGGACGGAGTCACCGTTTCATGACCACGATCAATCAGTTGGTCCGCAAGCCCAGAAAGCGCAAGGCGGCGAAGAGCGATGTGCCCGCTCTGCAGAGCTGCCCGCAGCGGCGGGGCGTTTGCACCCGGGTCTACACGACTACGCCGAAGAAACCGAATTCCGCGCTGCGCAAGGTCTGTCGGGTGCGCCTCACCAACGGCTTTGAAGTGTCCTCCTACATCGGTGGCGAGGGCCACAACCTGCAGGAGCACAGCGTGGTGCTGATTCGGGGCGGGCGGGTCAAGGACCTGCCGGGGGTGCGCTACCACACGGTGCGCGGCAGCCTCGATACGTCCGGCGTGTCCGACCGCAAGCAGGGCCGCTCCAAGTATGGCGCCAAGCGCCCCAAATAAACACTTTGACAGCATCCGCTGAAGACCTGACGACCAGAAGACCGAAGATCGAAAACCAGAAGTAAGGCCGGAACCCTGCCTCCCCCGCTGTAGTGGCAGGTCAGTGTCCGGGCAACCTGAACAGAGGAAGGCAACATGCCGAGAAGACGAGTAGTCGCCAAGCGCGAAGTACTGCCAGACCCCAAGTACCACAACGTGACGCTGGCAAAATTCATGAACCATGTCATGGTGAGCGGCAAGAAATCGGTGGCGGAGCGCATCGTCTACGGGGCGCTGGACATCGTCGAGGAGCGGCTGTCCAAGAGCCCGCTGGAAGCCTTCGACCTGGCCCTGGAAAATATCGCGCCCATGGTGGAAGTGAAATCCCGCCGGGTGGGGGGCGCCACCTACCAGGTGCCGGTGGAAGTACAGCCCTCCCGCCGCATGGCCCTGTCCATGCGCTGGCTGGTGGATCACGCCCGCCGTCGCGGGGAAAAGTCCATGCGTCAGCGCCTGGCGGGAGAAATCATAGACGCCTCACAGGGCCGCGGAAATGCGGTCAAGAAGCGCGAAGACGTACACCGCATGGCCGAGGCCAACCGGGCCTTCTCACACTACCGGTTCTAGGTTTCGGCCGCAGCAACTTTCGGGCAGGACTACGCAGGAATACCATCGTGGCACGGACAACTCCCATTCAACGATATCGCAATATCGGCATTTGCGCGCACGTCGACGCGGGTAAAACCACAACCACGGAGCGCGTATTGTTCTATACCGGGCTGTCCCACAAGATCGGAGAGGTCCATGATGGAGCAGCCGTCATGGACTGGATGGAACAGGAACAGGAGCGCGGCATCACCATCACCTCGGCGGCCACCACCTGCTTCTGGCAGGGCATGCAACAGCAGTTCGAGCAGCATCGCATCAACATCATCGACACCCCGGGCCACGTGGATTTCACCATCGAAGTGGAGCGCTCGCTGCGGGTGCTGGACGGTTGCGTAGTGGTGTTGTGCGGCTGTTCCGGAGTGCAGCCGCAGACCGAGACAGTCTGGCGCCAGGCCAACAAGTACGCGGTTCCCCGCCTGGTGTTCGTCAACAAGATGGACCGTGCCGGGGCCGATTTCATGGCCGTGGTGGAGCAACTGCGGGAGCGCCTGGGAGCCAACCCGGTACCCCTGCAGATCACCATCGGCGCGGAGGAGAACTTCGAGGGCGTGGTCGACCTGATCAAGAACAAGGCCATCTTCTGGAGTCAGGAAGACAAGGGCATGACCTTCGAGTACCGCGACATTCCCGCGGAGCTGGAGGACCGTTGTGCCGAGTTGCGCGAACACCTGGTGGAGGCAGCCGCGGAGGCCAACGACGAACTGATGAGCCGCTATCTGGAAGGCGAACAGTTGACCGAGGAGGAGATCAAGCAGGGCCTGCGCGAGCGCACCCTGGCCAGCGAAATCGTCCCGGTGCTGGGTGGTTCGGCGTTCAAGAACAAGGGGGTGCAGGCGGTGCTGGACGCAGTCATCGACTACATGCCCTCACCGACGGAAGTCAAGGCCATCGAGGGCCGGCTCGGCGACGGCAAAACCGTGGCCAACCGCGAGGCCGACGACGACGCACCGTTTGCCGCCCTGGCCTTCAAGATCGCCACCGATCCCTTCGTCGGCACGCTGACCTTTTTCCGGGTCTACTCCGGTTCGTTGAGCGGCGGCACCAGCGTCTACAATTCCGTCAAGGAAAAGAAGGAGCGCGTCGGCCGCATGGTGCAGATGCATTCCAACAACCGCGAGGAGATCAAGGAAGTGTTGGCCGGCGACATCGCCGCGGCCGTCGGCCTCAAGGACGTCACCACTGGGGATACCCTGTGCGATATCGACAGCCCCATCGTGCTGGAGCGAATGGAATTTCCCGAGCCGGTCATATCGGTAGCGGTTGAGCCCATCTCCAAGGCCGACCAGGAAAAGATGGGGGTCGCGCTGGGCAAGCTGGCCCAGGAAGACCCCTCCTTCCGGGTCAAGACGGACGCGGAAACCGGCCAGACCATCATTTCGGGAATGGGCGAGTTGCATCTGGACATCCTGATCGACCGGATGAAGCGCGAATTCAGCGTGGAAGCCGATATCGGCAAGCCCCAGGTGGCCTACCGCGAGGCCATCCGCAATACCACCGAAATCGAAGGCCGCTTTGTTCGCCAGACCGGTGGACGTGGCCAGTACGGGCATGTCTGGGTCAAGTTCGAGCCGGCCGAGGATCCCTCTGCCGAGGGCCTGGAATTCGTCAACAAGATCGTCGGCGGCGTGGTGCCCAAGGAATATATCCCGGCGGTGGAGAAGGGGATAGCGGAGCAGATGCAGAATGGCGTGCTGGCCGGCTACCCGTTGCTGGGCCTCAAAGCCACCCTCTACGACGGTTCCTTTCACGATGTGGACTCCAGCGAAATGGCGTTCAAGATCGCCGGTTCCCTGGCCGCCCGGCAATTGGCCGAGTCCGGCGGCGCGGTCCTGCTGGAGCCGATGATGGCAGTCGAGGTGGTAACCCCGGAGGAGAATATGGGCGATGTGGTCGGCGACCTGAACCGCCGCCGCGGCATCATCGACGGCATGACGGAGAACCCCACCGGCAAGGTGGTCACCGCCGAAGTGCCGCTGGCGGAGATGTTCGGCTACGCCACCGACCTGCGCTCCGCCACCCAGGGCCGGGCCACCTACACCATGGAATTCAGCCGCTACACCGAGGCCCCCCAAAACATCGCCCAGGAAATCATAGCCAGGAACAGCTGAGGTGCAGGGCGCGCCCAACCGGGTGCGCGGAAGTGCCATTTTTTTCCTGAAAACAGGCACCGGATTCCGGCTTTTCCCTTTACCCGAAACGGCACATCGGTTAGGCTGTACCCTCCTGGACCGGCTGACAAAAAATAGCGCATCGGTTCAATCTTTGGTGGGGGCCGGACCTCAAACAATCGCTGATCATTGCTCGCCATTCGGCGGTCCAGCAGGGATCAGGACCGGCTTTTCTTATGGCCCCGGGGGCCAGAACAAGCGCACAAGAGCGCACAAGGAGGTACTTGGTGAGGTGGTTTTCAAACAGGCGTCCGCAAATTCGGGCGCCCCGTGTTGCCAGCCGGGTTGTGGCGGGAGCACTGTTCACAATCGCAAGCATGGTGGCCCTGCAGGCACAGGCACAGGGCCCCTCGATCAACTTCCCCACCGCTACCGAAATCCCCCGCCTCCCCGACAGCGCGTATGTCCTGGGGGAAAGGCCGCCGGGTGTGCCGACCTACCTGACGGCGACCGGAGGCATACGCCAGGTGATGCTGCAATGGGGCGCACCGAAGAGCGACGGCAATTCCCCGATCACCGGTTACCAATACCGGCAGAAGACGGGCGACGGGCGGTTCGGTAGATGGATTGAGATCCCCGACAGCGCGCCCGATGGGGCCAACGCCGGCAGCTTCACCGTCGTCGAGCTCGCCGATGGCACCGATTACGTCTACCTGGTGCGGGCGAGGAACGCACTGGGTCCCGGTTCGCCTTCCGCGGAGGCCGCGGCATCGACCATCGCGGATCCGCCGGAGCTGCCGGGTGCGCCCACCAACCTGATGGCGACTGGCGGTGTCACTCAGGTGGGGTTGCGCTGGGGCGCGCCGGAGAGCGAAGGCGACTCTCCAATCACTGGCTATGAATACCAGAAGCTGTATGACGGCGGAGAATTCGGCGGCTGGCTGACGGTTCCCGATAGTGCTCCCGGAGGGGCGAATGCCGGCGCCTTCACCGTCACCGGTCTGGCCGACAATACCCGCTATGTTTTCAGGGTGAGGGCGAGCAACGCGCACGGTGCGGGCCCGGCATCCGATGAGGCCGAAGCGTCGACCGCGGTGGCACCGCTGCTGTCGATTGCCGGTGCGAGCGCGGCCGAGGATTCCGGGGAGATGACATTCCCGGTGACCATGGACAGGACGAGCATCGTGCCGGTGACAGTGGCATGGGAGACCGTTGCCGGCACCGCGACGGCGGGTGAGGACTACGAGGCTGCGAATGGCGTACTGACCCTTGCCCCGGGCGAGACCGGGGGGACGATTCGCGTGCGCCTGCTCGCGGACGCGCTGGATGAAAACGACGAGAATTTCGAGGTGTCGTTGAGCGAGCCCTCGAACGCGACCCTGGCGGCCGCTTCCGCCACGGGTGTGATCGGGGATGACGATGCCGCGGCGGCACTGTCGATAACGGACCGCAGCGCGGCCGAGAGTTCGGGGGAGATGGTGTTCACGGTTACGCTGGCCGGGGCCACCACTCTGCCGGTAACAGTGGAGTGGGCGACGATGCCCGGCTCGGCGACGGCGGACCAGGACTACCGGTCGGCGGTTGGGCAACTGGCCTTTGCACCGGGTGAAATGAGCCGGACGCTGACGGTGGCGTTGCTGGCGGACGAGCTGTACGAAGACGCCGAGACCTTTACGGTGTTGCTGAGCCAAGCTTCGAACGCAACGCTGGCGGCCGCCTCCGCCACCGGGGTGATCGAGAATGACGACGGTGCGGCGTCCATCGTGGAGGCGTGGTTGGCGCGGTTCGGCCGCACCGTGGCAGGCCACGTGGTGGATGCGGTGGATGGGCGGTTGCGACAGTCGTCGGGGCAGGAACCGGGCTCCCACGTGACCGTGGGCGGCTATCGTCTGGACCTGGGTGGCTATCCGGGGGCGGCAGCCGCGCGCGATGGGTGGCGGGGAAGCGGCGCATTGGCTCCGTCCCTGGGTGCCGGTGGTATCGTTGGCGAAGGTTTTGGCGAAATTGGCCCGCTGTCCGGCTGGGCGTGGAATGAGCCGCTGGCGGGCACATCGCCGGGAAGTGGTCGGCAACTCTGGTCGAACAGCAGTTTCCACTTGTCGGGTTCGGACAGCAACGGCTGGGGTACCGGACCCGGGCAGTGGGCCCTTTGGGGCCGCACCGCGGCGACGCGCTTCGATGGCCAGGAAGGGGAACTTGCGCTGGACGGCGATGTGGTGACGGGCACGGTGGGCGTGGACTACGCGCGGGCCAAGGTGTTGGCCGGCGTGGCGCTGTCGTACAGCGACGGAGACGGTGAGTTTGCGGTTTCACGCGCCGTGGAGCGGGAAGGAGGCGACCTGAAGAGTTCGCTGACCAGCGTGCAACCGTATTTCCGGTTGTCGGTGAGCGAGGATGTCTCGGTATGGGGTTTGCTGGGCTACGGACGGGGGGATATGGAACTGGCGGTGGACCAGTTGGACGTGGACACCGACATCGAGATGAGTCTGGGAGCAGTTGGGATACGCGGGGCGCTGCTGCCGGCGGCGGAGCCGGGCGGTTTTGCCCTGGCGTGGAAGTCGGATGCGTTCAGCATGCGGATGCAATCCAAGGAGGACGTCGAATTGCCGGGTGCGAAGGTGTCGGCGAACGCGACCCGCTGGCGGTTGGCCCTGGAGGGTACACGCCGTCGGCAACTGTCCGGGGGTGGGGTTTTTACGCCCACGGTGGAGTTGGGTTTTCGCTACGATGGTGGGGATGCGGAGTCGGGCGCAGGCCTGGAACTGGGCGGCAGTCTCCGCTATGCCGATGCCAGCGGGAAGCTGACCATGGAGTTGGACACCCGTGCGCTGCTCGCGCACGAGGATGACGATTACCAGGAATGGGGTGTCGGAGGTACGATTTACCTGGCGCCGGACGCCTCGGGACGGGGTCCGTCCATGAGGCTGAGGTCGACCTGGGGGCAGACGTCGAGCGGCGTCGACAGCCTGTGGTCTCAGCGGGGCCCGGCGCTGGGGCCGAGAGGGGTCGGCTCCGATCCACTGGGTCGCGTGGAGGCCTTGTTTGACTACGGTCTGGTCGCGCCGGGCGGCCGGGGGTTGCTCGCTCCGTATCTGGGGCTCGGCTGGTCGGACGCCGGGACCAGCACCTACCGGACGGGTCTGCGCTTCAGGCCGTTCTCGGCCAGCTTTGCCATGGACCTGGAGATGGCCCGCCGCGAGAGCAGCGTTGTCGACACGGACCATGGCGTCATTGTGCGGGGCGAGATGAGGTATTGAACGATGCCGGCCGGCGCTGGAATGAAATAACGTTGGGAGGAGATTCTCTTGGACAGATCATGCAAAACCGGAGGTAGTGATATCTCGATGAAACCGATCAGATTCTCGGCGGGCCTGCTGGCCGCGCTGATCCTGGGCTTCAATTCCCCGGCGCAGGCGGAGTTGCCCGTTACCGTGACCTTTGGCGCAGCCCTGCATACCTTCGATGACGGACACAATCTGGATTCGGAAGTGCTGCCCGTGGCCGCCGTCGAATATCGCTTCGACAGCAACTGGGCGGGGCAGCTTGCATATTCCTGGGGTGAAGCCGAGGCCGACGACAGCGGCGAGGATGTGGATATCGAAAACTGGCAGTTGGGCATTGCGTACTATTTCGCGCCCGGGGAGTCTCTGCACCCCTATCTGGGATTTGGTGGTGGCGAGCTTTCCAAGGAATTCAGCAACAGCGACAAGGCCCAGACCCAGGCCAACGTCGGCGCGGGTTTCCGCTATTACCTGGGTGACCACTGGAACTGGCAGGCCGATGCCCGCCTGCTGCACAGCTTTTCAGACAGCGACAACGACATTGCCCTGACCGTGGCCATTGCCTATGACTTCGCCGAGCCCCCCGCACCGGTGGTGCCGGAGGCAGTGCCGGAGGCCGACAGCGATGGAGATGGCGTAGTCGACAGCCTCGATGAATGTCCCGATACCCCCGCCGGCGTCCAGGTGGATGAGCGGGGCTGCCCGGTGCCGGTCATCCGCATCGCCTCGATCAAACTGAAGGTCAATTTCGCCTTTGATTCGCATGTGGTGGAGGAGCACTACTTCCAGAACCTGGAGGAGCTGGCGGATTTCCTCAAGCGGTTTGCCGACATCCAGATAGAGCTCGAGGGCCATACCGACAGTCTTGGGGCGGAAGACTACAATCTGGGCCTGTCCGAACGCCGTGCCGAAGCCGTGCGCCAGGTGCTGGTCGATGAGTACGGCATCGCCGCCGGGCGGTTGTTGCCGAGGGGCTACGGCGAGTCGCGGCCGGTGGCCAGCAACGACACCGAAGAGGGGCGTGCCGAGAACCGCAGGGTGGTCGCCTCCCTGGAACTGGAATACGAAGAATAGCCGGTCTCGCAAGACAGCAATACCCACGGCCGATTGCAGAGAACAACAATTATTTGTTGACAGCCCCATGGCTCGTCATTAGAATTCGCGTTCGCTTTTTCACGGGGTCCCTTTGCGGGCCCTTGGTTCTTTACGTTCCCCGGGGTTGGATGCAATGCAAAACCAACGGATTCGCATTCGCTTGAAAGCATTCGATCATCGCCTGATCGATACGTCTACCCAGGAGATTGTTGAGACGGTACGCCGTACCGGTGCTCAAATCAGGGGCCCGATCCCCCTTCCGACCCGCAAGGAACGTTACACGGTGCTGATCTCACCCCATGTGAACAAGGACGCCCGTGATCAGTATGAGATTCGCACACACAAACGACTACTGGACATTGTAGAACCGAACGAAAAGACGGTTGATGCGCTGATGAAGCTGGATCTGGCGGCTGGCGTAGAAGTACAAATCAGTCTGGGTTGATAAAGACAATGAGGGACCTGCCCGGGGCCTGGCTTGCCGCGGGTGTGTAACGGCTTGGCGACGAGCGGCCATAGAGGGTATAGCCCCGTACACGCAGAGGTTGGAGCAATGACAATTGGCATCGTCGGTCGCAAGTCCGGCATGACCCGCGTATTCACCGAGGATGGCCAGTCCATTCCGGTCACCGTGATCGAGGCGCAGCCCAATCGGGTTACCCAGGTCAAGGATGCGGATAGCGACGGCTACCGGGCCATTCAGGTGACCACGGGTTCGCGCCGTGGCGGTAGCGTCAATAAATCCGAGGCGGGACATTTCTCCAAAGCCGGCGTTGCCGCCGGGCGCGGTTTATGGGAATTCCGCCTGGAGGCGACGGAGCAGGCGCCGGCAGCCGGCGCCGAAATCACCCTGGACGGATTTGCCGCCGGCCAGAAAGTCGACGTGGCCGGAAAATCCAGGGGCAAGGGGTTTCAGGGCGTGATCAAGCGCTGGAACTTTCATATGCAGGATGCCAGCCACGGCAATTCGCTGTCCCACCGGTCCGCCGGTTCCATCGGCCAGTGCCAGACGCCCGGCAAGGTGTTCAGGGGCAAAAAGATGGCCGGTCACATGGGCGATGTCCGGGTCACAGCGCGCAATCTGGAGATCGTGCGGGTGGACCACGACCACAACCTGCTGCTGGTCAAGGGTGCCGTCCCCGGCGCCCCGGGTGGTGACGTCGTGGTGCTTCCCGTGGGCCACGGGTAGATCGGGACAGCGCCATGGAATTGAGCATAGTCAGGCCGGACCGGAAGGAGGCGGGCAAAGTGTCCGTTTCCGACCTTGCCTTTGCCCGGGAATTCAATGAGCACCTGGTGCATCAGGTGGTAACGGCGTATCTGAGTGGCGCCCGCCAGGGTACCCGGGCGCAGAAGAGCCGGGCCGACGCTCGTGGCGGTGGCAGGAAGCCCTGGCGTCAGAAGGGTACCGGCCGCTCTCGCGCCGGCAGCAACCGCTCGCCGATCTGGCGCAGTGGTGGGGTGACCTTTGCGGCGCGGCCCAAGGACCACTCGCAGAAGGTAAATCGCAAGATGTATCGCGCCGCGCTGCGCTCCATCCTCTCCGAACTGAATCGCCTGGACCGACTGCTGGTGGTGGAGAGCCTGGATGTGGAACTGCCAAAGACCCGGTTGCTGGTCAAACAGTTGTCCGACTACGGGCTGGACAACGTGCTGATCGTTGCCACCGAAGTGGGAGAAAACCTGTACCTCGCCGCCCGCAACCTGCACCAGGTGGATGTGCGCGATGTCGAGGCGCTGGATCCGGTCAGCCTGATCAACTGCGACAAGGTGATGATGACCGTGGCCGCGGTGAAGAAGCTGGAAGGAATGCTGGCATGAACCAGGAGCGGATTTATCAGGTTTTGCTGGGCCCGCACGTTTCCGAGAAAGCGGCCATCGCCGGTGAAGATAGCAATCAGTACGTGTTCCGGGTGGCGCTCGATGCCACCAAGCTGGAAATTCGACGGGCCGTGGAAAAGCTGTTCAAGGTGGTGGTAACCGATGTACAGACCCTGCGGGTGAAGGGCAAGGTCAAGCGCCGCCGCCGCGGTCTCTCGCGGCAGTCGAACTGGAAGAAGGCATACGTCCGCGTGCAGGAGGGTCAGACCGTTGACCTGCTGGCGATAGAGTAGGGAGTGGGCAGGGCATGGCAATTGTAAAGAGAAAGCCGACCTCCCCCGGGCGCCGCTTCATGGTGAGCGTGGTGGATGGCGAGCTTCACAAAGGCGCGCCGCATCAGCCGCTGCTGGACAAGAAGAGCAAGCATGGCGGTCGCAACAACCAGGGCCGCATCACCACCCGCCACATCGGCGGTGGCCACAAGCAGCGCTATCGGCTGATTGATTTCAAGCGCGCCAAGGACAACGTCCCCGCCACCGTGGAGAGACTCGAATACGATCCCAATCGCAGCGCGCACATCGCCCTGCTGAAATATGTCGATGGCGAGCGCCGGTACATCATCGCGCCCCGCAATGTGCACGCCGGCGACAAGCTGCAATCGGGTGAAATGTCGCCGATCAAGGTCGGCAACTGTCTGCCACTGCGCAACATCCCGGTGGGTTCCGTAGTGCATTGCGTGGAGCTGAAACCCGGGAAAGGGGCGCAGTTGGCCCGCAGTGCCGGCACTTCGATACAACTGGTGGCCCGGGAGGGACAGTACGCGACCTTGCGCTTGCGCTCGGGCGAGATGCGCAAGGTATTGTCCGAGTGTCGAGCCACCCTGGGCGAGGTCTCCAACAGCGAACACGGGTTGAGCAAACTGGGCAAGGCCGGTGCGGCCCGTTGGCGTGGCGTGCGGCCGACGGTGCGCGGTGTGGCCATGAATCCGGTGGACCACCCACACGGTGGTGGCGAGGGCAGGACTTCCGGTGGCCGTCACCCGGTTTCGCCGTGGGGCACGCCGGCCAAGGGCTACAAGACCCGCAAGAACAAGCGTACCGACAAATTGATCATGCGTCGTCGCGACCGGAAATAGCGCCCCGGGGAAGAGGACAGAAAGAGGATACAACGTGCCACGTTCACTGAAAAAAGGCCCATTTATCGACTTGCACCTGCAGCGGAAGGTAGACATTGCGGTGGAAAAGAAGGACCGTCGGCCGATCAAGACCTGGTCGCGACGCTCCATGGTGTCCCCGCAAATGGTCGGGCTGACCATCGCGGTACACAACGGGCGGCAGCACGTGCCCATTCTCATCAGCGAGAACATGGTCGGCCACAAGTTGGGCGAATTTGCCACGACCCGCACCTTCCGCGGTCACGTGGCCGACCGCAAGGCACGCTAGGCCGCAGCGCCGGGAGGTGGAGTGATGGAAGTCGCAGCCAGATTGAAAGGTGCGCGCATCTCGGCGCAGAAGGTGCGTCTGGTCGCAGATCAGGTGCGTGGCAAAGGCGTCGAGGAAGCATTGGAAGTGTTGACTTTCAGCAACCGGAAAGCGGCACACCTGGTGAGGAAAGTACTGGATTCGGCCATTGCCAATGCCGAAAACAACGAGGGCGCGGATGTGGACGAACTGAAAGTGTCACGTATTTTTGTGGATGAGGGCATCACCATGAAGCGATTGCGACCGCGGGCCAAGGGTCGGGCCGACCGCATCCTGAAGCGCTCCTGCCACATCACATTGACCGTGGCCGACGGCGAAGACTGAGTTCGGGAGACCAGCAAATGGGTCAAAAGGTACATCCAACCGGTATTCGCCTGGGGATCGTCAAGGGCCATTCCTCGGTCTGGTATGCGGACAGCAAAGATTTTGCCAGCAACCTGATCGTCGATCTGCAGGTGCGTGAATACATCGAGAAGACCCTGGAGCATGCTTCGGTCAGCCGCGTCGTGATTCAGCGACCGGCACAAACGGCACACATCACGATATACACCGCCCGCCCCGGCATCGTGATCGGCAAAAAGGGCGAAGATGTGGACCGCCTGCGCACCACCCTGGCCAAAAAGATGGGTGTGCCGGTGCATGTCAATATCGAGGAAATCCGCAAACCGGATCTGGATGCCAAGCTGGTGGCCCGCAACGTGGCGCAGCAACTGGAGCGGCGGGTCATGTTCCGCCGCGCCATGCGGCGGGTGGTGCAAAATGCCATGCGCCAGGGCGCCGAGGGCATCAAGGTGCAGGTTTCCGGACGCCTGGGCGGCGCCGAAATTGCCCGTACCGAATGGTATCGGGAAGGACGCGTACCCTTGCACACACTGCGGGCCGACATCGATTACGCCACCTGCGAGGCCGCCACCACCTACGGCATTCTGGGGGTGAAGGTATGGATATTCAAAGGCGAAGTGATCGGTGACGAGGATGCCATCGGGCCCGTGGCCAGAAAGACGGCAACCAGTTAGGGGCCAGGCTGATGTTACAACCCAAGCGAACGAAATATCGCAAGACCCAGAAGGGCCGCAACCGCGGCCTGGCCCATCGCGGCAACAAGGTCAGCTTCGGAGAGTACGGATTGAAGGCGGTGGGCCGTGGGCGCATCACCGCGCGGCAAATCGAGGCGGCGCGAAGGGCCATGACCCGCCACATCAAGCGTGGCGGCAAGATTTGGATCCGCATCTTTCCAGACAAGCCCATCACCACCAAGCCACTGGAAGTCCGCCAGGGCAAGGGCAAGGGCAATGTGGAGTATTGGGTGGCCCAGGTGCAACCGGGCAAGATGCTGTACGAAATACAGGGCGTACCGGAACAACTGGCGCGGGAAGCCTTTGCTCTCGGCGCCGCCAAGATTCCGGTTGGGACTACCTTTGTCAAACGGGCGGTACTGTGATGAAAGCAAGCGAATTGAATGACGTGTCGGTGACGGAGTTGCACGAGAAGCTGCTCTCCCTGCGTCAACAGCAATTCAAGCTGCGGATGCAGCACCGCAGTGCCCAGCTTGGCCAGAGCCACCTGCTGCGGCAGACCCAGCGGGATATCGCGCGGGTCAAGACCGTGCTGGCGCAACGGTCGGGAGAGTAACTCATGGCACAGGCAACTGGCAGGGCACGAACCGCCACCGGGCGCGTGGTCGGCAACGGGATGGACAAGACGGTTACCGTGCTGATCGAGCGGCGGGTAAAGCATCCGGTCTACGGCAAGTACATCACCCGCTCTTCCCGCATTCACGCCCACGACGAGAACAATGAGTGCGCCGTGGGCGACCGGGTGACCATTGCCGAAACCCGGCCGATTTCCAGGACCAAGAGCTGGAAGTTGTTGAAAATCGAGGAGAGCGCCGCCCAGCAATAGGCGGAACGGGAGAACGACATGATCCAGACACAATCCTATCTCGACGTGGCCGACAACAGCGGAGCGCGCCGGGTCATGTGTATCAAGGTGCTGGGCGGCTCCAGGCGTCGTTACGCGCACATGGGTGATCTGATCAAGGTGGCAATCAAGGAAGCGATTCCCCGCGGCAAGGTCAGGAAAGGTCAGGTGATGAATGCCGTAGTGGTGCGCACCCGCAAGGGGGTGCGTCGTCAGGACGGTTCGCTGATCAAGTTTGACGACAACGCGGCGGTGTTGCTGACGCCGCAAAACACCCCGGTGGGAACCCGCATCTTCGGCCCGGTAACCCGCGAACTGCGCAGTGAGCAGTTCATGAAGATCATTTCCCTGGCGCCGGAAGTGCTGTAGGCCGTTGCGGACAGAGGGGAGAAATCGGGATGCGCAAGATCAGGCGGGATGACGAAGTGATCGTGCTCTCCGGCCGGGACCGGGGCAAGCGCGGCAAAGTGCGCAAGGTGCTGGACGGCGGCCGGTTGCTGGTCACTGGTGTCAACCTGGTCAAGAAGCACACCAAGCCCAATCCGCAACGTGGCGTGGCCGGGGGCATCGTCGAGAGGGAGGCCCCGATTCAGGTTTCCAATGTGGCAATTTTCAATCCCGAGACCAGTCGCGCGGACCGGGTGGGGTTCAAACTGGAGGGTGAGCGCAGGGTGCGCATCTTCAAATCCAGCGGCGCGGCAGTGGACAATTAGGCGGATCGGGTTCATGGCAACACTGCAACAGGTTTACCGGGATGACATCGTCCCCAGGCTGCAACGGGAATTGGGTCTGGACAACGTGATGCGGGTCCCGCGGGTCACCAAGATCACCCTCAACATGGGGGTGGGGGAGGCGCTGGGAGACAGGAAAGTCCTGGAACACGCCATGGCCGACATGGCAAAGATCGCCGGCCAGAAACCGGTGATCACCCGGGCGCGCAAATCCATCGCCGGCTTCAAGGTGCGGGAAGGCTGGCCGATCGGCTGCAAGGTCACGTTGCGCCGCACGCGCATGTACGAGTTCCTGGAGCGGTTGATCAGTATTGCGATACCCCGGGTGCGCGATTTTCGCGGCCTGAGCCCCAGGTCCTTCGATGGGCGCGGCAACTTTGCCATGGGCGTGAGCGAGCAGATCATTTTTCCGGAAATTGATTATGACCTGGTGGATACGCTGCGCGGGCTGGATATCACGATTACCACCAGCGCCCGTGACGATGATGAGGGCCGCGCCCTGTTGCGGGCCTTCAAGTTCCCGCTGAAGAATTGAGAGAGAGATCGCTGGCATGGCCAAGAAATCGATGATTGCACGGGAGCGCAAACGCCTGCGCACGGTACAGAAATACGCGGCCAGACGGGCCGAGATCAAGGCGGTTCTCAGTAGTTCCGAGGCCACCGAAGAGGAAAAGTGGGAGGCCCAGGTACGCTTGCAGAAGCTGCCGCGAAATGCCAGCCCGGTTCGCCAACAGCGTCGCTGCCAGCAGACCGGGCGACCGCATGCGGTGTACCGGAAGTTTGGCCTGTGCCGCAACAAACTGCGCGAAGCCGCCATGCGCGGCGACGTGCCCGGATTGGTCAAGGGTAGCTGGTGAGCCGGTTGCCAGGGCGTACCGACCACCAACAGTCCAGAGCAGGAAGAGAACGACCATGAGTATGCAAGACCCGCTGGCCGATATGTTGACCCGAATCCGCAATGCGCAGATGGCGGCCAAGCCCACCGTGCTCATTCCCGCGTCCAAATTGAAAGCGGCGGTGTGTGAGGTGTTGAAAGAGGAGGGCTATATCGCCGACGTCAAGCCGGTGGCGGAAGGCAGCCGGGCCGCTCTGCGGGTCGATTTGAAGTATTACGAGGGCAAACCCGTCATCCTGGAAATTGACCGGGTGAGCCGCCCCGGTTTGCGCCGCTATGCCGGCAGCAAGGATTTGCCACGGGTGCGCAACGGATTGGGTACGGCCATTATTTCCACCAGCCAGGGCGTGATGACCGACCGCGCCGCCCGCGCCGCCGGGGTGGGCGGTGAAGTATTGTGTTCGGTGTTTTAGAAAGCGGGTAAGGCCGGAGAGTTCGCCATGTCCAGAGTCGCAAATACCCCGGTAGTGGTGCCGGACGGCGTGGAGGTCAAATTGCGTGGCAGGGAGCTCGCTGTCACCGGCAGCCTGGGCGAACTGCGGATGACGATAGACGCCGGGGTCGAGGTCAGCCAAGAGGGTCAGGAGTTGCGATTCTCCAGCGTCAGCCGGGATTCGACCGCCATGTCGGGTACCACCCGCTCACTGGTCAATAACATGGTGATCGGGGTAACCGCCGGCTTTGAAAAAAAGCTGCAACTGGATGGCGTCGGCTATCGGGTTTCGGTGTCGGGCGGCAAGGTGAATCTGGCCCAGGGCATCTCCCACCCGGTCATCTACCAGGTGCCGGAGGGAATCAAGGTGACCGCGCCCAGCCAGAACGAAATCGTGGTGCGGGGCCTGGACAAACAGGCAGTCGGTCAGGCGGCGGCGGAACTGCGCGCCTTTCGGCCCCCGGAGCAATACAAGGGCAAGGGTATTCGCTACCAGGATGAGCGGGTCCGGCGCAAGGAAGCGAAGAAGAAGTAGGCACAGGCCGATGAGTAGCAAAAATGAATCTAGGTTGCGTCGCGCCCGTCGCGCTCGCGCCAAAATGCGTGAACTGGGGGCCAACCGCCTGTCGGTTCACCGCACTCCGCGTCACATGTATGCCCAGGTGCTGGCGCCCGCGGGCGACCGGGTGCTGGCCAGTGCCTCGACGCTGGACAGCAGTCTGCGCGAAGGGAGTACCGGCAATGTGGCGGCCGCGGCTGCCGTGGGCAAGCTGGTGGCAGAGCGGGCGCAGGCTGCGGGTATTGAAACAGTGGCCTTTGACCGCAGCGGCTACAAGTATCACGGGCGGGTCAAGGCGCTGGCCGAGGCAGCTCGTGAACAGGGTCTGAAATTTTAGGGTTATCCACCATGGCGTTTAACGATCGCAAGAACGACGACAACGAAGGTCTGCAGGAGAAACTGGTGCAGGTAAACCGGGTGGCCAAGGTGGTCAAGGGCGGCCGCATCTTTGGCTTCACGGCCTTGACTGTGGTTGGCGACGGCAACGGCAAAGTCGGTTTTGGCCGCGGCAAGGCGCGCGAGGTTCCGGTGGCGATCCAGAAGTCGCTGGACAACGCCCGTCGCAACATGATTTCGGTGGAACTGGACAACGGCACCATTCAATATCCGATCCGGGCCAACCACGGGGCCTCCAAGATCTACATGCAGCCCGCCTCCGAAGGTACCGGAATCATCGCCGGTGGCGCCATGCGGGCGGTTCTGGAAATTGCCGGCGTGCACAATGTGCTGGCCAAGTGTTATGGCTCCACCAATCCGGTCAACGTGGTTCGGGCGACGTTCAAGGGATTGCAGGAAATGTCCTCACCCGAGGCGGTGGCCGCCAGGCGCGGCAAGACCGTAGAAGAAATTTAGGCGCGGACATGGCGAAAGCAACCATCAAGGTCACCCAGATCCGGAGTCGCAACGGGCGCATCCGGTCGCATCGGGCCTGCCTGGACGGTTTGGGTCTGCGTCGCATTGGCCACACCGTGACCGTCGAGGATACGCCCTCGGTGCGAGGCATGATCAAGCGGGTGGACTACCTGCTGAGAGTAGAGGAGTCGGAACAATGAGTGGCGAAGACCTGCGTCTGAATGCGTTGCGTCCGGCAGCGGGTTCGCGCAGGAACTCCAGGCGGGTGGGCCGCGGTGTCGGCAGTGGTTACGGCAAGACCTGCGGGCGTGGCCACAAGGGACAGAAATCCCGCACCGGCGGCAAGATCAAGCCCGGTTTCGAGGGCGGGCAGATGCCCCTGCAAAAGCGTCTGCCGAAATATGGTTTCAGTTCGCGCGTGGCCAGGACCACCGCCAGTCTCGGTCTGGGTGAATTGAATCGAGTCGAGGCCGAAGTGATCGATCTGGCGGCGCTCAAGGCCGCGCACCTGGTCAAGGCGGCAACCCTGCGCGCGCGCATCTTTTTGTCCGGCGAACTGCAGCGGGCGGTCACCGTAAGGGGGTTGGCGGTAACCAAAGGGGCGCGCGCCGCCATCGAGCAGGCGGGCGGGACCGTCGAGACCGAGGCATAGATGGCCAATCCACTGCTGCCAGGGAGTGCCAACACGTCGGGACTGGGCGAGCTGTTCAAACGCCTGCGTTTTGTCCTGCTGGCGATCATCGTCTATCGCATCGGCACCCACATTCCGGTACCCGGCATCGACCCCGATCAGATCAAGGCGCTGTTCAACCAGAATCAGGGCACCATCCTGGGTTTGGCCAACATGTTCAGCGGCGGCGCGCTGGAGCGCATGAGCATCCTGGCGCTGGGGATCATGCCCTACATCTCGGCATCCATCATCATGCAGTTGATGACGGCGGTGTCCCCGCAACTGGACCAATTGAAGAAGGAAGGCGCGTCCGGGCGCCGCAAGATCAGCCAGTACACCCGCTACCTGACCGTGGTGCTGGCCATCGTCCAGGCCACCGGCATGTCCGTCGGCATGGCCAATCAGGGCATGGCCTACAGCGTGTCGCCGCTGTTTTTTGTGGTGTCCATTACTTCGCTGGTCACCGGCGCCGTGTTCATGATGTGGCTGGGCGAGCAAATCACCGAAAAAGGTGTGGGCAACGGCATCTCCCTGCTGATCTTCGCCGGCATCGTGGCGGGCCTGCCCGCGGCCATCGGCCAGTCGTTGGAGTCGGCGCGTCAGGGCGAACTCAACATCCTGGTGTTGTTGTTCATACTGGCGCTGGCCATCGCGGTAATCTACCTGATCGTTTTCATCGAACGCGGTCAGCGGCGCATCACCGTCAACTACGCCAACCGCCAGCGAGGCCGCGGGCAGTACCAGGCCGAGAGCAGTCACCTGCCCCTGAAAGTGAACATGTCCGGGGTCATCCCGGCTATCTTCGCCAGCAGCATCCTGCTGTTTCCGGCCTCCATTGCGCAGTGGTTCGGCGGTGGCGGCAATGCCGAATGGCTGCAGGAAATTGCCCTGGCCATTGGTCCCGGCCAGCCCCTGAACATCCTGCTGTTCAGCGGACTGATTGTATTTTTCTGCTTCTTTTATACGGCCCTGATGTTCAATCCGGTAGACATGGCGGACAACCTGAAGCGTTCCGGGGCTTTTATTCCGGGTATTCGGCCCGGCCCCAGGACCGCCGACTACATCGATGGTGTGCTGACCCGGTTGACCGTATTCGGCGCTACCTACATCGCCCTGGTCTGTTTGCTGCCGCAGTTCCTGGTAGTGATGTGGAACGTGCCGTTTTACCTGGGTGGTACCTCGCTGTTGATCGTGGTGGTGGTGGTGATGGATTTCATGGCCCAGGTGCAGAGTCACATGATGTCGCAGCAGTATGATTCGGTCATGAAGAAGGCCAATCTGAAGAATTATGGGAGAGCCGGCAGCGTCCGGTAAGTGGGGTACATCGTGAAAGTGCGAGCTTCGGTAAAGAGAATATGCAGGAACTGCAAGGTGGTGCGCCGCCGCCGTGTGGTGCGGGTGATCTGCAGTGCCCAACCGCGCCACAAGCAGCGACAAGGTTGATTTTGACGATGGTTGTCGCTAGAATGCTGCGCCTTTTGGGCGGCGAACCGGGCCGCGTGGCAAACAGGTCGCGGTCCTGCAATGGTAATCTGGGGAGTGGTGGATGGCCCGTATCGCCGGTGTAAACGTACCGGACAACAAACACGCTGTGATCTCGCTGACCCATATTTATGGTGTCGGTGTTACCCGGGCGCGTCAGTTGTGTGCCGCCACCGGAGTCGATCAACAGACCAAAATAGGTGAACTCAGCGAAGCACAGATGGATGCGTTGCGCGCTGAAGTGGGCAAATTGATGATCGAAGGCGACCTGCGACGCGAGGTCTCCATGAACATCAAGCGTCTGATGGATTTGGGTTGCAACCGCGGTCTGCGTCATCGCCGGGGTCTGCCGCTGCGGGGCCAGCGAACCAAGACCAATGCCCGAACGCGCAAGGGGCCGCGGAAACCGATTCGCAGGTAACTTGAATTTTCCTCCAGTAGTGTAGCTGCACCTCAGTGCAGCGTTGATATCGAGACGGGGACACACGAGCATGGCCAACCCAGGCGCCAGAGGTACACGCAAAAAAATCACCAAAAAGGTGGTCGAAGGCATCGCCCACATTCATGCCTCTTTCAACAATACGATCATTACCATTACGGATCGCCAGGGCAACACCCTGAGTTGGGCGACCGCGGGCGGATCGGGGTTTCGCGGTTCGCGCAAAAGTACACCCTTTGCCGCCCAGATCGCGGCCGAACGCGCCGGTGAAGCGGCCAAGGAATACGGTTTGCAGAACCTGGACATACAGGTGAAGGGCCCGGGACCGGGCCGCGAATCCGCAGTGCGGGCGCTCAATAACTGCGGTTTCCGAATCAGCAATATTACCGACGTAACGCCCATTCCCCACAATGGGTGCCGTCCTCCCAAGAAACGTCGCGTGTAGAGGCAGTAGTAGAAATGGCCAGATATACAGGACCCACTTGCAAACTGTCCCGCCGCGAAGGGACGGACCTGTTTCTGAAAAGTGGCGTACGCGCCCTGGAGAGCAAGTGCAACGTGGAAACCGCACCGGGACAACACGGTGCCCGGCGCGGCCGCCAATCCGACTACGGGGTTCAGTTGCGGGAGAAGCAGAAAGTCCGCCGCATCTACGGTGTGCTGGAGAAACAGTTTCGCAATTACTACCGCGAGGCAGCCCGGCTCAAGGGGGCAACCGGCGAAAACCTGCTGGGTCTGCTGGAATCGCGCCTGGACAACGTGGTCTACCGCATGGGCTTTGGCTCGACTCGTGCCGAGGCGCGCCAACTGGTTTCGCACCGGGCGGTGTGGGTCAACGGCCAGCGCGTCAACATTCCCTCGTATCGGGTGAGCCCGGGGGATGTGATTTCCCTGCGTGGCAAGGCCAGCAAGCAACTGCGGGTGCAGTCCGCCCTGGCGCTGGCCGCACAGCGTGGTGAGCCGGAGTGGATTGAAGTGGACAGCGAAAAGCTCGAAGGCACCTTCAAGAGCTACCCGGATCGTCAGGATCTTTCTTCCGAGATCAATGAAAACCTGATTGTCGAACTCTACTCCAAGTAATCAGTTAAACCGATACAAAGCAGACAGGACCACCCCTATGCAGACCGCAGTAGACGAATTTCTAACGCCACGGATCATCCGCGTAGTCAACAAGAGCAGCACCCGTGCCGCGATCACCCTCGAGCCCCTGGAGCGCGGTTTTGGTTATACCCTGGGCAATGCCCTGCGCCGCATTCTGCTGTCCTCGATGCCCGGCTGCGCCGTCACCGAAGTGGAGATCGAAGGGGTCCTGCACGAGTACAGTGCCATCGAAGGAGTGCAGGAAGACGTGATTGAAATCCTGCTCAACCTCAAGGGTGTGGCGCTGGTGATGCACGGCAAGAACACCGCCCATTTGACCCTGAGCAAAAAGGGTCCGGGTGCGGTGACCGCCGCTGATATCCAGGTGGATCACGAAGTCAATATTTGCAACCCGGATCACGTAATCTGCCATCTGAATGACGATTCGGAAATCAGCATGATTCTGACCGTCCAGCGGGGTCGGGGCTATTCTCCCGCCGACAGTCGGCTCGAGGAAGAAGATGAAACCCGTCCCATCGGCCGGCTGCGGCTGGATGCCACCTACAGCCCGGTGCGGCGAGTGTCCTACGTGGTCGAGTCGGCGCGGGTCGAGCAGCGTACCGACCTGGACAAACTGGTGCTGGACCTGGAGAGTAATGGCACCCTTGATCCCAAGGAGGCGATCCGTCGTGCCGCCACGATTTTACAGCAGCAGCTGGCCGTATTTGTGGATCTGGAAGGCGAGAAGTTCGATGACAGGGGGGACTCGGAAGACGAAGTCGACCCGATTCTGCTGCGCCCGGTGGACGATCTGGAATTGACCGTGCGTTCCGCCAACTGCCTGAAGGCAGAGAACATCTACTACATTGGGGACCTGGTGCAACGCACCGAAATCGAACTCCTCAAAACCCCCAACCTGGGCAAAAAGTCCCTGACCGAAATCAAGGACGTATTGGCTTCCCGCGGCCTGTCCCTGGGTTTGCGGCTCGACAGTTGGCCGCCATCGAGCGTGAAGGCGGACAACCGGATTCTGGGCATAAGCTGAGTCCCCCCGCTACCTGCAGGAATGGAACATGCGTCACCGCCATAGTGGATCACAACTGAATCGCAACAGCGCGCACCGCAAGGCCATGCTGCGCAACATGGCGGCCTCGCTGATGGAGCACGAGTTGATCAAGACCACCCTGCCCAAGGCCAGGGCGCTGCGCCGGGTAGCCGAGCCGCTGATCACCCTGGCCAAGCAGGACAGTGTCGCCAACCGCCGCCTGGCCTATGACCGCCTGCGCAACCGCGCCATGGTGGGCAAGCTGTTCGGCGAACTGGGGCCGCGCTATCTGCAGCGGCCGGGGGGCTACATCCGCATCCTCAAATGCGGTCACCGGGTCGGCGACAAGGCGCCCATGGCATGGGTGGAACTGGTTGACCGGCCTCGCAGCGATGGCGATTTCGAAGACATCGAGGATGAGAGCTGACCGCTGGCGGGAGCTTGCCGGTGAATGAACCATCTTCCTCTGTCGACGACGGGCCACCGCTGCTCGCGATTGATCTCGACGGTAGCCTGATCCGCGGCGACCTGTCCGGCGAATCCCTGCTGCTCTATCTGCGCGGCAACCCGCTGCGCCTGTTGCGGGTATTGGCCTGGCTGCCACGCGGGCGGGCCTACGCCAAGCGCCAGCTGGCCCGGCGGGTGACCGTGGACCACACCAGCCTGCAGTTGCAACAACCGGTGTTGGAGTTCGTCCGCGCCGAGCACCAGCGCGGACGCGGCACGGTGTTGGCCAGTGGTTCGGATGAATTGCTGGTGCGGCCCCTGGCCGAGCACCTGGGTTGTTTTGACGATGTCCTGGGCAGTGACGGCTCGATCAACATGACCGGCCCGCGCAAGGCGTCGGCCCTGGTTGCGCGCTCGGGTGACCGCGGCTTCGAGTACCTGGGCAACAGTAAGGTGGATGTGCCGGTATGGCAGGCCGCACGGGCGGTGCACCTGGTTTCGAGCAGCTTGCGGTTTACCCGTTTTGTGCAATCCCGGTTCACCGTTGACAAACTGTTTCAGCGCCAGCTCAACCCGCTGTCGGTATGGCTGCGCCAGTGTCGGGTGGCCCAGTGGCTGAAAAACGTGCTGCTGTTCGTATCCCTGATTCTGGTTCACGCGTACGATGATGTGCAGGCGCTCGCCGCCACCGGTATCGCCTTCCTGTCCTTCAGCCTCTGTGCCAGCGGCATCTACCTGCTCAACGACCTGGTGGACCTGCCACTGGACCGCCGGCACCCGCGCAAATGCCGGCGGCCGCTGGCCAACGGGGATGTGCAGGTGGCCGCGGTGTGCCTGGTACTGCTGTTGCTGCTGCTGGCTTCGGCGCTGCTGGCGCTGTTGCTGCCGCCCATGTTTCAGCTCGTGCTGCTGCTCTATGCCGTGACTGCGGTCAGTTATTCTGCGCTCCTGCGGCGGCTGGCCATCGTCGATGTGCTGGTGCTGGCTGGTCTGTATACCCTGCGTATCGTCGCCGGTGGCGCCGCGCTGGCGCTGCCGTTGACCTTCTGGTTGCTGGCCTTCTCCCTGTTCCTGTTCCTGTCGCTGGCACTGATGAAGCGCTACACCGAGTTGAAGGAATGGGAAGCGGACCGCCTGCCCGACGCCGGGCGGGGATACCGCAGCGGCGACGGCAACTTCCTGATCGCTCCCGGATTCGCCGCCGGTTTTACCGCCGTACTGGTACTGGCACTGTACCTGAACGGTGCGGCGGTACAGCAGTTTTACCGCTACCCGGAGGTGCTGTGGCTGGTTTGCCCCGTGCTGCTGTTCTGGATCTCCCATATCTGGTTCAGTTCCTTCCGGGGCCGCATGCTCGACGACCCGATCATGTTCGCGGTGCAGGACGCGACCAGCCTGCTCTGTGCCGTGACGGTGCTGCTGCTGTTCGTGGCGGCGGTGTAATGCGTTCCTGGGGCGGTTTGCCGGAGCGGGAACAACGGCAACTGCCGATTGCCTGGCAGGACCAGGTGCCGGAGGTCTGGCGGCAATCGACACTGGCGGTTGGTGGTGGCCGCAGTTATGGCGACAGCGGTCTGGCTGCCAGCGGCACGGTGCTCGATACCCGGCGCATGGACTGCATTCTTGGCTTCGACCGGGAGGCGGGGCTGATTCGCTGTGAGGCCGGGGTGACCCTGGGCCAGATCATGTCGGTGGCTGTGCCCCGGGGCTGGATGTTGCCGGTGCTGCCCGGTACCCGGTTCGTCACCGTCGCCGGGGCCCTGGCCAATGACGTGCACGGCAAAAACCACCATCGGGCCGGCACTTTCGCCGGCCACGTCCGGGAACTGGCCCTGCTGCGTTCCGATGGGGAGCAGATTCAATGTTCCCCGCGGCGCCAGCAAAAGTGGTTTGCCGCCACCTGTGGCGGCCTGGGTCTGACCGGCGTCATGCTGTGGCTGGAAATTCAGTTGCGCCCCCTCAGCGGCCCCTGGCTGGAGGTGGAGACCACCCGGTTTCGTTCCCCGCTGGAATTTCTCGAACTCAGTGCCGCAGCCGACAGCAGCCACGAGTACACCGTGGGCTGGTTCGATTGCCTCAGTGCCAGCGGCCGCGGCCTGTTGTACCGGGCCCGGCACGCCGCTGCCGATACCCCGGCCCCGCGCCCCGGGCGCAGCTTCAGCGTGCCCTTCACGCCACCGCTGTCGCCACTGAACCGGCCGGCCCTGCGGGTTTTCAATGGCCTGTATTTTCACCGCCAGTCGGCGCTGCGCAAACGCCGACTGGTGGCCTGGCCCGGCTGGTTTTTTCCTCTGGATGCGCTGCACCACTGGAATCGCCTGTATGGCCGGCGCGGCTTCCGCCAGTATCAATGCGTGGTCCCGGCGACCGTGCTGGCCGAATTGCTGGCCATTATTCGTCGCTCCGGGCAGGGCTCGCCGTTGGCGGTGTTGAAGGTTTTTGGCTCGATCCGGTCGCCGGCCCTGTTGTCCTTTCCGCGCCCCGGCGTGACCCTGGCGCTGGATTTCCCCTGGCGCGGTCAACGCACCACCGAACTGTTCCGACAACTGGACGAGGTGGTGTTCGGCAACGGCGGGGCAATCTATCCGGCCAAGGATGCGCACATGAGCGGGGCCGATTTTCGCGCCGCCTATCCAGCCTGGGAGAAGCTCGAAAAACTGCGTGACCCCAAGCTCAACTCCCTGTTCTGGCAGCGCGTAACGGGGGCTGCCTGATGGCGCGCGTGGTGGTCATCGGGGCCGGCTCGGCCATCGCCCAGGCCACGGCGCGACTGCTGGCAGCAGCGGGCGACCACCTGCTGGTGGCAGCGCGCAATCCCCAGCGGCTGGCCAGCCTGGCCCTGGACCTGCGCGCCCGCGGCGCGGCGCAGGTGGACGAAGTGGCCTTCGACGCCGCCACCGGGACCGACTACGAAGCCTTTGCGGACGCCGTTTGGAGCCCGGGCGTGGACCTGCTGCTGCTCGCCCATGGCTCGCTGCCTCCACAGGAAGAAGTCGAAGACGATGTCCTGGCGACGCGATGCGAATTTGAGACCAACGCCCTCGCCGGCATCAGCCTGCTGGCGGCCTTCGCCCCTCGCTTCGAACGACAGGGCCACGGCAGGATCGTGGTGATCGGCTCGGTGGCAGGAGACCGAGGCCGTCGCTCCAATTACGTGTACGGCAGCGCCAAGGCCGCTATCGGTACCTACTGCCAGGGACTGGAAGGGCGGCTTGCCGGCAGCGGTGTGCAGGTGCTGACGGTGAAACCGGGTCTGGTGGACTCGCCGATGACGGCGCACCTGCGCAAGGGGTTGCTGTGGGCGCAACCCGAACAGATTGCCCGGGGTATCGTCCGTGCCCTGGACCGCGGGCCGGGGGTGGTCTACCTGCCCTGGTTCTGGCGCTACATCATGCTGCTGGTCCGGTTGATCCCCCAACGCTGGTTCAGGAAACTCGGGAACCTCTGACCATTTCCCGGTGTCCGGTCAGGCTAACGACATCACCCAGCCGAAGGGGTCGTCGCGCAGCCCGTATTGAATTCCGGTCAGTTCATCAAACAGCCGCTGGGCCACCGGCCCGGTCTGGTTGCCGTTGATTTCGTAGACCTTCGAGCCCAGCGCCAGCCTGCCCACCGGTGAGATGGCCGCGGCGGTGCCGCAACCGAACACTTCGGTGATCCCGCCGTTTTCGATATCCGCCAGTAGCGAGTGAATGTCCAGCCGCTCCTCTCTCACCCGGTAGCCCAGGACCGGGGCCAGTTGCAGCACCGAATCCCGGGTGATTCCCGGCAGGATGCTGCCGCCCAAAGTGGGGGTGACGATGGTTTCGCCAGCGTACACAAAGCAGATGTTCATGGCGCCCACTTCCTCCACGTAGCGGCCCTCGATGGCATCCAGCCACAACACCTGGGTGTAGCCCAGGCGCGCGGCCTCCTCGCTCACCAACAGGCTGGCGGCGTAGTTGCCGCCGGTCTTGGCTTCTCCGACGCCGCCGACCACGGCGCGACGGTAGACATCGGAGATATAGACCGACACCGGATTGAAACCCTGTTCAAAGTACGGCCCGGACGGGCCGGTGATGATGCAGTGCAGGTAACTGCTGGCCGCACCCAGACCCAGTCTGGGGGTGGTGGCAATCATGAACGGGCGGATGTAGAGAGATGACCCCTCGACCTCGGGGACCCAGTTGCGGTCCAGTTTCACCAGCGTCAGCAGTGCCTCCATGTGCTCCTCTTCCGGTACCTCCGGCATCACCATGCGGGAGGCGGAGGCGTTGAAGCGTCGCAGGTTCTGCTCGGGCCGGAACAGGTTGATACCGCCGTCGGCGCGGCGGTAGGCCTTCAGTCCCTCGAACACGGTCTGGCCGTAGTGCAGTGCCGCGGCGGCGGGGGCCAGCGAAAAATCCTGGTAGGGGCCGATGTGGGCGTCGTGCCAACCGACTCCCTGCGTGTAGTTCTGGGTGAACATGTGGTCCGAGAAAACCGTGCCAAAGCGGATGTCCTGGGGGAACGAACCCCGCTCACTTGCGGGCAGGGCGTGAATCGAGAGGGCCATGAAGGAACTGCTCCGAAAGATTTTCAGGGGCGTGGCGTGGTGTCGTTTCCAGTATACCGCAACCGCCGCGGTGAATTCCGCAGTGCCGGTTGCGGAAACGGTCATAGTTGGCTGAATAATGGCAACTCGGTGGAGTTCTTGATCTCGGTAACCGCGATGTGGGAGTGAATTTCTCCAATGTGCTCCAGGCCGGTCAGTTGCTCCCGCACAAAGCGCTCGTAGTGCCGTATGTCCCGGGCCACGATTTTCAGCATGTAGTCCCAGCTTCCCGCCATGGTGTAGCACTCCAGCACCTCCGGGAAGCCGGTCACCTGCCGTTCGAAAGCCTCCAGGTAGCGGAGCCCCTGATTCGACAGGTTGACGGTGGCGAACACCACCACCTCCATGCCCAGTTTTTCCCGGCTCAGCAAGGCCACCCGCCGTTCGATCAGGCCCTCCTCCTGCAGGCGATTGATGCGGCGCCAGCACGGCGACTGGGACAGATTGATGCGTTCGGCAATCTGCTGGGAAGTCAGGCCGGCATCGCGTTGCAACAGGTCCAGTATCTTGCGGTCCGAAGGGCTGATTTCAGTGTTCATGATTTAGATAATATATTCTTTATATTAACAATAAAAGAATATTATAGTTACTTATAACGATTTAACAAGGTTATAAAACATAAATCTGTCCACAAGATGGCGTTACCATTTTTCCATGGTGAGCCCACGGGGCAGCGGCGGAGAAAAGCCATGACAATGCGCCAGATATCACTCGACGACAAATACGCACTGGATACCACCCGCGCCTACATGACCGGAATAGAGGCGTTGGTGCGACTTCCCATCCTGCAGCACCAGCGCGACCGGGAGCGCGGGCTCAACACCGCCGGCTTCATTTCCGGCTATCGGGGTTCGCCTCTGGCTGGCCTCGATCAGGCCCTGTGGCGGGCGCAGCGTTACCTGGATGCCCACCACATCAAGTTCCAGCCCGGCATCAACGAGGACCTGGCCGCCACGGCCGTGTGGGGCAGTCAGCAGGTCGGCCTGTTCGAGGGTGCAAGATTCGACGGTGTGTTTGGCATGTGGTATGGCAAGGGGCCTGGGGTGGATCGCAGCATGGACGCGATTCGGCACGCCAATGCCTTTGGAACCTCGCCCCACGGTGGCGTACTGGCCGTGGCCGGGGACGACCACGCCAGTAAATCTTCGACCCTGCCGCACCAGTCCGAGCACATGTTCATCGGTGCCTCCATTCCCGTGTTGAGTCCGGCCAATGTCCAGGAGGTACTGGACCTGGGTATATTCGGCTGGGAGCTGTCCCGCTATTGCGGCACCTGGGTGGCTCTCAAGGCCATTACCGAAAATATGGATTCGGCCATTTCCGCAGAGATCGACCCGCGCCGGGTCAGCATCCGCTTACCGGAAGATTTTGAATTGCCGGTCGATGGCGTGCATGCCCGCTGGCCCGACACCGCCCTGGAACAGGAACTGCGCCTCAACAAGTACAAGATCTATGCGGCCCGGGAATTTGCCCGCGTCAATGGTCTCAACCGGGTGGTGGTCGACGGCCCCCACGCCCGCCTGGGTATCATGACCACCGGTAAAGCCTACCTCGACGTGATGCAGGCCCTGGAAGACCTGGGGCTCGACCGGTCCAGGGCCGCGGCCCTCGGCCTGCGGGTGTTCAAGGTGGGCATGAGTTGGCCGCTGGACCCGGTCAGCACCCATGCCTTCGCCCAGGGCCTGGAAGAGATCCTGGTGGTGGAGGAGAAGCGATCCATCCTCGAAGACCAACTCACCGGGCAACTCTACAACTGGCCGGTGGACCGCCGCCCGCGGGTGTTCGGTGAATTCGATGAAGCGGGCAGAGACCTGCTGCCGAACCTGGGCGAGTTGACCCCTGCCATGGTGGCCCGCGCCATAGCCGCACGTATGAGCAGTTTTCACCGGGACGAAACCATCGAGCGGCGACTGGCTTTTTACCAGCGCAAGGAGCGGTCCCTCGCCCGCTCCCGGAACAAGCTGCACCGCCTGCCCCACTATTGCTCCGGATGTCCGCACAACAGTTCGACCCGGATCCCCGAGGGCAGCCGCAGCCTCGGTGGCATCGGTTGCCATTACATGGGCGTTTGGGAAAAGGGTGATCGAGCCGCGCAGACCTTTTCCCAGATGGGCGGCGAGGGAGCGAGCTGGGTGGGGCAGGCGCCCTTTACCGACACGCCACACGTATTTCAGAATCTCGGCGATGGCACCTACATCCACTCCGGGTTGCTCGCCATTCGTCAGGCATTGGCGGCCGGGGTCAACATCACCTACAAGATTCTGTACAACGACGCCGTGGCCATGACCGGTGGACAGGCGCTGGATGGCAACCTGTCGGTGGCACAGATGGTCCGGCAACTGCAGGGTGAGGGCGTGCAACGCCTGGCCCTGGTCTCCGACGCACCGGAGCGGCACCGCGCCGCCATCGAACCTTTCCCGGGTTTCAGTCTCAGCCATCGGGACGATCTGATCCGTATCGAAAAGGAATTGCGCGCGACGCCCGGCACCACCGTGCTGCTTTACGAGCAGACCTGTGCCGCCGAAAAACGTCGCCGTCGCAAGCGCGGCCTGCTGGCGGACCCGGCCAGGCGGGTGCTGATCCATCGCGAGGTGTGTGAGGGGTGTGGCGATTGCAGTACCCAGTCGAACTGCCTGTCGGTTTTGCCGGTGGAGACCGAGTTGGGGCGCAAGCGCAGGATCGATCAGGGCTCCTGCAACAAGGACTACTCGTGCCTCAAGGGTTTCTGCCCCAGCTTCGTTACCGTGCTGGGTGGCCGTTTGAAACGGCGCAGCGTTACCGCGGATGACTTTCCGGAACTGCCGCAACCGGTACTCGCGGGTATCGAGCAGCAGCCCTGGAATATCGTGGTGGCGGGTGTGGGCGGCACCGGGGTACTCACCGTTGCCGCGCTGATTGCCATCGCCGGGCACATCGAGGGCAAGGGTTGCGCCACCATGAACCAGACCGGTCTGGCGCAGAAGTTCGGCGCGGTGGTCAGCCACGTGCGCATTGGCCGACGCCAGTCGGACATCAACGCGGTGCGCATTCCCGCCGGTGACGCCGACCTGTTGCTGGGTTGCGACCTGGTGGTGGCAGCCGACGACGAGGCGCTGGCCAAGGTCAATGTGGAGCGCACGCGGGCCGTCGTCAACGAATACGAATCCATCACCGGCGACTTCATCGCCGATCCGGACCTGGAATTTCCGGCGCAGGCCCTGCAAGCCACCATCACCGAGGAAGTGGGTGCGGGCAAGGTGGAATTTCTCAATGTGACGGAACTGGCCAGCGGCCTGTTGGGCGACTCCATCGGCGGCAACCTGTTCCTGCTGGGCTACGCCCTGCAGCGCGGCTGGCTGCCGGTGGGGGCCGAGGCGCTGCAGCAGGCGATCAGCCTCAATGGCGTGGCGGTGGAGTTCAACCAGCGGGCCCTGCTGTGGGGCCGGCGCGCGGCCGTCGACCTGGGGCGAGTGACCGAACTTGCCCGCCCGCAGCCCCGCTTCCAGGCCCTGGAGCGAGTCGAAGATATCGTCGCTGACCGCTGCCGGCGGCTGACGGATTACCAGGGCCCGGCCCTGGCCCGGCGCTATCGGCAGCAGGTGCAGGAGATAGTGGCGCTGGAAGCGCGGCAGGTACCGGATGCCGGGCAAAAACTGAGCCGGGCGGTGGCTCGCAACCTGTACCGGTTACTGGCCTACAAGGATGAGTACGAGGTAGCCCGCCTGTATACCAGCCCGGCCTTCCGCGCGCAGCTGGAAGCCGAGTTCGAGGGGCAGTTCAAGCGCGACTACCGGCTGCAATTCCACCTGGCGCCGCCGCTGCTGGCCAGGCGGGATGCGGAGACCGGACTGCCGCGCAAACGCACTCTGGGCGGATGGGTGCTGCCGCTGTTCTGGGTACTGGCGAAGATGCGCCGCCTGCGCGGCACCGCGCTGGATCCGTTCGGCTACAGTGCCGATCGCAAGCTCGAGCGGCAACTGATTGCCGAGTACCAAAGCCTGTTGGCCGAGTTGGTACAGTGCCTGCGCCGGGACAACTATGACACCGCCGTGGAACTGGCCAGCCTGCCGGCACAGGTGCGGGGCTTCGGAGCGATAAAATCCCGCAACCTGGGACTGCAGCGGCCGCGACGCGAGCAGTTGTTGCGGGCCCTGCGCGAGGACGACCGCGAAGTTGTGGAAGTGTTTAGCGCCCGCGCTTGCGCTTCACGATGTTGACTGGGGTGTTGGCCTGCTATGCCGAATTCCTGATCGCCGTCGCGTAGGCAGCGAGGTCCGATGTGCTCATCCGAACGACAGGCGCGGCGATTTCCGGTGAGTTATGCTTGACGTAATGCGGGGGCCGCCGCGTTCGGGCCTTCTCCGGCTTTGCCCGTAGCGCTTCCCGCAAG